>DATMIX010000069.1:0-33503 GCA_035554095.1 Gaiellaceae bacterium | reverse complement strand
CCTTGCGAATGGTCAGTGGTGGCCTACTGGCTGGAAATAGTTCGCGGCCCCGTAGTTGGCGACGTTCCGGCCGAGCGCCTGGCCCTGCACGTCCGCGCTGCGATAGTGGAGGCCAGCCCAGATGCGTGCCTCGATGAGCTCGGCGAGTGGCTGCGAGAACGTGTCAAACGTGCGCACAGCGGGCCTCCGGGATTCACGAAAGTGCTCGTGATCTGGAAGCCGCCTTGAATCGCATCGCCGAAGAACATCCGCAGCACGGCAACGTGTGCGGCGTCGAGGCAGTTGTGGCCCGAGACCCACTCGGGATACGGCGCGGTGAGGAGCGCCGCCCAGGTCGGGTCGGGATCCGTGGCGGGGTTTCCGTCCTCCAACGCTCGTGGAATCGCGTTCCACGGCCGCCAGAAGTCGAAGTGGTACTTGTCGTTCCAGCAGTTGATCGCAGCGTCCGCCCCACTCAGGTTCTGCAGCGCGAGGAGTCTCGCGCTGTGGGCGGCGTCGAGGTCGTTCCGTGCGATGAGCTGCCGGGCGACTTCGTTCCAACTCAGAACGGGTGGGCTTTGCCACCACTTGGCCCTGTACGTCTGCTCGTCAGTCCGGGTCGAGCCAGTGGCTCTGCCGAGGCTCTTGACGTCGTTGAACTCAGCCGCCCACTGCGCGCTGCCAAGCGCGGGCGGTGGGGCGCTGCGGAACTGCGACGAGCTTTGGATGAGGAACGGCTTCACGCCGCCCACCCAAGGGGTCGGATCGAGAATCGGCTGCCCCGCCGCATTGAGTTGCGGCTGCCAGTGGCCGGCGGCGGAGTTCGGCACCCACTGAGAGGGCCCGAACCGTCCGTCGCCCTCTCTCGCGTCGAGCATGGCTTCGGCCGCTCGGTGCCCGACCCGTATGCCCTGCGCTTTGAAGGAGTCATTGTCGATCGCATTCAGCGATGCTGCGTACTCCGAGGAGAGCGTATTCAGGAGTCCCGCACGAGCTGGGAACGGAGCTCTTTCGGGTGCAGTCGAGACGAGCTCTGAGAGCACGTCGTACGCGGCCGTTGCGACGGCAGCGTCGATCGAGGCCTTCGCACCCGCACGCCCCCTGAGCAGATATGGCCGATGCTGTTTCGGCCCGATCGCGTTGACCGCGTCGTAGACGGCGCCCTGCACCATGCCCATGTTGATTTGGAATGCAGGTGGCGCACCGCCGTTCGGCCCCGGGAACGCGACGAGCGTCGTTGCCGCGACTCGGTTCCAGTGAGACACCTCACTGGCGTCGGTCCCCACTGGTCGTGCGGCCGATGCACTGAAGACGCCGCCGACACCCGCCGGAATACCCAGCCCGACCAGGGCAAGGACGGCGAGGAGGATTGCCGCAGTTGTGCCTCTCATTAGAGAGACTCCCTTCTCCCCCCACTTGACGGCCCAGATCATCCAACAGTTCGCCGTGTCGTGCAAGGCTGGCGGAGATGTCAGGCGGCATCCGACGCCCAGCTTCCCAGGACTCGAAGACCGCAACAAACTGGGTACCAGCTCGATGCGAAGCGGTGGTGGATCTAGGGTTTCGTCCCGACGACGCCGGGCAGTAGAAGACGGAGCCCAGCTGGGCGCTGTCTAGAGGGGGGTCTGTTGATGCGAGTGCTTGCCATTGGCCTTGCGATTGCTGTGATCGTATTCGTGCTGAGCGCCGGCCATGTCCTTTTCCTGCCCTTGCTGTTCCTTCCCCTCGGCCTGTTTTCTTTCGGCCACCACCGACGGCGAGAGACAAACCGGCGCGACCAATTGACGCCGTGATGTTTCTGCCGCGTCTGTTCCGTCCCTTCGGTCCGCTCTGGCTAGCATTCATGGCTTACAGATACTGGCGACGACTTTCCCCTCAGCGGAAGGCAGATCTCAAAGAGCGGGTGCGTGGAGTGACCACCCGGCTGCGTCGCGAAGCTGCGGCTTCCTAGCGCCTCGGGCTATGTCGGAACACACTACGTTCGCGGATACTGTCCCGCGCAACTCTCCTGAGCGTCCTGCTGAGGTTTTCTCAACTGCGAAGGCGCCGAAGCAGTACTCGTCGCCATCGCCGCGACGAGAGCCGCCGCTTCGAGGTCGCGCGGTTGCACCTTCTATGTTCCGGACCGTGTAGCGGCTCCGATCAAAGTCTCGCCCACTTCATGGGCCGCTGAGAGAACGAAAACCCCGCCTAAGCAGGGTTTCTCGCCAGTCGGGGCGCCCGGATTCGAACCGGGGACCTCTTGTCCCCCAGACAAGCGCGCTAACCAGGCTGCGCCACGCCCCGAAGTCGTCACTCTACCGCCGAGCGGATCAAGGGGCTGCGGCGCGCGTCTTATAGGCGGACGCACAAGATTTACCCTTGATTCGGTAGAGAAACCTGTTTGAATCTGTTGCAGAAGGGCTTTTCGAGCCCCGAGGGCGTTTCGGACAAAGGGGTATCGCGGGCGTGGAGCGGGCGGCCAACAAAGCTGACGGACGATTCGGCGTCCTCTTGGTCGACGACGTCGCCGATCTCCGGCTGATGCTGCGGCTCAATCTGGAGGGAAGCGGACGCTTCGCAGTCCTCGCCGAGGCGGGCGACGGCCAAGAGGGCGTCAGGCTCGCCGAAGACCACCAGCCCGACCTCGTGCTGCTCGATATCGCCATGCCCGTGATGGACGGGCTCGAGGCGCTGCCGCAGATCCGGGACGCTGCGCCCGGGACGCGAGTCGTCATCCTGTCGGGCTTCGAGGAGTGCCGGCTCGGGGGCAAGGCGCTGGACCTCGGCGCGACCGCCTACCTCGAGAAGAGCCTTCCGCCCGAACAGCTCGTGGCGCAGCTGATCGAGCTGATGAACGGGAACCGGCCCAGGGCCTAGGTCGGCCGAAGAATCTCCGCGGAGCAGCCGAAGACGAGCGCTCCGAACACGTCGCCGTCGTCGACGCCGGCCAGCGAGCGGTGGCCGCGGTCGACGGCGACCTCGTCCCACACCGCCAGCCCCAGGGCCGCGGCACCCTCGTCGGCGCCGAAGCAGAGCAGCGAGCCCGGGGAGACGATGTTTCGCCTTCCCGTGCGCCTCCGGGCGATGCCTTCGACCTCGCGGAGCTCCTCGAGCGGGTCGATCCGGACGTTCGAGTCGGAACCGATGCAGATCCCGATCCCGCGCTCGCACAGCTGCTCGACGGGCGCGAAGCCGTCGCCGAGGTTCGCCTCGGTGGTCGGACAGAGGCAGATCCGCGCCCCCGCGTCGGCAATCAGGTCGAGCTCGCGCTCGTTCGCGTGTGTCGCGTGAACGATCGTCGTGCGGGGGCCGAGGAGCCCGCAGCGCCCGAGCAGCTCCACCGGCCGAATGCCGTGCTCGCCCACGCACTCGTCGATCTCGCGCGGCTGCTCGTCGGCATGGACGTGGACGGGCAGGCCCTCCCGCTCGGCATAGACGGCCAAGTCCTGGAGCCAGGCACCGGGACACGCCCGAACGGAGTGGGGGGCAACCCCGATGGAGATCCCGCGCTCGCGCAGCGCTTCGAGTTGGCGGAGGTATTCGTCGACGCTCTCTTGACGGAAGCGGTCGAGGCCCCCCCGAGCGTACGCCGCATAAAGCAGCACGAAGCCGATCCCGGCCTCGGCCGCGGCCTCCGAGGCCGCAACGGCCTCGTCGTAGCCGAGGTAGTGGAACTCGCCCACCGCCGTGTAACCGGCCGCGAGCATCTCGCGGTACACCCGCACGTAGTCCTCGCGGACCTGTCCTGGTGCCAGGCATGCGGCCACGTCCAGCATGGACTCGCGCCAGGCCCAGAAGTCGCCGCCCTCGGTTCGGCCGCGGAGCGCCCGCTGGAACGCGTGGCTGTGCGCGTTGACGAACCCCGGCAACGTGAGCGCGTCGGCCATCGCCGTATCCTTTCAGCATGGTTGCCCGGGCAGTTCCGGCTCCGCTGAGGGCCTTGCCGAACGCGCTCACGGTCGCCCGGCTGATCCTGATCCCCATCTACGTCGTGCTCATGCTCCAGGCCGACGGCGGGCACAGCTGGGCCGCGGCGATCGTCTTCGGAGTCGCCGCCGTCACCGACCAGGTCGACGGCTGGCTCGCCCGCCGCTGGCAGGTCGAGTCCGAGTTCGGCAAGGTCGCCGACCCGCTCGCGGACCGTCTGATGATCGACGCCGCCGTGATCCTGCTCTGGCACGCGGACCGGCTGCCCTGGGTCGCACTCGCGATCCCCGCACGTGACATCGCGCTCATCGCTGGGTACAAGCTCGTCGTGGAGCGCGGCTACGAGCTCGCGGTGAACTTCGCCGGCAAGGCGGCCACCTGGCTGCTCTACGCGTCGCTCGCCTTCGTGATGGTCACGCGCGAGGGCACCGCGTGGCCGCTCTGGATCTTCTGGACGGGCTTCGCGCTCGCCGTCGTCGCCGTCGCCGGGTACCTCCTGAAGGCTCGGCGGGAGGTGGCGGAGGCGTGAAGGCCGTGGTCATGGCGGGCGGGGAGGGGACACGCCTACGGCCGCTGACGTCGAACCAGCCGAAGCCGATGGTGCCCGTCGTCGGCAAGCCGTGCATGGAGCACATCGTCGAGCTCCTTCGCGAGCACGGCTTCGAGGACGTGATCGTCACGGTCGCCTTCTTGCCCCAGGCGATTCGCAGCTACTTCGGCGACGGCGAGTCGCTGGGGGTCAACATCGAGTACTCGGTCGAGGAGTCGCCGCTCGGCACGGCGGGTTCGGTCCGGCTCACGAGCGCCAAGCTCGACGAGACCTTCGTGGTCATCTCGGGGGACGCGCTCACGGACGTGAACCTGGGAAAGATCGTCGACTTCCACCGCGAGAAGGGCGCGGCGGTCACGATCGGCCTCAAGTCGGTCGAGAACCCGCTCGAATTCGGGATCGTCGTCACCGACGACGAGGGACGGATCGAGCGGTTCCTGGAGAAGCCGTCATGGGGCCAGGTCTTCTCCGACACGATCAACACCGGCATCTACGTGCTCGAGCCCGAGGTGCTCCGCCACGTCCCCCTCGACCGCCCGTACGACTTCTCGAAGGAGCTCTTCCCGTTGCTGCTCGAGATGGGCCGCCCGCTCTACGGCTACGTGTTCGACGAGTACTGGCAGGACATCGGCAACCTCGAGCAGTTCCGGCAGGCGAACTTCGACGCTCTCGACGAGGCCGTGCAGCTGAACGTGCCCGGAATCCGCATCCGCGGCAACGTCTGGGTCGGCGAGGGCGTCGAGCTCGACGACCTCGACCAGATCGAGGGCCCAGCGTTCGTCGGCAACTACAGCCGCATCGCCGCCGGAGCGACCGTCGGGCCGTACTCGGTGCTCTCGTCGAGCGTGACGCTCCGGGAGCAGGCGCGGATCGGCCGCAGCGTCGTCGACGCCTCGACGTACATCGGCCGCAGCGCCGTGATCGAGGGCGCGATCGTCGGGCGCAGCTGCGACATCGGCTCGCACGTGCTGGTCCAGGAGGGCGCCGCGATCGGCGACGAGGTCGCCCTCGGTGCGCAGAGCGTCATCAACCCGGGCGTGCGGATCTACCCGTTCAAGGAGGTCGAGACAGGCACGCAGGTGACCGAGAGCGTCATCTGGGAGACGCGTGCGACGTCGCGCCTCTTCGGCCGCGACGGAGTTTCTGGGCTGATCAACGTCGACGTGACGCCGGAAACGGCGGTTCGTCTCGCCGCGGCGCTCGGCACGGCTCTCAAGGGCGGCTCCAGGGTCGTCTGCAGCCGCGATGCGCCGCCGGGCTGCCGGATGATCAAGCGCGCGATGATCGCCGGCCTCAACTCGACGGGCGTCGACGTCGCCGACCTGCGTGTCCTCCCGGCGGCCGTGAACCGCCACCTGCTGAAGACCGAGAGCTTCGACGCGGGATTTCACGTGGGCGTCAGCTACACCGACCCCGAGATCGTCCAGATCCACTTCTTCGAGCATCCGGGCATCCAGCTGACGGCATCGATGCAGAAGGAGATCGAGAAGCACTTCACGCGGCTCGAGCTGCGGCGTGCCGCTCACAACGCCGTCGGGAGCGTCAGCTATCCGGCCCGCGTGCGCGAGACCTACGCCGAGGATCTGCTCGCGTCGCTCGACCGCGACGCGATCCGTGAGCGCGGCTTCCGGATCGTCGTCGACTACGGCTACTCGGCGGCGTCGTACGTCCTGCCGCTCGTGCTCGGGCCGCTCCGCGTCGAGGCGATCAGCGCGCACGCCTTCGTCGCCGACACGGCCGCCGCCGGCTCGTCGACGCTCCACGAGTCGATCGGCCAAGCCAAGCGGCTCGTTCCCGCGGTGGGCGCCGACTTCGGGGCGGTCTTCGACCGCGCGGCGGAGCGCCTGTTCCTGATCGACGAGCAAGGGCGGGAGATTCCCGTCGAGCAGACGTTGCTCCTCTTCCTGCGGTTGCTCGGCTCCAACGGCAGGCGCGGGAAGCTCGCTTTCCCGATCACGGTCACGAGCGCGGTCGACGAGATGACCAAAGGGAGCGGCCTGGAGGTCGTGCGGACGCCGGCGAGCCTCGCCGAGCTGACGGAGCATGCCGCCCGCGACGACGTGGTCTTCGCGGGCGCGCTCGGCGGCGGCTACGTCTTCCCCGAGTTCCTTCCCGCCTACGACGGCGTCGCCAGCCTCTGCAAGCTTCTGGAGCTCTTGGCGCCTGCGAATCAACCCGTCTCCGAGCTGGTGGGGGAGTTGCCCGTCTCGACGCTCGTCCACCGGCAGCTCGCCTGCCCGTGGGCGCTGAAGGGCCTCGTGATGCGCGTCCTCAGCGAACGCCTCCGTGACCGGAAGCTCGACCTCACGGATGGGATCAAGGTCTTCGAGAAGCGGGGGTGGGCGCAGGTCTTACCCGACCCCGACGAGCCGGTCGTACACATCTACGCGGAGGGCAAGTCCGAGTCCGACTCGCAGGCGCTCGAAGCTGAGCTGCACGCTCTCGTCGAGGAGATCTTGCAGGCCGAGCAGGCCACGACGGCCGGTTGAGCTAGACTCTCAAGTACAGGTTGACCCTTTGTCGGCCTGTTGCTTTACTTCTCCGACCTCCACTCGAGCGAAAGGGCTCTCTTGGAACCTCTTCCTGATCTTGCATCGCTGTCCGACGACGACCTCAAGAGGGAGATCGACCAGCTCAAGGAACAGGAGCGGGAGATCTCTTACCAGCGCCGGATCCTGCACGGCAAGATCGACATCCTGCGCGCCGAGCTCGTGGCGCGCCTTCAGAAAACGGGCGGGAAGGGCGTGCTGGACCAGGTCGACGTCGAGTCGCTGACGGCGATCCTGTCAGGCAAGGCCGCCCCCAACCTGGGTGACGAAGAGAGTCCGTGAGCTTCGTCTACTGCCCCGAGTGCGGGTTCCAGAATCCGGAGGCCGCGAACTACTGCGCGAAATGCGGTGCGCTGCTCGCGAAGGACGAGGGCGGCTCCGAGACGACGCAGACGTTCACACCGGAGGACGTCGCCGACGACGAGGGCCCGATGGAAGAGATCGCAGGCGAGGGCCCGGCTCTCGTCGTCCGCTCGGGCGGCGGCCGCGCCGGCGAAGCCTTCATCCCGCAGGGTGAGCGGACGACGATCGGCCGCTCGCCGGACTGCGACATCTTCCTCGACGACGTCACGGTGTCGCGGAAGCACGCCGTGCTCGTCGAGCAGGACGGTGACTTCCAGATCGAGGACCAGGGCAGCCTCAACGGCACCTTCGTCAACCGGAAGCGAATCGATGTCGAGACCCGCTTGGAGAGCGGGGATGAGGTCCAGATCGGCAAGTACCGGCTGAGCTTCATCACCAAATGAGCGCTGCGGCCAAAGCTCCGGCGACGCAACGGCCGCTCACGATCGGCAACGTCTGCCGTGCACTGCGCGACGAGTTTCCCGATATCTCGATCTCGAAGATCCGCTACCTCGAGGATCAGGGCCTGCTCACACCGCGCCGGACGCAGGGTGGCTACCGCCTCTTCAGCGAGGCCGACGTCCAGCGGCTCGAGACCATCCTCCGCCTGCAGCGCGACGAGTTTCTGCCGTTGCGGGTCATCCGCGAGGAGCTGGCCGCGCCGGGCGGGGTGAAGACCGGGAAGAAGCGGCGCGCAGGGCTTTCCGCGGCCGAGGACGAGCTCGACCTCGCGCAGCTCTGCGAGCGCGCCGGGGTCGCACCCAGCCTTGCCCGCGAGCTCGAGGACTTCGGCCTCCTCGCGCCGCACAACGACACCGGCGAGAAGCTGTACGGGGCCGGCGACATCGAGATCGCCGCGACGTGCGCCAAGCTCGCGCGATTCGGGGTCTCTGCGCGTCACCTGCGAACGTTTCGGACGGGTGCCGACCGCGAGGCCGCTCTGCTCGAGCAGGTCGTGGCGCCGGCGCTTCGGTCGCGGAGCCCCGACCGCCGCCAGGCAGGGCTGGACGAGCTCCAGGCGCTCGCCGAGCTCGCGCAGGAGCTGTCGCAGCAGCTTTTCTGGCGCAACCTGAGGCAGCTCGCCGACCGCTGATGTCGATCGACCTGAAGGCACGGATCCGGGATGTCTCGGACTGGCCGGAGCGGGGGGTCGTCTTCCGAGACATCACACCGCTGCTCCGTGATCCCGAGGCGCTGGACCAGACCGTGCACGAGCTGGCCGAGTGGGGGAAAGGCCTGAGGCCGAATGTGGTCCTGGGCGCGGAGGCGCGCGGTTTCATCCTCGGAGCCGCAATCGCCCGGGAGATGGGCTGCGGCTTCGTGCCGGCGCGAAGGCCCGGCAAGCTGCCGCCGGAGACGGTCGGCGCGACCTACGCGCTCGAGTACGGCGAGAACACGCTGGAGCTCCATCCCGAGACGATCAGAAGGGGCGACCGCGTGCTCATCCACGACGACGTCCTGGCAACGGGAGGCACGGTCGAGGCGATCGCCGGGCTCGTCGAGGGTCTCGGTGCAGAAGTGGCGGGGGTGGCGTTCATCATCGAGCTCACGTTCCTGGGCGGCCGCGAGCGCCTCGAGAAGTACGAGATGCACTCCCTGATTCAGTACTGACGCCTCATCGATCCCGTCCGAGGTGTCGAGTACAAGGGAGGCATGTACGACGAGCTGACGACGAGCTACACGTTCGCGTGCCCCAACAAGGGCGAAACGCGCGTGAGGCTGTCCGGTTTCCGGCGTCTGCAGCGCCTGCCGGGCGCCGCCCATCCGGCCGTCTTCGGCGTCGAGTTCGCCTGCGCCTGCGGGGGCGAGCACGATGGGCTCGTGACCCACGACGAGCTCGACTGGGCGCCGCTCGGGCTCGCGGCCGGGATCTCGTTCCTGAACCTCATGACCGACCGCCTCGAGGCGCTCGGGACGGAGCTCGCCGACCTCGCCGCGCGCAGGATCGGCGCCGGCGAATGGCCGTGGAGCTTCTTCTGCTACCCGGAGAACCAGCCGCGACCGGTCTTCCCGTCGTCGTTCTTCCTCGTCGCGCCCGCCGGGCCGCGAGGGGGCGTGGGGATCGCCGTCCGCTGCCCCTCCTGCGGACAGACCTCGATCAACCTCGTCTCGCCGGAGCACATCGACGTTCCCTTCCACAACGACTTGCAGATCGGCGTTGTCGAGCACATCTTCACCGCCGACGCCGAGCGGGCGGTCGACGACTTCGCCGCCGAGCTGGACTCCGCGCGCTTCGACGCGCGCCGCCTGACGCTCGAATAGCCTTCGGCGCCGGTGGAAGGGTTGGCCCGGGCCGTGACCACGCTCGCCGGCGCCTCCGGTGCGGGCGTCCTGGTGTGGATCGCGACCCATCTCGACGAGGACACGACATACGGCTACTGGGTCGTCTACGGCCTGATCGCCGTGGCCGGGCTCGTGCTGGCGCTCTCGCAGCTCGTCGCGTGGAGGGGGTGGGGGGTGCCGGGCGCCTCGCTGAGCGTCCTTCTCGTGGCCTTCGTGCCGGTCGCGCTGGCCGGAGTGTGGATCCTCGCCTTCAATCACCCGGGGGACAGCTCGCTGCGCGAGCACGTGCGCAACTGGTCGAACGACGTGAGGCTCGGTGACGTGGCCGCGCACTTCCGGGACGAGCGGGGGATCGCGGCCTTCATGATCGGGCTCGTGCTCGGATTCAGCTTCGACACGACGGGGCGCGCCGGGTCCGTTCCGTCGGATGAGCCGACACCGTCGGACGAGAGTCCGGCGGCCTGAGCGAGGCCTTCCCTCCCGTCAGGGATCCTGCGGCCGAGAGGGCTCGACCGATATCGATGCCATGTCCGCTGCATCGGATAGCCGCGCCATCGGCCGTGGGGCAACGCTCCTGATCGCGCACTGTGCCTCCCTCGGCGAGTTCGAGGACCGGGTCCCAGTCGGCGACCGCCTGCGCGATCTGCTCGGCCCCGACTTGACGCGCTTGTTGCTAGTCGCCCTGGCGGGCGATCACCGCATGCGGTCGCGCGGCCTCGCGGCCTGACGCTTCGGCGGCGTCTCCTCGCCGAAGACCCTCACGAAGAGGAAGATCCCGAACGCGGCCAGCGCCGCGAAGACGAACGCCGTCCCTTTCTCGACGCCCACGGCGAGCGACCCGAAGTAGATGAAGACGCCGAGCCCGAGTGCCCACAGAAACGAGATGAACCCGTGATCGAAGCTTGGCGGGCGAGGCATGTGCGGCATGTGCAAGACTCTACCGCGCGCGAGCGAGGCCCCCTTTCCACAAGCTGCAAGCCTTGCTGTGGAAATGTGGACAATTGAATTCTTGCAAATTGCGTCCTTTTCGTCTTTCGGACCTCTTGCGTCCGGCCTTGCCCTCTCCTAGATTCCTTCTTGCGCCGAGCACGGAGCGCAAGTAGGTCGAAGCCGGAACTGAAGGCAGTAGGCGGAAGCCGAAGGTCAGTAGAGCCGGTGGACGAAAGCGAAACCGACTCGGCGAACGAAACGGCGCCCCTCGGGGCGCCGTTTCATTTTCCAGGTCGGCCCCGACGATGAACCCCGCGCCCCCGATTCTCCCTCGAGCTCAGCGCCGCGTTCGCTCGGCACGTACCGGCCTCACCGTTTACGTTCACCACTCAGCCCAGGGGAGGCCCTATCGGCATGCTCTTCGTCCAACTTGACATAACCCCCGTTCTCGTGCACACGACTGGATCGCGCGCCGAACGGGTTTGGATAGCGGGACTCGGTGGAAGCACCGAGGGTCGGGTATGACGACCGTAGAGCTGGACACGCTCCTTGCGAACCAGGAGTTCCAGCAGCTGCTCGAGGCTGCGGAGCAATCGGGATCGATCCGGCATTCCGAGCTGGCGGAGGTTCTCGAGCCGCTCGAGCTAAGCGTGCTCGAGACGGATGCGGTCTACCGGGAGCTCGACCAGCGCGGTCTCGAGCTGATCGACGACGAGCGCGCCAAGGAGTCGGCGCCACCGCCTCCGCCGCCACCCGCCGCGACCCCGGCCGAGACGACCACCGACGCGCTGCAGCTCTTCCTGCGCGAGGCAGGACGCCACGCGCTCCTGAACGCCGCCCAGGAGGTCGAGCTCGCGAAGAAGATCGAGCGCGGCGACAGGAATGCGAAGCAGACGATGATCCAGTCGAATCTCCGTCTCGTCGTCTCGATCGCGAAGAACTACCGGAACCAGGGACTGCCGTTCCTCGACCTCATCCAGGAAGGGACGCTCGGACTGATCCGCGCAGTTGAGAAGTTCGACTGGCGCCGCGGGTACAAGTTCTCGACCTACGCCACGTGGTGGATCCGCCAGGCGGTCGCCCGGGCGCTGGCCGACAAGGCGCGGACGATCCGGATGCCCGTCCACATCGTCGAGCGGATGCAGAAGATGAACCGGGCAGAGCGGCTGCTCTGGACCCAGCTCGGCCGCGAGCCGACGCTCGACGAGATCGCCGAGGAGGCGAACCTCCCAGTTCAGCAGGCCAAGGAGGTCAAGGCCGCGGCGCGCGCGTCCACGAGCCTCGACCAGCCCGTCGGCGAGCAGGAGGACGCGGTCTTCGGCGATTTCGTCGCCAACGACGACCCGCTCCCCGAGGAGCGCGTCGAGGACTCCCTCCGCAGCGAGGCCCTCGCCCAGGCGCTGGCCGCGCTCTCGGAACGGGAGCGCCACGTGATCATCCTCCGCTACGGCCTCGCGGACTCCGAGCCGAAGACGCTCGAGGAGATCGGCCGCCGTCTCACGCTGACACGTGAGCGCGTCCGCCAGATCGAGACCGAAGCGCTGAAGCGTCTCGCCAAGCTGCGCGAGATGGAAGCTGTAGAGCTCTAGGCGCTTCGCTCCGGCAGCGGCCTTGCAACTCGGGTCGAGCCGGACGCCCGGGCAAGCCCGGACATCCTCCGGACGGCGTCGCAAGCGAGCGCCTCGGCCGTCGAGCTCTAGGCGACTACTCGCCGCGCAGGTACAGCTGGAGCGCCGGCGCGACCGTGCGCAGCTCGCGCAGCGCCCGCGATTCGAGCTGGCGGACCCGCTCGCGTGTGATCCCGAGGGAGTGTCCGACCTCCTCGAGCGTCTGCGGCGTCTCGCCGTCCAGGCCGAAGCGTCTTGCGAGCACGAGCCGCATTCGCGGGTTCAGCGAGTTGAGGGCGTCGGCGAGCTCCACCGACCGCAGGTTGTCCGCCGTGGTCGTGTCCGGGCGGTCGGACTTCGTGTCCTCGATCAGGTCGCCGTAGAGGCTTTCGCCGTCGCCGACGGGGGTCTCCAGGCTCACCGGATCCTCGACGAGCTCGAAAAGCTCGCGCACGCGCTCGGGGGTGAAGCCGCTCTCCTTGGCGACCTCGTCGACCATCGGCTCGCGGTTCAGCTTCTGCGCGAGCTGGCGGCGGGCGCGCATCACCTTGCGCACCTGCTCCGCCACGTGGACGGGCAGCCGGATCGTGCGACCCTGGTCGGCCAGGGCGCGGGTGATCGCCTGGCGGATCCACCAGGTCGCATAGGTCGAGAGCTTGAAGCCAAGCTTGTAGTCGAACTTCTCGACCGCCCGGATCAGGCCCAGGTTCCCTTCCTGGATGAGATCGAGCAGCGGGACGCCGGCCTTGGTGTAGTTGCGCGTGATCGACATCACGAGCCGGAGGTTGCACTCGATCAGCCTGCGCTTCGCGGCCTCGTCCCCCTCGTCCTTCAGACGGGCGAGCTCGCGCTCCTCGGCCGCCGTCAGCAGCCGCCCGTCGCCGATCTGGCGGACGTAGAGCTTGAGCGGATCCTGTGTCGGTGCCGCCGCCTCCTTGACGTCTTCCTCGTCGGCGTCGGCCTCTGCCGGCTCGGCACCCTCGACGAGCTCGAGCTTCGGCTCGGCCGGAGCGTCCTCGGGCAGGGATTCAGGAAGGGGCCGCTGCTCCATCGTGCCCGAGGTATCGGCCCCCGAAGGAACCCGCTTGATTCTGTCAACCCCCCGACCGAGGGAGCGAGCTTCTTCGTTTGTAACCGACGCGAAAAGTCATGGCTAACTCTCGGGGAGGTGTGGCGTCGGAACCTGTGGGGAACAGCCGTTTCGGGTCCTACACTGACTGAAGATGTGCGGAATCGCCGGATATAGCCTTGCTGCGTCGAGCCGTCTCGACCGGACGCTCGCTGCTCAGGCTCTCCTCGCCGGAATCGCCGAGCGCGGCGCCGACGCGGTGGGCTACGCGCACCGTATCCCCGGCAGCGACATCGTCGTCCACAAGCAGCGCTCGGGCGCCAGCGCGCTGCTCGACCAGATCGCGATTCCGGCCGCTTCCACCGAGGTGCTCGTCCACGTCCGGGACTACACGAAGGGCCATCCGACGATCGCCGCCAACAACCACCCCATCCGTCACGGCGCAGTGGTCGGCGTCCACAACGGGATCATCTTCAACGACGACGAGCTGCTCCACGAGCACGACTGCGCCCGCGCCGAGCCCGGGATGACCGTCGACTCCGAGGCCATCTTCGCCCTCGCGGCCCACTCGAACGCCGATCCGTGCGCGCTCGAGGAGCTGTGCGGCTCGATGGCGGCGGCGTGGCTCGACGAGCGGCGCGAACGGTGTGTGTTCGTCGCGCGAGGCGTCGGCCGCCCGTTGTGGATCGGCAGCTGCGAGGACGGCGTCTTCTTCGGCTCGACGAAGCTTGCCCTGGAGGTCGTCGAGCGCTACGTCGACCTCCGGCTCGAAAAGCGGGAGCTCGCGGAGGGGACGCTGGTGGAGCTCGAGTCCGGCGTCGAGAAGACCCGCGAGGCGTTCGAGCCGAACCGTGCCTTCGCCGAGACTCCCCTGCCCGCGGTGCGCGCGCCAAAGGAAGGCGCGTGGTGCCTCCGCCGGCTGGCGACGCTGGTCGCAGCGGCAAACTAACCAGGTAGCGGCCGCGTCCTAGCTCAGCGAGCCGTCGGCCGATACGTCGACGCCCGCCTCGAGCAGGCGTTCGCGGACGAGGAACTGGAAGGTCGACCAGGCCCCGCGCTGGGAGTCGAACATCCGGTAGATCTGCCACTCGGTCAGCAGGGCGTCGTCCTCCCTGCGCGCGGCCGCCCAGTCGGCGAACTTCGGCAACCGGCGCAGCTTCCTCGCAAGCTTCACGGCCTGGTCGAGGGCGCGTTCCAGGCGCTCCTCCCCGACGGGCACGTCGAAGCCCGCCTCGCGGAGAGCGTTCGTCAACGAACCGAAGGTGTGCCAGTAGAGCGACTTCGAGGGCATCCGGCCGCGGTGCTCGTCGATGTCGCGGGCGGTGGGCACGCGGCCGAGCTCATCACCCAGGTCCTTCAGGAGCGCGAGCAGCTCCTCGCGCGTGGCGAACCGTCGCGGCACGAGGCCGGCCAGGCGCTTCGCCCGGTTCCAGCTCCCGAAGTGCTCGATCACCGTCTGGGGATGCACAGTGGTCTTCGGATCGGCCGAGAACTCGCGCATCGTCGGTGAGCGGCCGAGGCGCTCCGCGCAGCCCTTCAGCTCGACAAGGATCTGCTCGTCGGTGTAGCGCTTGCGGATCCCGGCCTGGAACTCGGCAAGCGCCTGGCGATCGATGTTCGCGACCGCGCGGTAAACGCGCTTACGGGGCACTTCTGCAGGTCAGGATAGAGCAATCGCGCAAAACTGCAAGTCTGCGCGCGTGTCCTTGAACTTCGTCAGAAAGACGCGATTACGTGTCGCTAGGACGCTGCAACCGCATGCCTCGGGCGGCGCTTCTGCTCCTCGTCGATCCGCTCGACCGGCAGGATCCGCTCGAGCGCGGAGACACAACGCGGGCAGAACTGGGTTCCGGCGGCTCGGCGAAGCTCTCCCAGGGCCTCGGCTGCCGGCCGCGCCGCGCGGTAGATCCGGGTCGTCAGCATCGAGTCGAGGGCGTCGGCCACGTGGATGATCCGGGCGCCGAGCGGGATCTCCTCGCCCCGAAGACGGTCCGGATAGCCCCTGCCGTCGAAGCGCTCGTGGTGGTGCCGGATCGCCGGCACCGCGTCGTTGAGGAAACCGAGGCGGTCGATGATCCGCGCACCCTCGTCGGCGTGCTTCTGCATCAACGCCCACTCCTCGTCTGTGAGGGTGGCGGGCTTCAGCAGGATCGCGTCCGGGACTGCGAGCTTGCCGATGTCGTGGAACAGCGCCGCGTGGCCGAGCAGATCGAGCTCGGCCTGGGAAAGCCCGAGCTCACGCCCGATCGCCAGCGCCAGCTGCTGGACGCGGCGTGAGTGTCCCGCGGTGTAGGCGTCGCGGGCGTCCACGGTCGCCGACAGCGACTCCATGGCGGCCGTCGAGCGCTCCCTGAGCAAGCGGTTCGCCAGTTCGAGCGAGACGTTCTGGGTCTGGATCGTCTCGGCGGCCTCGCGAAGCTTCTGCGCGCTCTTCTGGGTGTGCCGTAGGTAGGCCTCCTGGGTCTTGCGCATCAGGAAGAGCGGCACGGCGAAGACCGCGAGTGCCCAGAGATGGGCGGCCTGGTAGCCGAGGTAGATGACGCCGGCGATGAACCCGTAGACGAGGTAGTGCGGGGCCAGCCAGGCGAACCGTTCCTGGAAGGCCCGCCACCAGCGCTCGTGTCCCTCGACGGCGGTCGCGAGGCTGACCAGCCCCATGTTGACGGCGAAGTAGCCGAAGCCGGCCACGACTCCCGCGGCGATCGTGACGATGCGGCCCGCGTCGCCGCCCACGTGGAGGCTGAACGCAGCGGCCGCCGTCAGCGAGGCCAGGGAGAGCGTGCCGACGTTGAAGAGCACGTGGTGGAGGGATTGCCGCCGAGCGCTCCACTCCACCGCCGCCGTCGTCACGGCGAGGGCGAGCGCGGCTCGTGGACCGAAGAGGGCTGCGCCGGCGAGGGCGCCGACGGCGCTGACCGAGATCGAGCCGAGGTCGAGCTCGAGCGCCAGGGCCTGTCCCGCGCCGACGAGGGCGATGATCGCGAGCATCCCCCCCACGTCGTGGCTCGAGCCGAGCACGAGACCGGACGCGCCGGCGAAGGTGCCGATCAGGCCGACCGTGCCGACCACGAACGCCAGGCGCTTCGAGAGCGAGAAGAACGTGGGCCCGTGGACGGCATGCGGCCGCGGGTGACGCCGCTCGTGCGAGGGATGGCTCTCGATCGACACGGGGAGGGGAGTCACGTGGTCACCGTCGTCGGGCACCGCGACGAGACGTGCACTGCGTGTTTCCGGCACCACGAGCGGCTCCGAGCTCGCGTCGAGCACTCTGTTTCGGCCCTGAAGCTTGGCCCGGTAGACGGCGAGGTCGGCCTGGTGGATCAACTCGTTCGCGTCGGCTCCGTCGCGCGGGAAAACGGCTACGCCGATCGACACGGTCGCCTTGATGGGTTCGCTCGACGTCTCGACGTCGAACGTTCGTGCGGCGACGGCGCGGCGGATTCGCTCCGCGATCTCGAAGGCCTGCTCGGCGGGGGTCTCCGGAAGCAGGATCGCGAACTCCTCGCCGCCGAACCTGGCGGGGACGTCGTAATGGCGAAGCTGCGCGCGGAAGGTCTCCGCGATCCCCTGGAGCACGGCGTCGCCGGCAAGGTGGCCGTAGGTGTTGTTGATGTCGCGGAGCAGGTCGAGGTCGGCCATGATCAGCGCCAGCGGACGCTCGAAGCGCTGGGCGCGGCCGAGTTCTTCCTCGAGCGTCGCCGCGAAATAGCGCGCGTTGAAGAGGCCGGTCTTCGGATCGACGCGTGCCTCCTCCTGTAGCTGCGGCACCGACAGCGACCGATGGATCAGCAACAGCGGGGCGACCGCGAACGGGATCAGCCAGGGGTTGATGTCCCAGAACGTGCCGATGCCGACCCCGAGCGCCGCGAGCACGAGGTCCGTCGAGAGGCTCTCGAACGAGAAGATTCCGAGCTCCCGGATCGAGTGGCTGTAGAAAAAGTGCAGCATCGGCGCCAGCAGGAGGTGGTTGATCGCAACGAGGACCGCCGACGCGGCCATGCCTCCGAGGGCGATGCGCAGGTTGTGGCCCGGGATCAGGTGACTCGCGTCGAGCACGGCATGGAAGCACGCCCATGCCGCGAGGTTCGCCAGCGTGTAGTTGCAGATGTTGAACGTCTGGCTGTACCAGGCGTTCCGGTTCTTGAGCCACTCGGGGACGTGCTGGATCAAGCCCATCAGCGGGACGAGCTCCGGTGGGAGCAGCATCACCGCCGGGATCAGGAAGACGATCGTCGTGTGGTACGACTGGTTCCGCGGCGTCCGGACGACGAAGAGCTGCGCGAAGGCGGCGGCGGAGCCCAGGATGATGAACGTCACCCAGCCCCCCGTGGTCACGCGGAGGTGGGTCAGCAGCGGGACCGCGGCGATGGCCGCCGCAGCGGCGATCACGAAGAAGTAGATCGTCGCGCGAATCGGGAGCCTGGCATCGGAATGCCGCTCGCGAGCGGGCCCGGAGCCCGGAAGCTCCGGCCCCAGCGTGATCTCCGTGGGGACTGCGCTCACGGGCTCGCCCCCGTGGGCAGGCTGCGCGCCTCGTCGGGGGGAAGCTCCCTCAGCGAATGCCCCTCAGCCCTCATTCCTTGCCGTCTCCTTTCCGCCGTCGGGCGGTACCGCAGGTCTAGAAGCCGACTCGAGCGGGCGAAACCACGCCGCATCGATGACTACACGGGAAGCTAAGGCGCACCAAAGGGGGAGACATCCCCCTTTTTCGGGAGGCGGCGAAGATCCCCCGAAAGAGGGAGCTCCGGAACCGGCCGCGAGACCGGTTCCGGAGCTTCCCGTGCTTACGGGACGGATGAGGTGCTGCCCAGGAGGCTCGCCGGCAGCAGTTCGGCCGCGACGGCGAGGTCCGGATCCGCCTGCAGCTCGGCGATGTCGGCGGGATCGAGCTGGTACGCGCTCGCGTCGGAAGCGGAGTCTCCCTCGGCCGCGTCCTCGTACGCGAGGTCCTGCCAGGAGACGTCTCCCCAGGCAACGTCGCCCCAGGCAACGTCCTGCCACGAGACATCGCTCCAAGCAACGTCGCTCCAGGCCACGTCACCCCAGGCGACGGAGCCCCAGGAGACATCGCTCCAGGCGACCGCGTCCCAGGAAACGCTGGCTTTTGCCGCGTCGCTCCAGGCGACCGCGTCGAAGACCTTCCCGCTGCCGCCGGCCGGGTCGGACATCATGTACCGCTCCAGCGCCGCGTTGGGATTCTGCGGGTTGGTGAGGGACGCCGCGGCCTCCGCGTGCAGCTCGCCCATACCGATCGACCCGTTGCCGATGTTCGGAGCGTTCTTGGCAGTCGCCATCAGCGCACCCTTGACCTGGTCCGGGGTGAAGCTCGGGTGCCGGGCCAGGATCTGTGCGGCCGCGCCCGCCGCGGCCGGAGCCGCGAACGAGGTGCCGGACAGCTGGATGTAGCCGGGTGAGGTGATGTTGGCTGCCTTCTCGACGGCCAGCGAGGAGCCCTGGGGCACCGGGCCGACCATGTAGCGGCCGGGAGCGCCGATCTCCGGCTTCCAGAAGCCGTCGTAGGTGTAGCCGTACGCCGACCACGGCGCGGTGGCGTCGTTGCCGACCCCCATGTTGCCGCCGATGTCGAGGGCGCCGACCGTGATCACGAACGGATCGTTGCCGGGCGCGTACATGACGCGGCTCGGCCCGGACGCCACTCCGTAGTTGCCGGCAGCCGCCACGACGACGACGTTGTTGAACCACAGCTTCTCGACGGCTCTGTCGAGCGGATCCTTCGCGAAGTTGCTCGGCGTCGACGAGTGCAGCGAGAAGTTCGCGACTCGGATGTTGTACTTGTCCTTGTTCGCGAGGATCCAGTCGCACGCCGCGATGACGTCGCTGGTGCGAGCGATGCCGGCGTCGTTCATGACGTCGAGGGCTGCGATCTTCGCGTTCGGCGCCGCGCCCGTGTAGCCGGGAGCGGAGTCTGCAGCGATGCCGGCGACGAAGGTGCCGTGGCCACGCCCGTCGCCGGGCGTGGTGTTGCCGGTCAGGGTGCTCAGGTTGACGTTCGCGACGACGCGGCCCACGAAATCGGTGCGGTCAGCCTGAATACCCGAATCGACGACGGCGATCGTCGGCGCGCTCGGCGCCGGCGACTTGTCGGTGCCCCACATCTTCACGAGATCGGCCTCGTACGGCCAGACCTGGTTCGAGCTGAGGGCGGCACCGCTCGTCTTCATCGGAGCGTCGGACGTGATGGTCAGCCCGTGCATCTCCGCGAGCTTCGCCAGCCTCGACCCGGGGATGGTGACCGCGATGCCGCCGACCAGCTTCAGCTTCCGGTTGAGCCTGCCCTTCTTGTCGAACGCATGCTCCGCGCCGCTGACGCCGTCGGTGCTCGTGATGATCACCGGGATCTTCGCGTTCGGGTGGTTGTTCGCCATCTTCAGCAGGCCGTTCGCGACGTAGGTCGCGTCCTTGGCGCTGCCCTTGCCACCGTCGCTCGCCGTCGCGACGAGCGGAATCCCGAGGAGGAAGACCGCGGCAACGGTAAGCACGAGCCCGCGGCCGCCCCTGCCCCAGAGGGCATTGGAGCGCGACTCGCCGCCACGACTTCCTGTTCCCCAGAGTGCGCTCGAACGGATCTCTCCGCGAGTGCCTCCCTTGTTCCTCACCATTCGTTCTCCTCCTATCCGCGCTCCTGGGCGCGGGCCGCAGTTGCCACAGGAGCACGGCGGGATGCCGAAGCTCCGTCGAACCTGGCAGAACGTACGTAGGCCGGGTTGGCGAGCCATCCCCCGAGAGGGGGAGCGGGCGGCCCGAAAGAGTGAAAAACCCCCCATTGGGGTGACCGGCGAAGCGCTCCGATAGCGTCTTGGCCCGTGGCCACGCGGTTTCCCCTCGGCCTGGAGATTGTCCTTGCCCGCGCGGCGGGTGGGCTGTCCCGCCTAGCCCGCGCGGGCGGAGGAACCACGCTCCCCGGCAAGCTGCTCTGGAAGCTAGACCCGAAAGCGGTCGACGCGCTCGCGTGCAGGCTGCCGCTGGGCTCCGCGCTCGTGTCGGCGACGAACGGCAAGACGACGACGAGCGCGATGGTGGCCGAGATCCTGCGCGACCGGATTCGGATCGCGCACAACAGCTCGGGCGCGAATCTCGTGTCGGGCGTCGCCTCCACCCTGCTCTCGGCACGCGACGCCGAGCTCGGGCTGTTCGAGGTCGACGAGGCGGCACTTCCCGAGGTCGCAAGGCGCCTGCACCCGCGAGCTGTCTGCCTCGGCAACCTCTTTCGCGACCAGCTGGACCGCTACGGCGAGCTCGAGCTCGTGGCCGAACGGTGGCGCGGCGCGGTCGAGGAGCTGCCTGAAGCCTCCGCGCTGGTCGTCAACGGCGACGACCCTCAGGTCGGCGAGCTCGCGCGGGAGAGGGCCGGCGCCCTCGTCTTCGGCGTCGACGATCCTCGTCATTCTCGCCCTTCCCTGCAACACGCGGCGGACTCCAAGTGGTGCGTCCGCTGCGGCACTCCCTACGAGTACGAGGCGATCTACGTCGGCCACCTCGGGGCGTACCGCTGCCCGGCCTGTGGCCATGGACGGCCGGGGCTCGACGTGGCCGCCCGCGAGATCGAGCTCGGCGGGCTCGAGCACGTCTCCTTCGAGCTCGTCACTCCCGGCGGCTCGCGCAGGGTGGAGCTCGGCTTGCCCGGCCTCTACAACGTCTACAACGCGCTTGCCGCCGCCTCGTTGGCGCTTGCCCTGCGTGCCGGCCTGGACGAGGTCTGTGCCGGCCTCGCACGCTTCCACGCTGCGTTCGGCCGCTTCGAGCGCATCGAGATGGACGGCAAGTCGCTGTTGATGCTGTTGATCAAGAATCCGGCCGGGGCGAACGAGGCGATCCGGACGCTGATGGTCGCCGGCGGCCCGAAGCTGGCGCTCGTCGCCCTCAACGACGCGATCGCCGACGGGCGGGACGTCTCCTGGATCTGGGATGTCGATTTCGAGCCGCTGCTGCCGGCTCTGGGTCAGGTGGTTGCGACGGGCGAACGGGCGGCCGAGCTTGCGCTTCGTTTCAAGTACGGCGGCCTCGACGCCTCGTCGATCGACGTCGTGCCCGAGCTCGAAGCGGCCCTCGATCGCGCGCTCGCGCTGACGCCGCCCGGGGGCGAGCTCGTGGCGCTGCCGACGTACACGGCGATGCTGGCGCTGCGCGACATCGTTGCAAGGCGCGGCTTCGTGCGCCAGTACTGGGAGGCCGCATGAGCCGGATCGTCGTCGGCCACCTCTTCCCGGACTACCTGAACATCTACGCCGATCGCGGCAACATCGCCGTCTTCGATCGGCGCGCGGGCTGGCGCGGCTTCGAGCTCGACGTCCGTCCGCTCGGCGCGGGCGCGACGATCGCGCCCGGCGAGCACGATCTCTTCTACATCGGCGGCGGCCAGGATCGCGAGCAGGCGCTGATCGCGCCCGAGCTCGCCGCGCTCGGCGATGGACTGCGGGCCGCGTTCGAAGCCGGCGCCGCCATCCTCGCGGTTTGCGGGGGCTACCAGCTACTCGGCCGCTTCTATCGCGACCAGAGCGGCGACGAGCTTCCGGGCGTGGGCATCCTGCCGCTGCACACCGTGGCCGGCTCGCGCCGCATGATCGGCGACGTCCTGCTCGAGTGCGAGCTCGAGCCAGGCGAGCCACGCACGCTCGCCGGCTTCGAGAACCACGCCGGCCGCACGATCCTCGACGAGCGCGCCGAGCCCCTGGGGAGGGTCGTCGCCGGCTTCGGCAACGACGGCGAGAGCGGCTACGAGGGCTGCCGCGCGGGCCGGGCGATCGGCACCTACCTCCACGGCCCGCTCCTGCCGCGAAATCCCTGGCTGGCCGACTGGCTGCTCGCCCAGGCGATCGCCCACCGCACGGGTGACGTACCGACCTTCGAGCCGCTCCGCGACGAGCTCGAGAACGAGGCCCACGCGGTCTCCTCCGCGCGGGCACGCTCCCGCGGCGGTCGCCACTGAACGGGGCCGGTGCCGTCGCGGGTGGAATTCCCCCACGCGCGCACGCGCGCGCGTGCGTATGCACCCCCACCCTGGGTGGGGCCTTGCCCGCCACCCTCGCTCCCGACGCTAGTCCGCCGCGGCGCGCCGGTGTGCGACGGCTTCGCGCCGTTGCTGAGAAAACCCGTCAGCGAGCCCACAGGGCGCCGAGATACACGGCCGGGTCGCCGGGGCGCCAGCGCTGGAGGAAGCGTTGGATCGGCGGGTGGAGGACGACGTCGTCGAGGTCTTCGAGCCCGAAGAGGCGGTGCCCCCGGACCGCCGCGTCCTGCGACGTGACCGTCTCGAGAGACCGTCCGCCCAGGTCGCCGGCGAAGATGATGTGCACTACGTGCTTCGCCGCGAAGCCGCCGACGGGCGAGATCGAGTCGACGATCGCGATCGGGCCCTCCACGGCCGGGTCGTCTTCGATACCGAGCTCCTCGGAAAGCTCGCGATACAGCGCGTCGACGAGGCTCTCGCCGGAGTGGACGCCGCCGCCCGGGAGCAGCCAGTACTCCTTGCCAGGCTTCTCGTGCCGGCACAACAGCAGGCCCTCGTTCCAGCGGAGGAGCGCCGAGACGCGGATGCGGGGCTCGCCGCTCATCGCTATCGTGCCCGCGAGGAGCCGAAGCCTCGAGCTCCGCGCTCGCTCTCGGGCAAGTCGTCCGTCTCCGCGAGCTCGAGCTCGGGGACGGCCATCACCACGAGCTGCGCGATGCGCATGCCGGCCTCGACCACGAACGGCTCGGAAGCATCGGTGTTGAGCAGCACGACCTGCAGCTCACCCCTGTAACCGGAGTCCACGAGGCCCGGTGCGTTCACCACCGTGATCCCATGGCGCGCAGCGAGGCCGGAGCGTGGCTGGACGAAACCCGCGTGGCCGGGCGGAATCGCCACCGCGAGGCCGGTTCCGACCACTGCCCGCTCCCCCGGCGCCAGCTCGACCCGCTCGCACGCGGCAAGGTCGAGCCCTGCGTCTCCGGCGTAGGCGCGCTCGGGCAGGACCGCGTCTTCGCGCAGCCGCCGAATCGGCAGGTCGATCACTGGATGGAGCTCGCCGGCTCCTCACGTGCCTCGGCGAGGAGATAGCGCGCGAACCGAGGTAGCTCGCGCCGCGGAAGGTGTGCCCTGATGAAGACGCCGTCCGGGCGGTCGATCCGCTCCTGGATCGGCGCCCCGAGCGCGTACAGCTCGGCGAGCCTCGCCCCTTCGTCGTACGGGAGCAGCATCCGCACGCTCTCGAAGCGGTCGCCGAAGCTCTCGGCCAGGCGCTCGCGAAGCTCGGCAAGCCCCTCGCCGGTCTCGGCGGAGACCTGGAGGGCGCCGGGGAAGCGGTTCGCCAGCCGCCTGCGCCTCAGGGAATCGACGAAATCGATCTTGTTGAACACGAGCTCGACAGGCACCTCCCCCGCTCCGATCTCGCCCAGCACCTCCTCGACTGCCGTCCGCATCTCGTCGAGCTCCTCGTCGGCGACGGACGCGTCGACGACGTGCAGCACGAGATCGGCGACGAGCGTCTCCTCGAGCGTCGCGGCGAACCCCTCGACGAGCTGATGCGGCAGCCGGCGGATGAAGCCGACCGTGTCGGTGACGAGGTACTTGCGGCCGTCGACCTGGAACCCTCGTGTCGTCGGATCGAGCGTCTCGAAGAGCCGGTTCTCCACGGACACGTCGGCATCGGTGAGCGCGTTCAGCAGCGTCGACTTGCCGACATTCGTGTACCCGGCGAGCGCGACGACCGGGATCTCGGAGCGGCGCCGCGACTTGCGCCTCGTCGCGCGCTGGCGCTCCAGCTCGCGCAGCCTTCCGCGCAGGACGCCGATGCGGCGACGGGCGAGCCGTCGATCGGTCTCGAGCTGCGACTCGCCGGGGCCGCGCGTCCCCACCCCACCGCCCAGCCGCTCGAGGTGCTGCCACATGCCGCGCATTCGCGGCAGGTTGTACTCCAGCTGCGCGAGCTCAACCTGCAGCTTCCCGTCGGCCGTGACGGCGTGCTGGGCGAAGATGTCCAGGATCAGCTGGGTCCGGTCGATCACCCTCGCCTGCAGGGCGTTCTCGAGCTCTCGCTGCTGCACCGGGGACAGTTCGTCGTCGACGAGCAGCGCTTCGGCGCCCGCGCGCGCGAACACCTCCTGCAGCTCGGCGAGCTTCCCCTTCCCGACGTACGTACGCGGCTCCGGGTGGGCCCGATGCTGCACGAGGTCGCCGACGGGCTCGACGCCGGCCGTGCGCGCCAGCTCCCTGAGCTCCGCCAGCTCGCGCTCGGCATGGACGCCCTGGGGCAACACGGCGACCGCGAACCCGCGCTCGGGCTCGGCACCCGGCGCAGGATCCGGCTGGCGTAGCGTCACGCAGGAATTATGACCGTCACGCGGCAGAATCCGCATGTGCCCGACGAAGCCCTGGCGCGGCGCCTCGCCGAGCGGACGCTCGAGCTGGTCAGCACGCCGTCGGTGAGCCGCGACGAGGCGGAGGCGATGGCGCTCGTCGCGCGGCAGTTGCGCCTCGAGCCGATCTGCGCCGACGCTGACGTCCTGTTCGCGACGACCCCCCGGACCGACCGGGAGCTCGTCGTCCTCGCCGGACACCTCGACACCGTGCCGGCACAGGGCAACCTGCCCGGGCGGATCGACGGCGACGAGGTCGTCGGCCTCGGCGCGAGCGACATGAAGGGCGGCCTCGCGGTGATGCTCGAGCTGGCGGACTGGGCCGCAGACGGCTCAGCGCTCGGGGTCGACCTCGGGTTCCTTTTCTTCACGCGCGAGGAGCTCGCGGCCGAGGAGAGCCCCGTGCCGGAGTTCCTGGCCGGGACGCCCGAGATCCAGGAAGCGGCGCTCGTGATCGTCCTGGAGCCCACCGACAACGAGATCCACGCCGGTTGCCTGGGGAACCTGAACGCCCAGGTCACGTTCCGCGGCGCGAGCGCGCACTCGGCGCGCCCCTGGCTCGGCGACAATGCCATCCACCGAGCCGCAACGGCGATTGGGCCGCTCGCCGACTCGGAGCCGCTCGACGTCGAGGTCGAAGGGCTGGTCTTCCGCGAGGTTCTGAGCACGGTGCGCATCGAGGGCGGGATCGCGGACAACGTCGTGCCCGATCGGTGCGTGGCACGGTTCAACTACCGCTACGCGCCGGGCAGATCGCGTGAGTCCGCGGAGCGCCGGTTGCGAGAGCTCGTCGTCGGCGGGGAGCTGGAGATTCTCGGCAACTCGCCTCCGGCGGACGTGGTCGTCGACCGGCCGCTCGTGCAGCGGCTCCGCAACGCCGGTGCCTTCGACGTCCAGCCCAAGCAGGCGTGGACGCCGGTAGCGCAGTTTGCGGAGGCCGGGCTCGACGCGGTCAACCTCGGCCCCGGCGCAACCAGGTACGCCCACAAGGCCGACGAGCGCGTCTCCATTGGCGAGCTCGCCCGCACGTACCACGGGCTGCGTCGGTTCGCGGGTAGCGTCTGAGCGTGAAGCTCTCCCCCGTTCTCGCGGCCACGGGCACCTATCCGTTCGTGCGCCTCGAGGAGGCGAAGCGCCGCTTGGCTGCCGAGGGCGTCGAGCTGATCGACTTCGGCAAGGGCGACCCGCGGGAGGAGACCGATCCCGCGATCCGGAAAGCGCTCGCCGACAGCCTCGAGCCGGTCTCGGCGTACCCACTCGCCGAAGGGCTGCCTGAGCTTCGGGCCGCGATCGCCGACTGGTGCCTGCGGCGGTTCGGCGTCCGGCTGGATCCGAGCGCCGAGGTGATCCCGACCTACGGGAGCAAGGAAGCGATCTTCCACCTCGCGCACGTCGTGCTCGACCCCGCGGGCGCGAAGCGGCTGGTCGTCACGACAGAGCCCGGTTACCCGGTCTACGACCGCGGGGCGATGTTCGCCGGCGGCGAGGTCGAGCGTCTGCCGCTGTTGGAGGAGAACGGCTTCCTGCCCGATCTCGACGCGGTCGGCGAGGACGTCTGGCGACGGACGGCGATCCTCTGGATCAACTACCCGAACAACCCGACCGGAGCCCCGGCTCCCCTCGACTTCCTCGAGCGCGCGTCCCGGTTGGCGATCGAGAACGACTTCCTGCTCGCCGCCGACGAGGCATACACGGAGCTCTGGTTCGACGAACCGCCGCACTCCGCCCTCGAGGTGTCGGACCGAGCGAACGTCGCGGTCTTCCAGACCCTGAGCAAGCGTTCGTCGATGACCGGCTATCGCTCCGGCTTCGTCGCGGCGTCACCGGCGCTGATCTCCGCCCTGCGCCAGTACCGCCCGAGCGTCGGCACGGCACCGCAGGAATTCGTTCAGCGCGCTTCGGTCGTCGCCTGGGGCGACGAGCGGCACGTAGAGGTCACACGCGGCGCCTACCGGCGGAAACGGGAGGTGCTTCTGCCGACGCTCGCGCGCAAGGGAATCCGCGTGGCGGGCAGCCAGGCGACGATGTACCTCTGGCTCGAGGTGCCCACGGGCGAGACATCCGAGGGCGTGGCCGAACGGCTCCTGGAGCACGGGCTGATCGTCTCGCCCGGCACGTTCTTCGGCCCGTCCGGCGACGGCTACTGGCGCATCGCGCTCGTTCCGACGGAGGACGAATGCCGGCGCGCGGCCGCGATCCTGGACGACGTGCTGTGAGCGAGCTCGGCCCCGACCGCGTCGAGGAGATCGTCGCCGCCCTCGATCGCGGTGAGGTGCGCGTGGCCGAGCGCGTCGACGGCGAGTGGCGCGTCGACGAGGAGGCGCAGCGGGCGATCCTCGAGTACTTCCGGCTCAGGCGTATGGAGCCGATGGACGTCGGCCCGTTCCAATACCACGACAAGATCCCCCTGAAGCGCGGGTTCGAGCGGCTCGGCGTCCGCGTCGTGCCGCCCGCGACCGCGCGGTACGGGGCATTTCTCTCGCCGGGCGTGGTACTGATGCCGAGCTACGTCAACATCGGCGCCTGGGTGGGCCCGAACACCATGGTCGACACCTGGGCAACGGTGGGCTCAGGCGCGCAGATAGGCGCCGACGTGCACCTCGCCGGCGGGGTCGGCATCGGGGGTGTGCTGGAACCGCCGGGTGCCAGACCGGTGATCGTCGAGGACGGCGCCTTCGTCGGCTCGCGCGCGGCGATCGTCGAGGGAGTGATCGTCGGCGAGCAGGCCGTGATCGGCCCGCACGTGACGCTCGGGGCGACGATCCCGATCATCGACGTCACCGGCGCCGAGCCCGTCGAGCACCGCGGCTCCGTGCCGCCGCGCGCGATCGTCGTGCCGGGCACGCGACCGAAGGAGTTCCCGGGCGGGACGTTCAACCTCGCCTGCGCGCTCATCATCGGCTGGCGGAACCAGTCGACCGACCTCAAGGTGAGCCTGAACGACGCGCTTCGAGAGCACGGCCTCGGCTGATCACCGAACGCGCTCGGCGGGCCCCGTCAGGTACGCGCGGCCATTCTCGATCCGTACGCCGAGCGTTCCGCCGGGGAACGTGACGTCCACTGCGCCCTCGCCGTGCGTGGCGGCCGCGACGGCGACGGCGCTCGTGCCCGAGGACGTCGTCTCCCCCACGCCGCGCTCCCAGACGCGTGCGGTGACGCGACCGGGGCCGTCGATCCGGGCGACCTGCACGTTCGTCCCGTCGGGAAATCGCGGGTGACGCTCGAGCAGAGGGCCGATCACGCTCACCTTCGCCGGGTCGTCCAGGACGACGGCGTGAGGGTTGCCGACCGAGACCCGGACGAGCTCGAGACCCTCGATCACGACGGGCTCGCCGACGCCGACCGGGCCGAGATCCTGCTCGACGAGGCCACCGACCCTTCGCGCCGTCGTGACCCGCGAGCCAACGACGATGCTCACCTCGTCGGCCCCGGTCGAGTCGATCAGCCAGCGGGCCGCGATCCTCGTTCCGTTGCCGGACAGCTCCGCGCGCGAGCCGTCGGGGTTCCAGATCGCGATCTCCGCCTCGGTACCGTCGGCCGCCAGCACCTCGAGCACGCCGTCGGTCCGATGTTCCGCCGAGAGGTTGCGCGCGCGCTCAGCCGTCAGCCGCTCGTTCTCGACGAGCAGGTACGTGTTGCCGTGAGCGTGCCAGAGCGACGATTTCATCGGCGATCTCGCCCGGCGGGCGATCGGCGGCGACGCTAACAAGGCCGGGAATGCGCCGCATCCATTTCCGCTGGTACGCGGCGTAGGCGCGCGTGCGCACGGTGAGGGCCTCGATCGCCTCGTCGCGCGGCAGCCCCGCGACCTCGTCGAGCCCCATCGCCTTCCGCGCAGTCGCCGAGATCGGGCTGCTGAGCGCCGCCGCAACCTCTTCCTGGACACCCGCCTCGAACATCGAGTGCGTGCGCGCTTCGATCCGGGCGAGGAGCGTCTCGCGCTCGATGTCGAGCCCGATCACAAGCGTTGGATGTCGTGTCTCCCCGCTCCAGAGGGAGTTCGCGGTGGGCTTCAACGACCAGCCGGCCTCGGCCAGCTCGAGTGCGCGCACGACGCGGCGGCGATCGTTCGGATGCACCGACGCCGCGGCTGCGGGATCGCGGCGGGCGAGCAGGTCGTGGGCGCGGGCCCCGCCGACGCGGTCGTACAGGTCTTGCCAGTGCTCGCGCCGGCCTGCGGCGGGCGGAGGAGGCAGCCCGAGCGACGAGATCGCGGCGCGCAGGTAGAGCCCCGTGCCGCCGGCGACGACGGGGGTCTTTCCGCCGGCGAGGATCTCGTCGATCGCGTCGTGCGCGAGGCGCTGGTACTCCGCGACCGAGGCCTCGTGGTCGAGCCCCCAGATCCCGACGAGCCTCGTGGGCAGGCGCGGCTGGTTCGTGAGGATCGGCAGCCCTCGATAGACCTGCATCGAGTCCGCCGAGACGATCTCGGCCTGGATCCGTGCGAGGAGAGCCTCGGCGACGGCGCTCTTTCCCGAGGCGGTGGGCCCGAAGATCGCGATCACGGCCGGCTCTTCCATGCCCCGATTGTGCTGTCTCCGAGGCGATGTCGTGCCGATACGAAGCGCGTGAGCCGCACGCACCTCGAGCGCCGCCCGCGCGAGATGGCCCTCTTCATCGCCCTCGGCGCCCTGCTCTCGACCGCCGCGATCGCCGGCGTCGGCTGGGCGGCGGGCTTGGGCGCGGTCGCGGACCGGCTCCGCGCTGTCGACGCGCGCTGGCTCCCGCTTGCAATCGCGGCGGAGGTCGTGGCCTACCTCGGCTACGTGCTCGCCTACCGCGAGGTCGCGCGTGTCGAGGGAGGCCCGCGCCTCCCCCATTCGCGTGTGCTGGCGCTCGTTGCGACGGGCTTCGGCGTCTTCGTCGCCCGCGGCGGCTTCACGGTCGACCTGCACGCCTTCAGACAGGAATGCGTCGACGACCGGGAGGCGCGCGTCCGCGTGCTCGGGCTCGGCGCGCTCGAATACGCGCTCCTCGCACCGGCGACCTGCATCGTCGCCGTGCTTCTCCTCGCCGAGCACACGGACCGCCCCGGCAGCGGCCTGACGATGCCCTGGGCGGTCGCCGTCCCTGCGGGCGGCGTGGTCGCTCTTTCCGCGCTGCGACTTCGCGACCGGCTACGCGGCCGCCGGGGTTGGCGTGATGCGATCGCCCAGTGGCTCGACTCGATCCACGTTCTCCGGCAGCTTTTCGTCCGCCTCGAGCACGCGGCCGGGCCGCTCGGCACGGCGCTGTACTGGTTCGGCGACATCGCATGCCTCGCGCTCTGCCTGCGTGCCTACGAAGGCAACTTCCCCTCGGTGGCGCCGCTCCTGATCGGCTACGCGACGGGCTACGCGCTGACGCGCCGGACGCTTCCCCTCGCGGGAGCGGGCGCGGTCGAGGCGCTGCTGCCGTTCGCGCTCTCCTGGAGCGGCACGCCGCTGGCGGCCGCGGTGCCGGCGGTCCTCGCCTACCGCATGATCAATTTCTGGCTGCCGATCGTGCCGGCCGTGTTCGGATTGCGCTCGCTCCGGCGGGCCTAGGCTCCACCACCACTGTCCTCACGTCGGACACCGGGACTGGTCTGGGTCAGGCGTGCCCGAGGGAGACCCGTCGCTAGGCGGCGACCGGCGCCGCGAGCGAGCCGCGCAGCGTCGTCGAGCTGGCGCCCTCGATGAGCACGGGCACGAGCTCCCCGGGCGAAGCGGCTCCGGCGAAGTTCACCGTGGTGTTCCGCCGCGTCCGACCCCGGAGCAGCGAGTCGCCGTTGCGGCTTGGGCCTTCGACCAGGACTTCCTCGACGCGGCCGATCCGGGCCTGGTTGCGCTGCTCCGCCACCGCCTGGACGACGTCGACGAGTTGCTCGATGCGCTCCCGTTTCACGTCGTCGCCCACCTGTTTCGGCATCGTCGCGGCCTCGGTTCCGCCGCGCGGCGAGAAGACGAAGGTGAACGCTCCCTCGTATCCGACCTCCTCGACGGCAGCGAGGGTCTGACGAAAGTCGTCGTCCGTCTCGCCCGGAAAGCCGACGATGAGGTCCGTCGTCAGCGCGAGATCGGGAATGGCCTCTCGCATCTCCGTTGCAAGGCGGAGGTAGCGCTCGAGGCTGTACGTCCGGCGCATGGCCTTGAGGATCCGCGTCGATCCCGATTGGAGCGGCAGGTGTGCGTGCTCGCAGACGGACGCGCACTCCGCCATCGCCTCGATCACCGGCCGGCGGAAGTCCTTGGGGTGCGGGCTCGTGAACCGGATGCGATCGATCCCTTCGACCGCGTCGCACGCGCGCAGGAGCTCACCGAAGTCCGTGCGGACGTCCGGCAGTAAGTCGCGGCCGTACGAGTTGACGTTCTGGCCCAGCAGCGTGACCTCGCGAACTCCCTCCCGCGAGAGCTGTTCGATCTCGGCCAGGATCTCGCCGGGGCGGCGGCTCTGCTCGCGCCCGCGAACCGAGGGCACGATGCAGTAGGCGCACTTCGAGTTGCAGCCCATCGAGATCTGCACCCAGGCCTGGAAGGGCCGCTCACGATGCGTCGGCAGGCCGCCCGCGAACTCCCGTTCCTCGAGCCCGAAACTGCCGCGCGCAACACCGAGTCCGCCCGCGCCGATCCAGTCGCCGAGATGCGGGATCGAGCCCGGGCCGAACGCGACGTCCACGTAGGGATAGAGCTCGAAGAGGCGCTCCCGCTGAGCCTCCGCGTAGCATCCCCCGACCGCGATCACCTTCTCGGGATCGCGGACCTTGAGTGCCCTCGCCTGGGCGAGGTGGGCTGCGAAGCGCTGATCCGGCTTCTCACGGATCGTGCAGGTGTTGAAGACGATCACGTCCGCATCCGCCTGGGAGGCCGTCTCGCCGAGGCCGAGCTCCTCGAGCATGCCTTTGATCCGCTCCGAGTCGTGGGCATTCATCTGACACCCGAACGTCGTCACGTGGTACCGCTTCACGAGCGCCAACTGTAGCCGCCTGGCAGCCTGGACACCCGCCGGGGGACCTGTCAGATTTGGCCCTCAGGGGCACCGGGACAAGAGGGAGGATCTTCATGCCGCGTTGGGTCAGGCTCGTCGTGCTGTGCGCTGTCATACCGCTCGTCTTCACGGGCAACGCGCTCGGAGCTGGGAACGTTGTCATCAGTCAGATCTACGGCGGCGGAGGAAACTCGGGCGCCCCGTACAGCAACGACTACGTCGAGCTCTTCAACCGCAGCACGTCCCTGATCAACCTGAGCGGCTGGTCGATGCAGTACGCCAGCGCCACCGGGACCGGGAACTTCGGCTCCGCGACCAACCTGATCACACCGCTCGACGGGTTCCTCGCCCCCGGCCAGTACGTCCTGGTCGAGGAGGCCTCGGGCGGCGCGAACGGTGTTGCGCTTCCCTCTCCGAGGATCACCGACGCGACCCCGATCAACATGAGCGCGACGGGCGGAAAGGTCGCGCTGGTGAGCTCGACGACGCCTCTCGGCTGCAACGGCAGCACCGCCTCTCCCTGCAGCCCGGCGGCCCTCGCGACCATCGTCGATCTCATCGGCTACGACGGCGCCAACTTCTTCGAGGGCGCCGCCGCGGCGCCCACGTTGTCGAACACGACCGCGGCTCTCCGCCAGGCCTCGGGCTGCCAGGACACGGACGACAACGCGAACGATTTCGCGGCAGGCGTGCCGAGCCCGCGGACGCTCGCGAGCCCGACGGTCCCCTGCGGCAACGATTTCGCCCCCGTCGTCACCATCCGGACTCCGCCAGCCGACGCGACGGGCGTCTCCGTCGACGCCGACGTCTCCGTGACGTTCTCCGAGGCGGTCGACGTGACCGGCTCGTGGTTCTCGATCGCCTGCGGGTCGAGCGGCCCCCACACGGCGACCGTCACGGGCGGTCCGACGACGTTCACGCTCGACCCGGATCTCGATTTCACCCAGGGCGAGACGTGCACGGTGACGGTAGTCGCGGCGGACGTCACGGATCAGGACACGATCGATCCACCCGACAACATGCCCGCCAACGAGACCTGGAGCTTCGCGACGGCGACTCCGCCCCCGCCGCCGACGTTCATCCACGACATTCAGGCGGCGTCCCATCTCTCCCCTCTCGCGGGCCAGCTTCTGGCCAACGTGCCCGGGACCGTCACCGCCAAGCGCAGCAACGGCTTTTACATGCAGGATCCGAACACGGATGCGAACGACGCCACGTCGGAGGGAATCTTCGTCTTCACCTCGTCGGCTCCGACCATGGCTGTCGGCGACAGCGTCAGCGTGAGGGGGACGGTGAGCGAATTCCGGCCCGGCGGCGCCTCGACCGGCAACCTGACGACGACCGAGCTCGTCTCGCCCGTCGTCACGGTGCTCTCGAGCGGGAATGCCCTCCCGGCTCCGATCGTCCTTGGTACGGGCGGCCGGATTCCCCCGAGCCAGGTGATCGAAGACGACGCGTCGGGCGACGTCGAGACGAGCGGCGTCTTCGATCCAGCCACAGACGGCCTCGACTTCTACGAGAGCGCGGAGGGAATGCGCGTCCAGCTGAACGACCCCGTGGCCGTCGGGCCGACGAACTCGTTCGGCGAGACGCCCGTTGTCGGCGACAACGGCGCGAACGCCGGCGTCCGAACTCCGCGGGGGGGCGTCCTGCTGAGGCCGGACGACGGCAACCCGGAGCGGCTCGTCGCCGACGACGTGATCACGCCGCTGCCCTCCATGAACGTGGGCGACCGTTACGCCGCCCCGCTCGTCGGCGTCATGGACTACAACTTCGGGAACTTCCTCCTCGAAGTCACGAGCGCCGGTGCGCGGATCGACGGCGGCCTCGCCCGCGAGGTGACGGCGGTGCCGGGGGTCGGCGAACTCACCGTCTCGACGTTCAACTTCGAGAACCTCGACGCAAACGACCCACAGGCGAAGTTCGACCAGCTCGCCTCGATGATCGTGGCGAACCTCCGCTCCCCCGACCTCATCTCGGGTGAG
>DATMIX010000068.1:0-10812 GCA_035554095.1 Gaiellaceae bacterium | reverse complement strand
GAGCTTCGCCTCACGAGGACGATCTCGTCACCGGTCGTCACGCACCTGCGGTACGAGGTCGCGCGCTGAAGAGCGGCCTGTCGCTAGCCGGCGCCCGGCACGAACAGGTGGATCGCGAGGGCGATCACCTGCATCGCCGCCAGCGCGAAGCAGATCGAGGTCAGAAACGCCGTCGCCATCACGAAGGCATGGGTGTTGGGATCGAGTCTCATGGCCGCAGACCGAAGACCCAGTATGTGCCGCGAAGCCGGGCGCGTCGATCCCTGACGGGAGGGGTTCTGCCCTCTGCTACGTTCGGAACGTGAGCGAGCCGGCCGCCGACGTTTACGAGATCGTCTGCCCGCATTGCAAGAAGCCGTTCGAGGGGCGGTTGCTTTCCGGCGGCTCGCGGCACGAGGGCTTCAAGTGCCCGCACTGCCGACTGTTCGTGCCGTTCGACCGCGCGGACGGCGACGACGCTCACCCCACTTAGGCATCCCTCCTTCAAGGGATAGGCCCGGCGTGCCGATGGGCTCTCCGTGGCGATCGATTTCCCCGTCCCGCGGTCCGAAGAGCTGCGGCTGCCGTTCGGCCTCGACCGGATCTCGGCCGTGCCCGCGAAGCTCGTCCTCGCCGGTCTCGTCGGCGTCAGCTTCGTCGTCCGCTTCGTAGTCGCGCTCGCCCACGCGACGCCGCTCTACTTCCCCGACGAGTACATCTACGGCGGGATCGCCCGCTCGCTGGCCGAGCATGGGAAGCCGCTCATCCGTGGCGGCCCGGCTCACTTTCCGGCGATGCTCGAGCCGCTCGCCGCGGCGCCGTTCTGGCTCTTCCACGATCCGCTGCTCGCCTACCGGCTGACGCAGGCGGAGAACGCGCTGGCGATGTCGCTCGCGGCGATCCCGGTCTACTTGCTCACGCGCCGGCTCGGCCTGGGGACAGGTCTCGCGCTCGTGTCCGCTGCCCTCGCGATCGCGTCGCCCGATCTCTTTTTCGTCTCGTTCGTGCTCGCCGATCCCCTGGCGTATCCGCTTGCGTTGACGGCGCTGTATGCAGCGGTCTGTGCGCTCTCGCGACCGACGAGGCTCAACCAGCTCGCGTTCATCGTCCTGACCGTGCTGACGACGCTGACGCGGATCCAGTACGCGCTGCTCCCGCTGGTCTTCATCGCGGGGGCGCTCGCCGTCGAGCGGGGCTCGTTCGGGTCCGCCCTGCGCCGGTTCCGGCTGACGTGGGCGATCTTCTGCGCGCCGCTCGTCGGGCTGTTGGCGCTCGGGCCGAACCGGGTGCTCGGCTACTACAACGGCATCGTCGACCTGCACATCCGCCCGGGCGCGATCGCGCACTGGATCGCCACCGACTCGATGCTGCTCGTCTACTGCGCCGGCTGGGTTCTCGTGCCCGGCGCGCTGCTCGGCCTGGGCTACGGCCTCTGGCGGCCGCGTTCGCGCGAGGAGGGAGCGTTCGCGGGCGTCACGGTCGGCCTGCTGCTGATCCTTTTCGCGGAGACTTCGATGTACGCCTCGAATGGCTCAGCGCGGTTCCAGGAGCGGTATTTCATGGCGCTGTTGCCCCTCGTCCTGCCGTGGTTCGGCCTCTACCTGTCGCGCGGGCGGCCGGCGAAGCTCGTGACGGCGTTGATCGCCGTGATCCTGCTCGCCGTGTCCGCGCGCGTACCGCTGGCACCGTACAGCGTCGCCGACAACAAGCAGGACTCGCCGTTCCTGCTCGGGGTCTTCCGCCTCGAGCACGCGATCGGCGTCGCGAACGGCTCGCTGGTGGTCGCGATCGTCGCGGCTGCGCTGTCGATTCTTGCGGCCGTGATCGCCTGGCGCGCCCGCCTCGCGGTGGTCGCACTCGGTGTCTCATTGCTGCTGGCTGCGGCCGCTTCTGCCGGCTCGATTTCCTTCGATCGCCACGTCTCCCAGTCCGTCCGCCAGGCGTTCCTGCCCTCCGACGCGCGCTGGATCGACCACTCGGGCCTGCGGCACGTGCTGCTCGTCCAGACGCCCGGCACTCCCCATGCGCGTGCGCACGAGCAGCTGTTCTGGAACCGCTCGCTGGACGACGTCGTGTTCTTCGACCAGGCCTCGCCGCTCGATGCGTTCGGCGCGAGGCGCGTGAAAGCGGCGAGCGACGGCCGCCTCGTCGCCGGCGGGAAGACGCTGCGCGCGCCGCTCGCGATCTCGAACTACGCCGTGCGAGCGCGCCTGCGCGGGGCCGAGCCCGTCGCGCGCGGCGCCGACTACGAGCTCTGGCGGCCCACGGGGACGCCGCGCCTCGCGTTCTTCGTCGGCGGCCTCTACACGGACGGCTGGCTGTCGCAGGGCGGCCACGTGAAGCTTTGGCCCGAGCACGGCCATCGCGTCCGCGGGACGCTGCGGCTCGAGCTGTCGCTACCGCAGGGCACGCAGCGGACCGTGCTGCAGCTCGCCGCGCCGGGCCTGAAGCGTGACGTCGCCGTGCTGCCGAACAGCCACCGCACCGTCGTCCTGCCGGTCGACGGCCGAGGGCCGTGGACGCTGCGGTTCCACACCAACCGCCCCGGCTATTTGGAAGACGGCCGCCCGGTCGCGGTCAAGGCCGATCTGCCGGTCTTCACCCCCGCCCGCTAGGGACGGGGCCGCACCGGACCTCGCTCGACGTCGGACACCGTTACGGGAACGTCACGGACTTTCCCCAAACGCGCTCGCCAAGCGGGGCTGCAGCGCGGCTCGGCGGTGTCGGACACCGTTTTCGAAGCGTCGCAAACCTCGGAACGACCACGCACAGCCACGGCCGCCTCGGCCAGAGGCGCCGCGGTCGTTGCCGCGGCTAGACGCAGTCCTTGAGGCCCTGCGCCTCGGGCAGAGACTCGAGCTTCTTCAGCGTGTTGTTCTCGATCTGGCGGATCCGCTCGCGGGTGACGCCGAACGCCTTGCCGACCTCCTCGAGCGTGCACGGCTGCTCGCCGGTCAGCCCGAAGCGGAGCTCGATCACCTTCCGCTCACGGTCCGGCAGCGAGGCGAGCGCGAGCTCGATGTCCTCGCGCCGCAGTGAGAGCGATGCCTGCTCGTCGGGTGATTCGGCCTGGTCGTCCTCGACGAAGTCGCCGAGCTCCGAGTCCTCCTCTTCCCCGATCGGCTTCTCGAGCGAGACGGGATGCTGAGCCATGCGCAAGATCTCGCGCACCTCCCCGGTGGTCATCTCGAGCTCCTCCGCGATCTCGTCCGGCCGGGGCTCGCGCCCGAGGCGCTGCACGAGCTGGCGCTCGATATGGACGACCTTGTTCAGCTTCTCGACCATGTGAACGGGGATGCGAATCGTCCGCGCTTTGTCCGCAATCGCCCGCGTCACCGCCTGGCGTATCCACCAGGTCGCGTACGTCGAGAACTTGTAACCCTTGCGGTAGTCGAACTTCTCAACCGCCCGGATGAGGCCCAGCGAGCCCTCCTGGATCAGGTCCAGGAACGACAGCCCGCGACCGAGGTAGGACTTCGCGATCGAGACGACTAGGCGAAGATTGGCCTCGATCATCTGCGTCTTCGCCGACATGTCGCCGCGCTCGATCCGCTTCGCCAGGTACACCTCCTGGTCGGCTGTCAGCAGCGGCACCTTGCCGATCTCGCACAGATAGAGCCGCAGCGAGTCGAGCGACGGCTCGACCGTCAGGTCGAGCTTCGGCGTCTTGACCTCTTCCTCGGCGAGGTTCGGCTGCTCGTGCGGCGGGTGCTTGTGCGTCTCGCCCTCGACGAGCTCGACGCCATGATCGATCAGGTACGTGTAGAAGTCCTCGACCTGGTCCTTCGAGAGATCGACCTCGTCGAGCCCGGAAGCGATCTCGTCGTAGTTGAGGACTCCTTTCTCCAGACCTTCCTGAACGAGCTTCTGGAGTTCTTCAACCTCCGGGAGCGAGATCTCGACGGTGAGCATAGACCTCCGCTTTCTCGTGTCGGCTGGCTTGGGGGGCTAGACCTACTCGAACACGACAGGTGCCGGCTCCCACCTCCCCGGCTCCCTCCCGCGCGGGCGTGATGTTAGCGCGGAACGCCGCAATTTGGAGAGAAATCTTCTCAGCCACGCGCGACGAGCTCCCCGACCTCTTCGCCACGGCTGTTTCGGAGGGGCGAAAACGCGAAGCCCCGATCGACCTCCAGCCCGAGCCGGGAGAGGACGACCGGCACCGCCGGCCGCAGCGCCCGGAAGCTTCCGTCCGCGGCCTTCAGCGCGAATCCGAGCCCGTTGGGGCCGGCCGCGCAGAGCAGGCCTTCCGCCCCGCCCTTTGCGATCCAGCCGGGCAGTGCCTCCATCAGGTCCGTGTCCACCTGGCCGGCGCCGCCGACGAGCCGGGGCTCCGCCCGCATCGCTGCCGCCACCCGTCGGCCTCCCTCCCGCTCCTCGAGGCGCGAGAACATGAACGCGACGCGCTCGAGCGGCAGCGCGAAACAGACGACGCCGCACCCGTCCACCGCCGTCTCGAGCTCGGCCGGGTCCACGTCCGCGGAAGCGGCGATCTCGGCGAGGATTTCGTCCTGGAGCGGATGCCCGGCAAGGCGGTACCCCACAGCGTCCCAACCGCGCGCCCGGCACGCGGCCAGCATCCCGGCGTGCTTGCCCGAGCAGTTGTGGAAGATCGGCTCGGGCGGCCGCCCCGCCTGGATGCCGACCTCGAGCTCCGCCTCGCTCGCGGGCGCCTTCGCCAGCAGCCGCCGAACCGCCTCGATCTGCTCGGGCCGGGCGCGATGAGACGCCGAGGCGATCGAGATGTCCGTCTCGTCGAGGTCCTCGCGCGCGCGCACGAGCGAGAGCGCCTGGAACGGCTTGGCGGCCGAGCGCAGCGATGTCAGCAGGGCGGAATCGCCCGCCTCCGCGACCACAGCGCCGTTCTGCACCGCGACCGCGTGAACGACATGGACGGACTCGACGAAGGAGCCGCGCCTCACGGCTACGCTGATCGGGTCCATGGCCGCAGGAGCCTAGATGCCAGAGCTGCCGGAAGTAGAGGCCCTCAGGCGCTCGCTCGATGAGCCCGTGAGCGCGTTCCCGGTCGAGAAGGCCGGACCCGCGCACATCGCGACGCTGAAGACGTTCGATCCGCCCCTGGGGGCGCTCGAGGGACGGCGGCTTGCGGGCGCCGAGCGACGCGCGAAGCGTCTCCTCTTCCCGACCGAGGACGGCGAGCTCGTGCTCCTCATCCACCTGATGGCGGCGGGACGGCTCCGCTACCTGGGCGCAGGCGAGTCCGGACCGAAGACGCCCGCATTCCGGCTTCGCTTCCAGGGTGGCAGCGAGCTCGTGCTCACCGAGGCCGGCTCGAAGAAACGGGCCGGCGTCTGGCTGCTGACGCCGGCGGCTGCCGAGGCTGAGCTGGCGCATCTCGGGCCGGAAGCGCTCGGCCTCGGCCCCGCAACGCTGGGTGAGATCTGCGCAGGCGAGTCGAGGCGACTCCACTCCCTGCTGCGCGACCAGCGTGTGATCGCCGGCATCGGGCGGGCCTGGGCGAACGAGATCCTCCACCACGCACAGCTGTCCCCGTACGCCCTGTCCCAGGAGCTGGACTCCGAGGAGGTGGGGCGGCTTGCAGAGGCGATCGACGCCGAGTTGGCGCGCGGGCTCGAGCTTCGAGAGCAGGGCGCGGGCGACAAGCGCGTCTACCGGATCCACGACCGGCTCGGCGAGCCCTGCTACGTCTGCGGCGAGCCGATCGCGCGCGTCGACTACGAGGAGCACACGGTCTACTACTGCCCGCGTTGCCAGACCGGCGGCCGGGTTCTCAAGGACAGGCGTCTTTCAAGGCTGCTCCGCTAGCGCCCGCTCGACGAGCGCGGCGGCTGCGCCGATGCGCGCCACATCCTTGGCCGGCAGCGCCGCAAGGCGGGCGCCGAGCCGCTCGACGCGACGGCGGCGGCCCTGGTGCAACACGCGCTCCCCTTTCCCGGTCGCCGACACGCGCGTCACCCGCCGGTCCTCGGCATCCGCCTCGCGGCGAACGTAGCCTCCTTCCTCGAGCGCCCGTACGATCGTCGTCATGGTCGGGGGGCGTACCTGCTCGGCGGCGGCGAGCTCGCCGAGCGTGCGGGGCCCGCCGAACACCAGTACCGAGAGCGCGGAGAGCCGGGCCGCGCTGAGCCCCGTCGCGGGGTCCTCGCGCCGGACGTGCCGCAGTGCGTGAATCGCGGCAGAATGGAAGCGGTCGGCCGCCTCCAGGTCGGCGCTTGACATCCGGCGCATTGCTTAGTTAGCCTAACTAACGAAGCGGATGGACGTTTTCAAGGCGATCGAAAGCGGCGATCTCGAGCGGGTGCGGGAGCTCGTCGCGGCCGAGCCCGCGGTTGGAAAGCAGCAGAACGCCGAAGGGGTTTCGGCGCTGCTCGCGGCGCAGTACAACGGTCGTACCGACATCGGCGAGGAGCTCGTCCGCACCGCCCCGGAGCTCGACGTCTTCGAGGCCGCGGCCTACGGCCGCACCGATCGTCTGGACGAGCTGCTCGCCGCCGATCCAGCTCTGGCGAACGCGTGGTCGCCCGACGGCTTCCAGCCGCTCGGGCTCGCGGTCTTCTTCGGTCACGCGGACGCAGCCCGCCTGCTCGTCGCGCGCGGCGCCGACGTGAACACGCCCGCGCGGCACGCGTTCATCAAGGCGGCGCCGATCCACAGCGCGACGGCTGCCTCGGAGCCGGCAGCGCGCCTGGAACTGACGGAGCTGCTGCTGGACAAAGGCGCGGATCCAAACGCGACCCAGGAGGGCGGGTTTACACCTCTCCACGCGGCGGCACAGCACGGAGACGCCGACGTCGCGAGTCTCCTGCTCGCCCGCGGCGCGGACGCGGGCGCGGCAACCGACGACGGCAAGACCGCAGCCGCGATCGCGCAGGAGCACGGTCAGGACGAGCTGGCGGAGCTACTCGGCGCGTGACCGACGTGCGCCGGCGTCACGTCGGCGGGCGATTGGCAGCCGAGGTGGGTCAGGGCGAGCGCGATCTCCGCGCGAAGCAGCTCGAGCACCCTCGCGACCCCCTGCTCACCGCCGACCGCGAGACCCCACACGGCCGCGCGGCCGGCGAGGACGGCCTTCGCGCCGAGGGCGAGCGCCTTCAGGGCGTCGCTCCCGCGCCGGATGCCGCCGTCGAGCAGGATCTCGGCCCTCTTCCCCGCCGCCTCGACAACCTCGGGGAGCGCGTCGAGAGAGGCCGCGACGCCGTCGAGCTGCCGGCCGCCGTGGTTCGAGACGACGATCCCGTCCGCCCCGTGCTCCACCGCGAGCAGCGCATCCTCGGCCGTGAGCACGCCCTTGAGCAAGAGCGGCAGGGAGCACGTCTCGCGTAGCCATTCCAGGTCGCGCCAGGTGAGCGACGTATCGACGATCTGACCGAGTGAAGCATGGAAGTTCTCGCGCGCGAGCGCATGCGGAAGGTTCGGAGACGACAGGTCCTCGGGCAGCGCGAAGCGGTTGCGCAGATCGCGCTCGCGCCGGCCGGCCGCGGCGAAATCGATCGTCAGGACGATCGCCTCGAAGCCGGCGTCGGCGACGGACGCGAGTAGGTCGCGCGTGAAGCCCCGGTCGGTCGACCAGTAGAGCTGGAACCAGAGCCGTCCTCCGGGCGCCGCCGCGGCGAGCTCGGTCGGCGTCACGCTCGAGAGCGTCGAAAGACACATGACGGTGCCGGCCGCGTGGGCTGCGCGCGCGGTGGCGACCTCGCCGTCGGCGTGCGCGAGCCGCTGGAACGCCGTTGGCGCGACGAGCAACGGCATGGAAACCGGCCGGCCGAGCACGCTGGTCTCGGTCGTGACGCGGCTGACGTCGACGAGGAACCGCGGCCGGAGCGTCCGTCGCTCGAACGCGTCCACGTTGGCGCGCAGCGTCACCTCGTCCCCCGCCCCACCGGCGAAGTAGCCGTAGGCGCCGGGATCGAGCCGCCGCTCGGCCTCCCGCTCGAAGTCGGCCACGTTCAGGAGGTCGTCCACGGCTACTCGGGCAGGCCGATGCGCAGGGTGTCTCCGTCGAGCTCGACCGTGCCGCCGAGGGCGACGATCAACCGGCCGGCAACGGCGGCGCCGAGGTCCCTGATGTCCTCGCCGAGCACGACCGGGGCGGACGCGGGAGTGATCGGGGAGACCGAGAGCACGGCGCCCTCCGCCGTGACGTCGACGAGTTCGAGCCCGCCGTGTCGGAGCGCGCACTGCGCGAGCGCCGTGACCCCCCGCTCGGTGGCGTCCGGGTCGACCCGGACAGTGGCCCCGGTCCCGCCGGCGCGCACCCGATCCTCGCCGAGTCTCGTGGCCGCCGCGCGCGCGAGATCGAGCGAGTCGACGTCGCGCAGGCTCGGGGTGTACCTGCCGTCCTCGATGCGGGCGGCCAGCCCGAGCTCGTCGAGCAACTCGGCCATCTGGTCGGAGGCAGCCTCGATCATGGCCACGTAGCGGGCGGCCGGATCCTCGAGCTCGCCGCCCCTGGTGAGCGTCTTTGCGAACCCGCTGACGGTCGCGAGCGGTGTTCGGAGATCGTGCGCGGCCAGGGAAACGAGCCGCGGGAAGCTGTTGTTTTCAGTCATGAGGGCGCTGGTACGGTTGGTCGCGATGACCGACGGGAGGCATCTTCTCACGCACGATCTACAGGCCTCGCCCCCTGACGTCCGCATCGGGCTTTCGCGGGCCGGTGTCGCCGGCGTCCGGAAGGCGATCCGGATTCGGTACGGCGACAGCGAGAAGCTGATCGCGGCGGACATCGACTGCACGGTCGATCTCGACCCGGCGCAGAAGGGCGTGCACATGTCGCGGTTCCCCGAGCTGTTCGAGGAGGCGATCGAAGAGGTCGTGATCGAGGAGGCGCTGCTCGTCGAGCACCTTGCCTCGCACATCGCGGCCCAGATCGTCGAGCGTCAGCGCGCGCTGCGCGCCGAGGTGCGCATCGTGGCGCAGTATCCACTCGAGCGGCGGACGCCCGTCACCGATCTGCCGACGCAGGAGCTCGTGTCGCTGATCGGCCTCGCCACGGCATCCGAGCGGACGACGCGGCGCGCGGTCGGCGTCGAGGCGACGGGGATCAACGCCTGCCCGTGCGCGCAGGGCCTGGTCCGCGACGCCTCGAGGCGGCGGCTCGAGGAAGCCGGGTTCTCCACCGACGACGTGGAGCAGATCCTGGAGCTCGTGCCGCTCGCGACCCACAACCAGCGCGGGCGCGGGACGCTCTACGTCGGCACCGCCGAGCCGGTGAACGCGGAGCAGCTGGTGCGGATCGTCGAAGGCTCGATGAGCGCGCCGATCTACGGGCTGCTCAAGCGCCCGGACGAGCTGCACGTCGTCGAGCAAGCGCACGCACACGCCCGCTTCGTCGAGGACTCGGTGCGCCTCGCCCTGCGCGAGGCACTCGACGCCTATCCCGACCTGGACGACGCGGACTTCCTCTTCTCTCGACAGGTGAACTTCGAGACGATCCACGACCACGACGTGACCGCAGAGCGCTTCGGCACCGTCGGCGAGCTGCGGTCCGAGCTCGACGACGGCCGCCCTCTGCCGCGCCACACCGAGCTCCGCGAGTGGCTGGCCGGCTGAGCCGGTAACCGAGCCTCGAACCGCCGCGTCTCCAACGGCCAAGTCCCGACGTCGGACACCGTTACGGCCGCGTCACGCGAACCTGACGCCGCGGTGACTTCCCCCGCAAGGTCGCCTGTTTTTCGGGCCGTGACCCGGTGTCCGACGTGAGCAGAGCCCCGGCGCGGCCTAGGCCCGAGCCGGCTGGTCTTTGCCACCGCGCCGGAGGCGCATCTTCGTCTCCGTTCCGGAGCGAAGGCGACGGATGTTGGCGCGGTGCAGGAACAGCACCGCGACGGCGGCCGCGGCGGCGAACGCGATCACGGGCCAGGGCTCGCCGAGGGCGAAAGCGACAATCGGGAGCGACAGCGCGGCCGTGATCGACGCCACCGACGCGTAGCGGCAGACGGCGAAGACGAGAATCCAGACCGCCGCGCCGATCCCGCCGACGACCGGGGCGACACCCAGGAACGCGCCGCCGCAGGTCGCGACCATCTTGCCGCCGCGGGCGAAGCGCAGGAACACCGGCCGCGAATGTCCGAGCATCGCGGCCGCGCCGGCGAGCACGCCCCAGAGCGGCCCGAGCCAGAGGCTGGCCACGAGCGCGGGCACGAACCCCTTGAGCGCGTCGAGCACCATCACGGCGATCCCGAACCGCGGTCCGTACGTGCGCCAGACGTTCGTCGCGCCGATGTTGCCGCTGCCGACGGTCCGGATGTCCACGCCGCGCAGCGCCCGCACGAGCCAGTAGCCGAACGGCAGGGACCCGGCCAGGTAGCCGCCGAGAACGAGCAGCGCCTGCGTCATGAACCGAACCTTAGGCCTTGATCTGGTACCGGTTCACCCAGTCGTTGACGACGGCCCAGTCGAGATTCGCGAGGAACGCGTCGATGTAGGAGGCCCGGTCGGTCTGGAAGTCCAGGAAGTACGCGTGCTCGTAGACGTCGAGCGCGACGAGCGGCGTCGCGTTCCAGATCGGGTACGTGTTCTGCGTGTCGCCCACGTAGTTGAACAGCCGGCCCTCGTCCCAGTCGTAGGCCGTCCAGGCCCAGCCGCGGCCGGCCATCCCGGTTGCCTTCAGATCGGTGCGCCAGTCCCGGAACGAACCGAAGTCTCGCTCGATCAAATCGCCGATCATCCCGTCGGGGTCGCCACCGCCGCCGCCGAGGTGCTCGAAGTAGATCTCGTGGTTCTTGATCCCGCCGAGCGCGAACGAGAGCTCGACCTTGAGCGCGCGTACCTCCGAGTAGACCTGGTTGGCGCTCGCGAGGTCGACCTGCGCCAGCTTCGCGAGCACCTCGTTTCGCTTGTTTACGTACCCCT
>DATMIX010000067.1:0-39386 GCA_035554095.1 Gaiellaceae bacterium | reverse complement strand
ATCATTCCGGCGCTCCAGCCCGTCAGGACGACGCCCGTTTCCCACGCCTCACGAAGCACCGCGTCGAACCCGTGCGTGCGCCAGATCGCGAGCGCGTTGGCGGTGTTTCCGCCGCAGACTACGACCACGTCGTGGCCGAGCACCATGTCGCGTAGTCGCTCGGGCGGCCAGGGAAAGAACTCGACGTGCGACAGCTCGCCCCGCCCGCGCCAGGCGGAGTAGAAGCGGACAACGGACTCGGCCGCGTCGGCCACCGCGGTCGGCACGAAGCAGATCCTCCGACCGCGCGCGAAGCCGAGGACGTAGTCCTCGAGCGCGGCCGCGTGCACGGGCGCATCCGCCGGCTCGTCCCAGGGCCAGCCGCCGAGCGCGACGATGTGCCGCTCCGCCACGCGCCGAGTCTAGTGACGGCTCTTCGGGCAAGGGAAAGGCCCGTCGAGACCGAACGACGACGGGCGGACGTTGCGCTGGGCGGCCGGAGGCGCGACTCTGTGTTGACTCGGCCGTGACCGTCGTGAATCGCCCTCACGCGAAAACCGCCGCAAAAACGATCCTCATCTGCGAGGACGATGCGAATCTGCGCACGCTCGTGCGGCTTGCCCTGGGCAACGGTTTTCGCTTCCTCGAGGCTCCTGACGCGTACGCGGCGCTCGAGCTGCTCCGGCGCACCCAGCCCGACCTGATCGTGCTCGACCTGATGCTGCCCGGCCGGAGCGGGTTCGACCTCCTCGCCGAGATCAGGGGCATCGACGGCCACGACGAGACGCCGGTCGTCGTGATCAGCGCCTGGGCGCACTCGGACACCGCCGCAGTCCAGGCGGGCGCCGACCGGTTCGTCGCGAAACCCTTCGACCCGAGCGAGCTGCACGCCACGGTCGTCGACCTGCTGGAGGGCGATGGCGCCGGCAGCTGAGCGTTCGGACTCGACCGCGACGCCCCACTGGCGCCAGCGGCTGCGCACCGCGTCGCTCTCCTCGCGCGTCATGGTCGGCAGCGCGGTGCTCGCGCTCCTGGTGGCCGCGGCGTTCGGCGTTCTGCTCTACGCGGTCTCGACGCTGGACGACGCGACCAAGCGGGAGCGACACGCAAAGACCGTCACCGCCGCGACGCTGCAGCTCGAGAAGCTCGTCGTCGACCTCGAAACGGGCTTGCGCGGCTACGTGCTGTCCCGCCAGCCGGCCGCGCTCGAGCCGTGGCGGAACGCTCGCGCGCAGCTGCCGGAGAAGCTGCGGGCATTCGAGCGCCTCGCCTCGACCACGGCCCAGCAGACCAGGCGCGCCAGGAATCTCGTCACGCAGATCAACGAGTACCTCAACGACTACTCGATACCGGTCGTCGACCTCGTCCGCGCATCGCCCGCCGTGAGTCGAACGCAAACCGTCAGACAAGAGGGCTTCTTCCGAGTCAGCGAGATCCGGCGGCAATTCGCCAGGTTCCTCGACGCCGAGAACGCGTTGACCGCGCACCGGACCTCCTCGGCACAGAGCTGGTCAGACCGCGCCATCGCGCTTGCCGTCTTCGGGCTGGTCGCGTCCGCGATCCTGATCGGCGGTTTCGGCCTCTATCTCGCCCGCTCGATCGCGGAACCCGTGCGCGAGGTCTCGGGCGGCGCCGCCCGGCTCGCAGGCGGCGACCTCGGGACGCGCCTCGTGCCGCACGGTCCCGGTGAGGTTCAGGAGCTCACACAGGCGTTCAACGACATGGCCGAGCGCCTCGAGCGCGGGCGCCGGGAGCTCGAGGCGCAGAACGAGAAACTGCGCGAGAGCGAACGCGCGAAGTCCGAGCTGGTCAGCGTCGTCGCGCACGAGCTGAGGACGCCACTGGCGAGCGTGCTCGGCTTCACGTCCGTGCTCCTGCAGCGCGACCTGTCGCGCGAGGAACAGCGGCAGTACCTGGGCATCATCGACGCGCAGGGCCGGCGCCTCGCCGCACTCGTCAACGACTTCCTCGACGTCGAACGACTCGAGGAAGGCAAGGTCGTCCTCGCGCAGGAGCTCGTCGACATGGGCCGGATCGTCCGCGAGCAGACTGAGCTCTTCGCAGGGCAGAGCCCGCACCACCTCCTCGACGTCTCACTGCCCGAGACGCCGCTCGCCGTGCGCGGCGACGCGAACCGGCTCGCGCAGGTGGTCGCGAACCTGCTCTCGAACGCGATCAAGTACTCGCCGCGCGGGGGCGTCGTCCGCGTGGCAGGCGATCGTGAGGGATCCAACGTGCGTGTCAGCGTCGCGGATCAGGGGATCGGGATCCCCGAAGAGGTGCAGAAGGAGATCTTCGGTAAATTCGTCCGCGGTCACGCAACGGCGAACGGGATCGAGGGAAGTGGGCTCGGCCTCACCATCTCCCGCTCCCTCGTCGAGGCGCACCGGGGTCACATCGATTTCGAAAGCACCAGCGGCAAAGGGTCGACCTTCTGGTTCGAGCTGCCTGTCGCTGTACCGGATTGAGAAACGAACCAGGAAGGAGACGACATGCGCCGCTCTTTTCGAATCCTCGCCGCTGCCGGAGCCCTCGCGATCCTCGCGGGAGTGGTCGGCTGGACGTCGGCGGCCGGCACGGGGCCGGCCACGATCCGCATCGTCGAACGGCAGTTCGGCTACACGCGGGTCGACGTCGGCCGGCATGGCCTCAGCCCAGGCGACAGCGAGATCATCACATCGCGGTTGTTCAACAAACGCGTGACGCAGAAGCCGATCGGCTCGGGCCGGTTCATCTGCACGTTCACGAACGGCCTCAACCGCACGTGCATCGCCACGATCGGCCTGCCGAAGGGTCAGCTCGTCGCCACGGGCGCCGTCCGGTTCCGTGAGTTCTACAACCTCGCGGTCGTCGGCGGCACCGGGTTGTACGACAACGCGCGGGGAACGCTGACCGTGATCCGGACGACACGCAAGCCGGCGCGCGACATCCTGCTCTTCAGGCTCGCGGGGTGAGCCGAGGCTTCCGGGTTTACCGCCCGAAGAGGACGGTACGGAGAGAACCGTGCCGGAGCTCGGCTACTCGCTCTCCTCCGAGGAGCACGGCCCTTCGGACCTGGTCCGCTTTGCCAAAGCCGCGGAGGACGCGGGCTTCACGTATGCCCTGATCTCCGATCACTTCCACCCGTGGGTCGACGCGCAGGGGCAAAGCCCCTTCGTCTGGAGCGTCATCGGCGGCATCGCGGAGGCGACCGACCGGATCCGACTCGGGACGGGCGTGACCTGCCCGATGATCCGGCTCCACCCCGCGATCGTGGCCCAGGCTGCGGCGACGAGCGCCGCGATGATGCCCCGCCGCTTCTTCCTCGGCGTCGGCTCGGGTGAGAACCTCAACGAGCACGTCACCGGCGCGAAGTGGCCGGCGGCCGACGAGCGCCTCGAGATGCTCGAGGAGGCCGTCGAGGTGATTCGCCTCCTGTGGAAAGGCGGCTACCAGACCCATCGCGGCAAGCACTACACCGTCGAGCAGGCGCGGATCTACACGCTTCCGGAGGAGCTGCCGGAGATCGCCGTCGCCGCCGCGCAGCCGCAGGCGGCGGAGCTGGCCGGCCGGATCGGCGACGGGCTGGTCGGAATCGCACCCGACGAGGAGGTCGTCAAGAGGTTCGAGGAAGCGGGCGGCCAGGGCAAGCCGCGCTACGGTCACCTCACCGTCTGCTGGGCGGAGAGCGACGAGGCCGCGAAGCGCACGGCCCACCAGAACTGGCCGAACGCCGGCCTCGAAGGGCCGCTCTCCCAGGAGCTCGCGCTACCGGCGCACTTCGAAGCGGCGGCCGAGATGGTCGAGCCCGACGATCTCGCGGAGGCGATGCCGGTAGGCCCCGACCCGGCCAGGTACCTCGACGAGATCGAGAAGTTCGAGGACGCTGGTTTCGACCACGTCTACATCCACCAGGTCGGGCCCGACCAGGACGGCTTCATTCGCTTCGCGCAACGCGAGTTGATGCAGAAGGCCTGAACGGGTGGGCGCCCGTGTCACGCAACTCGCGGCACACGCGCAGCGTGACGAGGAAAACGACGACCGGCAGCACGAGGACGGCGATCCGGAAGAACAGGATCTGCTTGTCGTAGGGAATCTCGAAGTGGACGGCCATCTGGTCGGCCGAGCCCGCGACGAAGACGATCCAGATCCAGGTGAAGAAGCCCATCCCGAACGCGGTCCGCCACGGCACGTCGCGCGGGAAGTCGAGCAGCTCGTGGCGGGCGTGGTCGCCTGTGATCCGGCGCTCGAGCGCGGGCCAGGCGTAGAGGATCGCGAAGACGATCAGGGGGAAGAGTGCGCCGCCGAAGAACGGATTTGGCACGAGCGTGTACCCGAAGACGTGGATCTCCAGCGGCGGCATCAGGCGTAGCGCCCCGATCAGCCAGCCGAGGTACCAGTCTGGCTGCGCGCCGTTCGTCGCGTCGTAGACGTGGTAAGGGCCCCAGAGCCAGATCGGGTTGATCTGCACGAGGCCGCCGAGCAAGACCACGACCGCCGCCACGATGACCAGCAGCCCGATCGAGCGCAGTGCGTACGCCGGCCACAGCGGTGACCCGACGACATTCCGCTCCGTCCGCCGGGGCCCCGGGAACTGCGTGTGTTTCTGCCGGGCGACGACGAACAGATGGATCGAGACGAGCAGCGCGATCGCGAGCGGCAGGATCAGGACGTGGAGGATGTAGAGACGCGAGATGAACGCGTCGCTCCCCGGGAAGTTGCCGCCCCAGAGCAGCGGCGCGAGCCAGGAGCCGACGACCGGCAGTGAGAGGACGACCGAGTAGCCGATTGCGAGCCCCATCCCCGAGAGGAGGTCGTCGGGGAGCGAGTAACCGGCGTAGCCCTCGACGACCGCGAGGATCAGCATCGTCAGGCCGACCGCCATGTTCAGGTCACGCGGCTTGCGGAACGCACCCGTGAAGAAGATCCGCATCAGGTGCAGGACGATCGCCGCCAGGAAGAGGTTCGCCGCCCAATGGTGCGCCTGCCGCATCAGCAAGCCGGCCTTGACGCCGAACGAGAGCTGCATGGTCGAGAGGTAGGCCTCGGTCACCTCGTGCCCGCGCAGCGGCTCGTACGGGCCGTGATAGATGGTGTGCGAGAGGCTCGGCCTGAAGAAGAGCGTCAGGTAGATCCCCGTCGCGACGAGGATCACGAAGCAGTAGAGGGCGATCTCGCCCAGCATGAACGACCAGTGATCGGGAAAGACGTAGCGAAGCGTCTTGCGGAGAAACGACGAGCTGCCGAGGCGCTCGTCGAGGAAACGCACGGTTCCGCGGATCACGTCGGCCGCCCCCTCCGCACACCCCACCAGGCCGGGCCGACGCGGCCGGAGAAGTCGCCCGCCGCGACGAGGTAGCCCTGACCGTCCACCTCGAGCGGGAGCTGCGGGAGCGGCCGCCCCGCCGGGCCGAACAGCACCTTCGCCGCGCGGGCGACATCGAACGTGGAGTAGTGGCAGGGGCAGACGAGCGCCGGCTTCGGCGACTTGGCGGCGAAGCTCGGGTAGCGGAACAGCGAGACCGCACAGCCCGCATGTGTGCAGATCTTGGAGTAGGCGAGGATCCCGTTCGGCGCCCAGTCCCGCCGATCGGACGGCAGGTCGAGCTCGTCCTCTGGGACCCGAACGACGATCACGGCCGCCGCGATCTGCTCTCGGTCCGCGTCCTGCGGAAACGCGGTCCGGAACGTGCCGATCGCGATCTCCTCGGCCGGGAGCGGCTCGCCGTCCTCGGTCACGAGCCGCCTGCCACGCCGCCAGGGCGAACGCGTCAGCTGACCGCCTGCCGCGGGACCGAGCGAGAGCGCCGGCAGGGCGATCGCCCCGGTCACGGCACCGACCGCGCCGAACGCACCGGCGAGCAGCAACCGCCTCCGCGTGATTCCCCCGACGCCCTCGGGGACCGTCGTGACGAGCTCCTTCTGCGCGGCAGGATCTTCGAGCTCCGGTCGTGGCTCGATCTCCTTGTCTTGGAGCACGAGCCGCTTCGAGGCGACGGCGGATGCCGCCCCGAGCGCGGCGAGCGCAACACCGAGGGCCGCGCCCAGCCATTGCGTGTCGGCGCCGCGAAAGTAGACGATCGCGAACGCCACGGCGCCGAGCGTCGCGACACCGAGCAGGCCGAGCACGACGAGCTCCGCGCCCGCGCCCGCGCGGAATTCGGGGCGCTCGAGCCGCGGCTCGCGCCGCCGGCGCGCGAGCAGCAGCACGACGCCCGCGACGAGGAAGCGCCACAGGCTCTTCATTCGTCGGCGCGCTCCCCGAGCAGGCGAATCACGCCGAGGAGCAGCGCGCCCGCGAGCAGCCAGGTCACCATCCCCTCGGGCACGGGCCCGATCTCGAAAATCCCCCACCCGCCCCGGTCGTCCGGGTGTTGCGTGCGCTCGACGTAGCGCACGAGCGAGGCGAGCTGGGCGTCGTCGATCTGCGCTCGCGTGAATGCCGGCATCACGTAGGGGCCGACGCGGACCGCCTCCGCGACCTGCGTGGGCGTCGCGTCGCGCAGCGATGGGGCGAAGGCGTCCTGCACGACGCCGCCACGACCGACGATCTGGTGACAGCCCGCGCAGCGGTCTGCGAAGAGACGCTGGCCCAACGCCACGTCTCCCTCGGCAGTGTCCACCCGGGGGATCGGCGGCCCAGGGCCGAGCGAGGCGATGTAGGCGACGAGGTCGTCGATCTGGCCGCGGCCGAAGGCCGGGTCGCTGCGGATAGGCTGCCGGCCGGGTTGGTCGAGCGGCATCCGGCCGGTCGAGAGGTAGAAGTCCGCGGACGCCGCGCCCACGCCTTCGAGCGAGGGGCCGCGATCGTGCACACCCTTCGCGTCGAGGCCGTGGCAGGTCGAGCATTGCGTCCGAAACAGCGCCCGGCCGCGCTCGGCGTCGCCTGCCGCGGCCGCGGCCCCGCAAGCAGCGAGCGCGACGAGGGCGACGAGAAGCAGCCTCATCGTCCGTACGCCTCGCGCGCGAGCGCCCGCCGCTCCTCGTCGCGCAGCGCCTCCCAGGCGGAGAGCACGAGCGCCGCGACCATCAGCAGGCCGCCGGCCGCCCACATCAGCGACCCCGCGGCGTGCTGTTCCGCGAGCGTCGCGTAGCCCGGGTAGAGGACGGACGAGGAAGCGTCCAGGACGAAGCCGATCGCTCCGAGCGCGGGCATCGCGAGCGTCACGTAGACGATCCGCCCGACCGGCGTCAGGCGCCGGGACGCGCCGACCGCGAACCACCAGAAGAGCGCGGCGGTGACGAGGTCCGCCGCATGCTCGAGCAGGTGCGCCGCGGGATGATCGGCCGCGAAGACGTACATCCCGCTGAGGTGGAGCGCCCACTGACCACCGACGAAAAGGCTCCAGGCGATCGCGGGATGGAGAGGCCGCCCGAGCTGCCTCTTCGAACGCTCGACGTAGCGCGCCGCGCCGAACACGAGCAACGGCGCCGCCGCCATCGTCAGCGCGAGGTTCTGAACCATGTGAAAGACGAGCGACCGGTCGGCGGCCCGGTCGGCCCACGGCGAGAGGCCGGCGACGAGCACGAGCCCGCCGAGCCCGAGGGCCGCGCGCCTCACAGCGCCCCACTCCCCGTTCGGCGCGACGCCAGCGTCTCACGCACGGCGACACCGAGGCCGAAGATAGCCAGGCCCCCGCCAAGGTAGACAAGCCAAAGGCCGAGGGATGTCCCTGCCGCGAGGGACGCCACTCCGAGCGCGACCAGGACCGCGCCCGGGCTGTAGCGCGGCGCGAGCCGGCGAGGCGCGCCGCGCCCGCGCAGCAAGAGACCGGCTCCGAGCACCCAGGCGCCGCCTGCCGCTGCCACGAAGGGGGCCCACTCGACCCAGTCGCCCGGGGTCCAGAGAAGGAGCCCCGCCGAAAGCACCGTCAACCAGGCCGCCCACACGAAGACGACGAGCGTCGAGCGATTCACGTGCGCACCCTCGCGTCGTAGAGCGGTGCGTACGAGCGGATCTCCGGCAGCGAGTCGAAGTTGCCCGGCGGCGGCGGCGAGGTCGTTGCCCACTCGAGGGTGTGCCCCTGCCAGGGATCGGCGGGGGCCGGCTGCCGCCGTCTCGTGGAGACCAAGACGTTGGCCAGGAAGACCAGCACGGAGCCGGCGAGCAGATAGGAGCCGAGGGTCGAGAGCTCGTTGAGGTCGGTCCAGCCCGAATGGGGCGAGTAGTCGGCGACGCGCCGGGCCATCCCCTCGTAGCCGAGCACGTGGAGGGGGAAGAAGGTCAGGTTCGTCCCGACCACCATCAACGCGAAGTGGAGCTTCCCGAGACGCTCGCGCAGGAAGAACCCGAAGATCTTGGGCCACCAGTAGTAGACACCGGCGAAGAACGCGAAGATCGACCCCGCGAAGAGGACGTAGTGGAGGTGGGCGACCACGAACTGCGTGTCGTGGACGTGGTAGTCGAGCGGCGGCGACGCGACGATGATCCCGGTCAGGCCGCCGATCAGGAACTGGAGCAGGAAGCCGACGGCGAACAGCATCGGTGTCCGCAGCAGGATCGCGCCGCCGACCATCGTCGCGATCATGTCGAAGTACTCAACGCCGGCCGGGACGATCAGCGCGGTCGAGGTGAGCGAGAAGTACTGGTTCGTGACCTGGCCGGTCGCGAACATGTGGTGCGCCCAGACCGACATCGAGAGGCCCGCGAAGGCGAGGAACGAGAGCACCATCGCCGTGTAACCGAAGAAGCGGCGCCGCGAGAAGACCGCGATCACCTCGGCCGCGATCCCGACGAACGGAAAGAACATCACGTAGACGACCGGGTGCCCGTAGAACCAGAACAGATGCTGGTACGCGGCCGGGCCGCCCGGGGTGTCGAAGACGCCGCCGAGATGGCGGTCCCACCACAGCAGCGCCATCGCGACGATCAGCGCGGGAAAGGACATCAGCACCATCAGCGTCGTCGCCACCTGCGACCAGGCGAAGACCGGCAGCCTCAGCATCGTCATCCCCGGCGCCCGGTGGCGAAGGATCGTCGCGAGGATGCACGCGGCGAGCACGAGCTCAGCCAGGGTCGCCAGCGAGACGCCGACGATCCAGAGGTCCATCCCCAGCCCCGGCGAGCGGTTCGCGTCGGAGAGCGGGTAGAACGCCGTCCAGCCGAACTTGGCGGCACCGTGGGCCGTGAACCAGCCCGAGTCCATCGTCAGGCCGCCGGCGATCAGCAGCCAGAAGGCCGCAAGCGCCGCGCGCGGCCACGCGATGCCGGCGGCACCGACCATCAGGGGCACGAAGTAGACGCCGAGCCCCAGCGCGAGCGGCGTCACGAACAGGTAGATCATCCCGGAGCCGTGCTCGGTGAAGAGCTGGTTGTAGGTGTCTCGCGTCATCAGCTGCAGGCCCGGACGCGCCAGTTCGGTGCGCATCAGCAGCGCGAAGACGCCGTCGAGCAGGAACCACCAGAAGGCGACGACCATGATGCTCAGGCCGACGCGCTTGTGGTCCGTCGACAGAACCGACGCGACGAGCCCGCCGCTCTCCCGCCTCGCGGGTCGTTCCAGCGCGACGCTCACGCGCGGCCCTCCAACCAGCGCCGGAACTCGTCGAGCGGCACGACGCGGACGCGGAAGTTCATGTCGGCGTGGCGCAGACCGCAGAACTCGGCGCAGTGACCCGGATGCGTGCCGAGCCGGTCGAAGACGAGGTCGAACCGCGTCGTCCGGTACGGGAAGACGTCTCGCTTGAACCGCTCGTCCGGCACCCAGAGCGAGTGGATCACGTCGTCCGAGCGCGCCGAGAACTGGATCACCTGGTGCGCCGGCACGACGAGCACCGGCTCGGAGCTCGGCCCGCCGATGACGCTCACGTCGGAGCCGGCGTACTGGAAGAGCCACTGCCACTGGAAGGCGGTGACGTCGATCCGGAGCTTGGGCGCGGCCGAGAGCGAATCGACCCGCGACTCGGTCCGAAACGTGAGCGCCACCAGTCCGGCGGCGATCAGCGCGAGCAGGATCGCGTACACCGATTCGGCGAGCTTGTGCTCGTCCCGGCCGCGAGGCCACTCGTCATCGCGGCGCCGGTAGCGGACGAGCGCGAAGAAGACGGCTCCGAAGACCACCGCCGTCACCGCGACCATCAGCCACTCGTAGACCGAGAAGAGGCTTAGGAACTCGTCGCGCGTGTCGGCTACCACGCGCGGTTAGGCTGGCTCCGTGCGCTTCGACCGGCGTGAGCTCGCGGGCGCAGTCGCCGATCTCGGCGTCCTCGTGCCGATCGCGGTCGCGCTGATCGTGAAGAACGGCTTGTCCCCAACGGCCGTGTTCCTCCCCGCGGGCTTGCTCTACGTCGTCGTCGCGTTCCTTTACCGCTTACCCGTTCCCGTGCAACCTCTGAAGGCGTTCGGAGCGATCGCGATCGCAAAGGGCCTCGGCGCCGACGATATCGCGGCGGGCGCCCTGCTGATGGGGGTCGTCTTCTTCGGCGCCGGTCGCCTGGGGCTCATCGATCTCGCCGGCCGGGCCTTTCCGCGGTCGCTCATCCGCGGCGTGCAGTTGACTGTCGGGCTGCTGTTCCTGACGATCGCCTGGAAGCTCGTGACGAGCCCGTCGAAGGGCTTCAAGGACTACGCGTTCGAGCCCCGGTGGGCGGTTCCGCTCGCTGCGGCAGGCGTCGCCATAGCGCTGCTCGGCCGCCGTTTCCCGGTCTCCCTGCTGCTCGTCGGCGCCGGAGCCGTCGCGATGCTCGCGACGGCGGGCGGCGACATCTCGTTCGGCCCGTCGGGACTCGATGTGCCCTCGTGGGACGCCGCCACGTTCTGGACGGCTCTTACCCTCCTCGTCGTCCCGCAGGTGCCGTTGTCGTTCGCGAACTCCTGTCTCGCGACCGCCGACGCCGCGAGGAAGTACTTCGGGGACGCGGCCGAGCGAGTGCGGCCCGGCCGTCTGGCGACGAGCTTCGGCCTCGCGAACTTCCTCTCGGCAGCGATCGGCGGGATGCCCGTGTGCCACGGCGCGGGCGGAATGACCGCGCACTACGCGTTCGGTGCTCGGACGGGCGGGGCACCTCTCATCATGGGCGCATCGCTCCTGACGCTGGCGATCGGCGCCGGCTCCGGGCTCGCGGCTCTGCTCACGGCCTTTCCGTTGCCGATCCTCGCGGCGCTGCTCGCCACGGCAGGCCTGCTTCACATCGGCCTGCTCGCCGATCTGCGCGGCTGGCGCGACTGGGGTCTCGCCCTGGTCGTCGGAACGGTCGGGTTCGAGGTCAACCTGACGGCCGGCCTCGCGATCGGCCTCGCGCTCTGGTGGATTCCGGTCGGCGCCCTGCGCCTGCGGGGTACGCTCGCGCCGGGCTGACGGCCTACTGGCCGAGCGTCCCGATCTTGTAGCCCTTCTCCTTCATGTCCTTCGTGGCTTCCTGGGCGTCCTTGAGCGCGTTCGACTTCTGCAGATCCGCCACCGCCTTCTGAACCATCTGCGCGTCGCCCTTCTCGGCGCCCTCCCGCAGCGGCTCCAGACCGTCGGCCAGCTTGCGCAGGCCCGCCGCGAGAACGGCGTTGTCGTGCTTCACGTCCTCCGGCGGAGTGTCCTTCTCGAGGTCGTCGGCCGCCTCGCGCAGCTTCTTCTGGCCCTTCTCGATGTCGTTCGCCAGCTGCTGGAGCGACGCGGGCGGTTTGCTCAGCGGCGCAAACACGTCCTTGATCTCCTGGCCGTCCTTCTGGATCCGCGCTTCGTACTGCGTTTTCGAAAGCGTGGCGCCGCCGTCCCCGTTGCCGCTGTCGCCGCCGCCACCGCCGCAGCCTGCGGCGGCCAGCGCAAGCGCCAGCGCCGCTAGAGTTGCGGCGCCGCGGTGCCTCGCTCCGGCGGGGCTGAGATCAGACGCGTCGAACCTGCCCTGGGTCATGCCAGCGAAGGGAGCCTAGACGAGATGAACGAGCGCACACCGAGCTGGGGGATCGAACCGGTACCCGAGCGGCTTCGCGTGCTGGGCCTGGTCGACACGATGCTGCTCTGGGGGAACCTCTCGGTCAGCCTGCTCGTGATCGTCCTCGGGGCCGTGCTGGTACCGGCCCTGTCGCTGAAGGAGGCGCTGCTCGCGATCGTGATCGGCGCCCTGGCGGGAAATCTCCTGCTCGGGCTCGCCGGGATGATCGGCGCCGACGCCCGGGTCCCGGGGATGGTCGTCCTGCGCGCGCCGCTCGGCCGGCGCGGCTCCTACGCGCCGACGGCCCTCAACGTGGCCCAGAACCTCGGCTGGTCGACGTTCGAGCTGATCGTGATCTCGACGGCCGCGGCGGCGCTGTCGGACAAGGTCTTCGGCTTCGAGGCTCGGTGGCTGTGGGCGCTGCTCTTCGGCGGCGTCGCAGTCGCGCTCGCCCTGCTCGGCCCGATCGGGTTCGTCCGCCGCTACGTTCGGAAGTTCGCGGTCTGGGCGGTGATCGTCTCGATGATCTACCTGACCTGGTGGGTGCTGGACAAGTCCGACCTGCACGCGTTCTGGAACGCGGACGCCCAGGGCGGCCTCGGGCTCGGCTCGGGCATCGACATCGTGATCGGCAGCATCGTCTCCTGGACGCCGCTCGCGGCCGACTACACCCGGTTCTCGCGCGACCGGCGGAGCGCGTTCTGGGGCACGGGCATCGGCTACTTCGTGCCGACCCTGTGGTGCTTCGGGCTCGGGATCCTCCTGGTCTTGTCGCGCAACGTCACGGACGCCGCCGACGTGCCGGCCGCGGTCGCGGCGGGCGGGGTCGTCAGCGGTTTCGCCCTGCTCGCGTTGACGGTCGATGAGTCGGACGAGGCGTTCGCCGACATCTACTCGACGGCGGTCTCGATCCAGAACGTCTTGCCGCGGGTGTCTCAGCGCCTGCTGATCGTGCTCGTCTCGGCCGCGGCCACGATCGGGGCGATCGTCATCGACCTGCGCGACTACCAGGCGTTCCTCTTGCTGCTCGGTTCCGTGTTCGTGCCGCTGTTCGGCGTGCTGCTGGCCGACTGGCTGCTCGCCGGCACCCACTATCGCGAGCGCGACCTGTTCGCGGGGCCGGCGGTGCGGCTCGAGCAGCTCGCGGCGTGGATCGTGGGCTTCGTCCTCTACCAGTGGCTGTCGCCGCAGGGCCCGAGCTGGTGGGTCGATCTCGTCGAGCACCTGAACCCCGGCCACGCAACGTGGACGGCGTCGCTCCCCAGCTTCGCGGCGGCGTTCGTGCTCGCAACGGCGCTGGGCCTGCTCTTCCCGCGAGAAGATGTGGATCGTGCGGGTCGCCGTAGTCGGGAACCTCTCGCTCGATCTCGTTGACGGCGCACCGCCGCGTCCCGGCGGGCCGCCTTTCTACGCCGCGCGGGCCCTCGCGAAGCTCGGCGTCCCGGCCGTCGTGCGCGTGAAGGCGGCCGAGCGGGACCGCCCGTTGCTCCAGCGTGCAATCGAGGAGGCCGGTGTGCCGGTCGAGTGGCGTGCGGGGGAGGCGACGGCGACGTACGCCTTCTCGTACGACGGCGACCGGAGGACGATGGACGTCCGGGCCCTCGGAGATCCCTGGTCGCCCATGGACGTGGGGGGCCTGCACGCCGAGTGGGTCCACGTGGGCGCGCTCTTCCGCGGCGAGTTCCCCGTGGAGGCCCTGGCAGCGCTGATCGAGGAGGGCGCCCGGGTCTCGCTCGACGGGCAGGGCCTCGTGCGGCCCGCGCGGACGGGGCCGCTCCGGCTGGAGGCCGAGCCAGACACGTCTTTTCTGCGGCACGTTTCCGTGCTGAAGCTCTCGGAGGAGGAGGCCCGCGCGCTCGTCGGGCGGCTCGAGGAGCGGTTGCTGACGGAGCTCGGCGTGCCGGAGGTCGTCGTCACCCTCGGGTCGCGCGGCTGCATCGTCGTCAACCGGCGGAGGCTTGTCCACGTGCCGACGGAGGCACTCGAGAGGATCGACCCGACTGGAGCCGGAGACGCGTTCGCCGCGGCGTACGTGGTCGAGCGCGATCGTGGTCTTGCGCCTCGGCGCGCTGCGCAACGGGCGACGCGGTTCGTCCACGGCCTGCTCGCGCGAACGCGATGAACGTCGCCGTCGAGACGGTCGAGGGAGTGCACACGGTCGACGTCGAGTCGGAGACGGTCGCGGACTTCGTTGCCGGCGCGGAGCTCTCGCTTGCCCCCGAGCCGAAGGTCGAGCTGCCGCTCCTCGTCGCGAGCGCGGCCGAGGGCTCCACCGTGGTCGCATTGCTCGACCGCCGACCGCCCCTGGCCGTCTCACACGACGCCGGCCGTACGTGGCGCGAGGCCGGCGGCGGCCTTCCACCCGGCCGGGCCCTCGCGATCGCCGACGGCGACCCCGACCGAATCGTCTTCGCCACGGAGACGAGGCTCTACGTCTCCACCGACGGCGGCCGTTTCTGGCGAGCGGTCGAGCCGGAGCTCTCGGAGATCACAGCCGTCACCTGGCTCGACTAGCCAGGCCGCGCCGGGACTAGCCCCGACGTCGGACACCGTTACGCGGGCGTCACGAACTGTCCACAAACCCCTGGACGTGCCGCATTTCGCCCGGTGTCCGACGATGTTAGGGGAGCCTAAATTCGCCGCGCGCGACAACGACCGCGCTCCCGCCGACCTCGATCCGCTCCACGGCCTCGGGCATCCCCTCGACGCGCGCGAACAGGGTCGACGGCCGCCGGATCTCGACTCCCTGCGAGATCTCGATCTCGGCCCCGAACTCGATCCGCCCGTGCCGGGCGAGATGGAACGCGAGCGGGCCCGCCGCCGAGCCGGTCGCGGGATCCTCGGCGACGCCGCCGCCGGGCGCGAACATCCGCGTCTTCCAGCGCAGCCCCGTTCCGGCGAAGCAGTTGATACCCATCACCCCCGGCAGCTCGGCGAGGCGTTCGAGATCCGGCCGCACGGCGGCGACCTCGGCTTCCGATCCGAGAGCGACGTACACGTGCTCAATCCCGTTGTCGTAGAGCTCGACGGGGAGCTCGGACGCCGCCACGCCGAGCCCCGCGAGCAGCTCGTCCACCGCTTCGAACGGGCGCACCGACGGCAGCGGCTGCTCCATCCGCCCGAAGCGGATGCGGCCGTCTTCCCGTTCGAGCCGCACCGGCACGATCCCGCGACCCGTCTCCAGCCGGATCTCCGGCAGCTGCAGCGGCGTCGCGAGAACTACCGCCGTCCCGAGGCACGGGTGCCCGGCGAAGGGCACTTCGGTCGCCGGCGTGAAGATCCGGACTTTGACGTCCCCGCCCGCCTCGGCCGGCAACACGAACGTCGACTCCGAGAAGTTCGTCTCGCGCGCGAGTGACTGCATCGTCTCGTCCTCGAGGCCGCGGGCGTCGGTGAAGACGGCGAGCTGGTTTCCGGTCAGCGGCGTGTCCGTGAAGACGTCGCAGACGACGTAGCGAAAGGACGGCACGGCTTATTCTGACCCGATGCGCTTGCTGCTGGTCCGCCATGCCGACGCGCTGCCCGGCGATCCCGACGAGCTGCGCACGCTCAGCCCCGAGGGTCGCGCCTCCGCGCGCGAGCTGGGGCAGCGGCTCGCCCGCGAGGGAGTGCAGCCGACGGCGATCCTGACCAGCCCGCTCCTGAGGGCGCGCGAGACGGGAGAGGCGCTCGGCACGGCGCTCGCGTGCGCCGCCGAGCCGCACGACGCGCTCGCGCCGGGCGCGACCGCCGACGGCTTGCGCGCGGCGGTCGCTGGCCGCGGCGACACGGTGATCGCGATCGGGCACCAGCCCGACTGCGGTCAGATCGCCGCCGAGCTCGGCGACGGGACGGCACCGCCGTTCCCGCCGGGGGGCATGGTCGAACTGGAGCTGTCGTGAGCGCCGTCGTCGCGGTCGAGGGCCTGCGCAAGTCGTACGACGAATTCGAGGCGCTGAAGGGCATCGACTTCGAGCTTCGGGCGGGCGAGGTGTTCGGACTGCTTGGGCCGAACGGCGCCGGGAAGACGACCACCGTCGAGATTCTCGAGGGGTATCGGTCGCGTGACGGGGGCGAGGTCGAGGTTCTCGGCGAAGATCCCGCGACGGCCGGGCTCGCATGGCGCGGACGGATCGGCGTCGTGCTCCAGTCCTCGGCGATGTACGAGAACCTGACCGTCACCGAAAGCCTCGCGCAGTTCGCGGGCTACTACGAGCACCCTCGGCCCGTCGACGAGGTGATCGGCGTGACCGGCCTCGACGAGAAGCGGGAGGAACGCGTCCGCCGCCTCTCAGGCGGGCAACGGCGCCGGCTCGACCTCGGGCTGGCGCTCGTCGGTGACCCGGAGCTGATCTTTCTGGACGAGCCGACGACGGGGTTCGATCCGGGCGCCCGCCGGCGGGCCTGGGAAACGATCCGCTCGTTGCGATCGTTCGGCAAGACAATCCTGCTGACCACGCACTACCTGGACGAGGTCGAGCAGCTCGCCGACCGCGTCGCCGTCCTGCGCGAGGGCCGGGTGGTGGCTGCCGGGACGCCCAAGGAGCTCACCGCGGCCACACCGGCGACCGAGATCCGTTACCGCGACAACGGCCGCGAAGTCGTCCTGCGAACGGAGGACCCGGTCAGGGACCTGCACGAGCTGACAAGCCGAGCCCTCGAGGAGGGCGTGGATCTGGAGGGGCTCGAAGTCAGGCGGCCCAGCCTCGAAGAGGTCTACCTCACGCTCACGCAGGAGGAGGCGGAGTGAGCCTGTTCGGCCACGAGCTCCGAGCCCAGCTCCGTCTCTACTGGCGCAGCCGCGAGCTCGCGTTCTTCACGTTCGCCCTGCCGATCATCATGTTCTTCCTGCTCGGGTCGGTCTACGGCGACGATCGCCTGAAGGCCGAGGGAAACGTGCGCGGCGCCGACTATCTGCTCGCCGGAATGCTGGGCTACGGCGCGATCGCGACCGGGTTCGCCGGGCTCTCGATCATGCTCGTGATCCGCCGCGAAGCCGGGATCCTCAAGCGGCTGCGCGCCACGCCCCTGCCGGCGGCGACCTACGTCGCTGCGCTGCTCGTGACCACGATGCTCGCGTACGCGATCGAGGCCGTGGTGATGATCGCTCTCGGCCGAGTCTTCTTCGACACGCACGTGCGACACGCGTTCTCACTCGCGCTCGTGCTGCTCATCGGGATCGGCGCCTTCACCGCCCTCGGACTCGCGCTGACGACGGTGATCAAGTCGGCCGAGGGTTCGTCGGCGGTCGTCAATGCCATCTACCTGCCTGCGGCGTTCATCTCGGGCGCCTTCTTCTCGGCCCACTCGTTCCCGGACTTCCTGCGCGCGATCGCGGACGTCCTCCCGCTCGCCTACCTCATCCGGCTCGTGCGGGACGTGATGCTTCGAAACGTGGAGATCTGGAACCGGCCGGGTGCGGTCGCGGTCGTCGTCGCCTGGGGCGTCGCCGGAGCGCTTGTCGCCGCGCGCCGATTCCGCTGGGAACCGCGAGAGGGTTAGGTTGGTCGCAGGCCGGGCACGTATGTGTTTCGATGCATACTGAACCCGAGCTCGCCTTCTACACCAGGCATCCCGAGCCGCCGGGCCTCGAGGTTCGGGTCAACTTCGGAATCTTCACGGGCCGCGCCGCGACCGCCGCCGAGATCGACGACCTTGCGCAGGCGCTCCTGCCGAAGGTCGGCGAGGTCTCTATCGTCGCGGAGGAGCGGCACCTGATCGGGACGGACACAGAGGCGTCGCTGCACCAGGTGCGGATCGAAGTCGATCCAGAGCACATCCCGGTCGACGAGCACGATGCCGACGTCCTCGCCGGCCGCCTCGTCGAGGCAGCGGAAACGTGGGCGCGCGAGTGCGCCGCCGAGCGGCACGTCGGAATCACGGACATCTAGACGCGCACGCCGCGCCGCGGGCGGTTTGCCCGGGCCGCCTTGAGCGCGAAACGGACCATCGAGCGCGGCAGCCGTTGCGCCCGGTCGAGCGTTTGCTCGAGCGCGCCCACGAACCAGTCGACGTCCGCCTCGGAGAGAACGAGCGGCGGCAGGATCTTGATCACGTTCGAGTCGTGCCCGGCCACCTGGGTGAGGATCCGGTGCTCGCCGAAGAGCGGCACGACGACGAGCTGGGCGAACAGGCCGGCCTGTACCCGCTCGAGCAGCCGCCACGAGCGGCTGCCGCCGGGCGGCTCCTCGAACTCGATCGCCCAGAGCAGGCCGAGCCCCCGCACGTCCCTGACGACCTCGTAGCGCTCCACGAACGGCCGGGTCCGCTCGAGCAGCATCTCCCCGAGCTCCGCCGCGTGTTCCGTCAGCCGCTGCTCCTCGAGCTCCCGCAACGTCGCCAACCCTGCCACCATCGCCAGGTCGTTCGGCGCGAACGTCGAGCCGTGCGCGACAGCGTGCTCGAGCGTGTCGAAGACGGCCCCGTGGACGGCGGTCGACATCAGTAGCGCTCCGACCGGCACGTAGCCGCCCGAAAGCGACTTCGCGACGATGATCAGATCCGGCTCCAGCCCCCAGTGGTCGAGCGCGAGCAGCCGGCCGGTGCGGCCGAAGCCGGTCTGCACCTCGTCCACGCAGAAAAGGGTGCCGTGCCGGCGGCAGAGCTCCTGCGCACCCTCGAGGTAGCCGGGGGACGGGAAATGCGGGCCGTGCCCCTGGACCGGCTCGACGATGAACACAGCCACGTCCTCGGTGCGGAGAGCTTGCTCGAGCGCGTCGAGATCGTCGAAGGGGACCCGGGAGAACCCCGGCAGAAGCGGCCCGAAGCGATCGGTGAAGGCCGCGTCGCCGGCGGCCGAGAGGGAGCCGAGGGTGAGCCCGTGGAAGCCGTGCTCGCACGAGACGATCTTCGTGCGGCCCGTCGCGGTGCGACCGAGCTTCAGCGCCGCTTCGACCGCCTCGGTGCCGGAGCTCGTGAAGAGAACGCGCCCGACCGAGGCCGGCGCCCGGCGCAGCAACTCGTCGGCGAGCAGGCCGGGCAGCGGGGAAACACCGAGCTGAACCTTGCCCGGTGTCTCGAGCTCGAGCGCCTCGGCCAGCGCCGAGCGGACACGCGGGTTGTTGCGGCCGACGTTGTACATCCCGAAGCCGCCGAGCAGGTCGAGGTAGCGGGTGCCGTCGGCGTCGTACAGGTAGGCGCCCTCGCCACGGGCCCAACGACGGTCGAAACCGATCGTCTGCAGCAGCCGGACGAACTGCGGGTTGATCGTCCGTGCGTAGAGCTCCAGCTCCTCGCCGGCGTGCTGGTCGAGCAGCTCGCGAAAGCCCATCCTTCGGATTATCGCGTCGCGCCGATCACTGCAGCGCCGACGACGATGAGGATCGCGCCGAGCACGACATGCCGGCCCACGAGCTCGCTCCGGCGCAGCAAGAGGACTGCGAAGAGCACCCCGAAGAGCGACTCGGTCGCGACGAGGGGCGAGACGACCGTCACGCGCCCTCGGTAGTACGCCTCGAAGAGGAGCGCGTAGGTGCCTCCGAAGAGCACGCCGGTCAAGAGGAAGTACCTGGCGGCGGCCCGCAGCCCCGGCGCCGAGACGCTGCGCCGAGCCAGCAGAAAGGCCGCCAGCGTGGCCGCGCCTCCTGCCATCGCCACCGCCGCGGCGGGGAGCGCCGGCGCGTCCGAATCGGTGGCGAGCCAGCGGAGCAGGTCGTCGCGCGTGGCGAACAGGACCGTCGTCAGCAGGGCGAAGAGCACCCCGACCCGCTTGAAGTCCACAGGCCGCTCGGGCTCGAGGCCGAGCGTGATGCTGCCGGCGACGATCGCAAGCGCCCCCAAAAGGAGCAGCAGCCGCGCAGGCTCGTCGAGCGCCACGAGCGCGATCCCGACCGCGACGAGGGGTGCGACGCCCACGATCACCGACGTCCGTGATGCGCCGATGTCTCTGACGGCCTGGAAGAAGAGGAGCTGCGAGAGGCCAGGCGCGAGCAGGCCGGTGAGCAGGAACGGCCAGAGGTCACCGGCGTTCAGGTCGCCGCCACCCACCAGAGACGCGGCCGCAATCGCGATCGTGGTGACCGATGCGGTCAGGGCCGTGACGAGCGAGCCGTCCTCGGCCCGCACACCGGCGCGGAGACCGATCCGAACGGTCACCGACATCAAGCCGAACAGCGCAGCCGACAGCACCGCGAGCAGGACGGCCGTCACGCGCGAGCCGCCGCCGCTACGCCGTCGTGGTCCGCGGTTGCGTGACGATCCGGACCGAGACGATTGCGCCGCGCCTGATCCAGCACGCGGTCACGGTCTCGAGCCATTCGCCCGGCGGCCAGGGAGAATCCTCTTCCGGCTCGCGCGAACCGATCAGGATCCCGACAGCGCGCTGAGCCGAGACTTCCGCCGGCAGGAGGAGGACGTGGGTGCTCGCGTCCGCAAGGGTGACCTCGACTGCGTCGGGCGCGTCGGCCTGCTCCACCAGCCAGGAGGCAGGGTCACTGAGGGCGGCCGGTTGGGTCCCCTCCATCGAGCCCGAGCCTAACGCACGGGCTCGGCGTGAATCGTGCCGCTGGAGGCGCGCAGCGGCCCGCCTTCCAGCTTCGGCCAGCCGGTCGCGAGCACCTCGCGCGCGTGGACCGCGACGTCGCTCTCGACGCACCCGCCGGAGACGGAGCCCGCCAGGTCGCCGCTCTCGGAGACTGCGAGCTTCGAGCCGAGGGGCCATGGCGCGGACTTCCGGGTAGCGACGACGGTCGCGGCGGCGACCTTGTCGCCGCGTCGTTAATGAGCTGAGCCTAGCGAGGGCTACCATCAGCTTCCGGGCCCCCGTAGCTCAGTGGATAGAGCAGCGGTTTCCTAAACCGCGTGCGCAAGTTCGATTCTTGCCGGGGGCATCGCCATTAGGAACTGCTCCGGCCGGTTCCAGACCCTTACGCGAGGGTCTAGGCAGGGTCTACACGGTCTAGACAGGGTCTTAAAATTCGCCGTGGCGGGGAAGGAAGTGGAGATGATGGTCACGCATCGAAACATCGCCGAGTGGCACGGCAAGCAACTGATTGACCGCGACGGCGAGAGCATCGGCAAACTCGAAGACGTCTACGTCGATGTCGAGACGGACGAGCCGGTGTTCGGGACCGTCAAGGAAGGCTTCGCCTTCATCGGTCGCCACTTGACGTTCGTGCCCCTCGCCGGGATCACAATCGGACCTAACAGCCTGCAGGTTCCAGTCTCCAAGGAGCAAATCAAGGAGGCCCCCAACATCGAGACCGAGGGGGAGGAACTCTCCCAGGCGGACGAGTCAAACCTCTATCACCACTACCAGCTCAACTACACGGCGCCCAATACGGAGAGCGGTCGGCGGCTCGCCCGCCGCTGAGGGCCGAAGCAATGGGTGTGATGGACCAGCTGAAGAGAGTCGGCAACTCCGTTCGCAAGGGTTGGCGGTCCACCGGCCCCGACAGCTACTCCCACTACAAACGGAGGCGTGAGCAGCAGCGCAAGCAGGCAGAGCGGGGGCTCAAGAACGCCGATCGGTCTGCTGCGTTGGAGCGCGAGGAGGCACGGCGGGGGCGTGAGTACGAAGAGCGCTATGCGGCTGAGCGTGCAGCCGAGAAGCCGCAAGCGGAGTCGCCCCGGGACGACATAGGGACGCGCGAGTAACCGGCGAGCGCGGCCGCCGCCGTGAGTGGGCGGAGGCCGGGTTCACGGAGCATTGCCAGCCACGCCTCGCCACCGAAAGGCGTCGGACGTTGCCCCGGCTCATCGCAGGAGTTGGCTGGGCTAGCGCACGGGCGCTTCGTTCCTTGTCTCGGAGCCGTCGAAGATCCTGACCGGGAGCCCTGAAAGCGGGACGCCACCTTCCCGAGTCACCAGCCACGTCTCCTGCATGTAGACGCAGGCCTTTCCGTCGCTGGATATCGCATGCGGGTGCATCGAAAAGACCATTCCTTCCTGTAGCTCGGTCTCGTCGCCCTCGCCGATCTTCGGGAACTCGATCATGGTCATCCCAATCGAGTGCCCGGTGACGTGGCCGAGCTTGTAGCCGCGCTCGACGAATCCCTCGGCGACGGCACGGTGAAGGTCGTGGGCGCTTGCGCCTGGTCGCATCGCTTGCCGCGCGGCCGCGTCGTACTCCTCGTACGCCTCGAGCATCCGCAGCGACTCCTGGCTCGGCTCGGTCGCGCAGATCGCGCGGGAGACTTCGACCCAGTATCCGCCCGGGCCGGCGACCTCGAGTGAGGGCAGCACCATGTCAGTCGCCGCGATCGGTCTCGGGCCCGCGATCTTGAACTCGGGGAGCGCGGAGCCACTCTCGCCGACGAGCACCATGTCCATCGTCGCCCGGCCGCAGCCGCTCTCGACGAAGTGCTCCTCGCAGCGCGCCAGGAGCTCCTGCTCGCTGCGCCCGGGTTGGAACCCCTCGAGGAAGATCCAGAAGCCTTCGGTGTTGATACGCACGCTCTCGCGCACCGACTCCAGCTCTTCCTCGCTCTTCACCGCGCGGGCCAGGTCGAAGCCGACATCCCACGGGACGAGCTCGCACGCGTCCGCGAGCGCGCGGTAGTCCCGGACGGGCATCACGTAGTCGAGCCCGTAGACACCGACCCGCTTCCCGCGCAGCCGATCGCCCAGCCAGTCGCCGGGGCGGTCGGCGAAGACCTGCTCCTCGATCCACGAAGTCCCGTGCTCGCCGACGTAGCGCGCCTCGCTCGGGAAAACAATCGTCGGATCACCTTCGAGAGTCAGCATGACGTAGGCGTAGCGATGGACGATCAGGAAGCCCGACAAATAGGTGACTGCGCCCTCGAAGCCCGTGTATTCGCTTCCGCAGACGAGTGCCGCGTCGAGACCGTCGCGCTCGAGCGCGGCCCGGACGTTCGCGTAGCGGCGCTGGATCTCGCCCTGCGTCACTGCCACGACCGCTCCAGCCCTTTCACGAGCACCAGTATCGTCTCGTTTAGCGGCGTGGGGACGCCGGCTGCTCGGCCGAAGTTGACGATGCCGCCGTTCAGATAGTCGATCTCCGTCGCCCGGCGGGCCTCGACATCCTGGAGCATGCTCGCCTTGTGGTCGTACGCGACCTCGGGCTTGGCCGCGTGATCGATCAGCTCTTCGGGATCGGCATCGAGCTCGATTCCCTCGGCCCTGGCGACGGCCTTGCCCTCGTCGACGAGGCCGGAGACGAGCGCCCGCAGGCCCGGGTCCTCGCATACGCCACCGTGGGTCAAGCCCGTCAGGGCGCCGACCGGGTTGGTGGCCGCGTTGAAGATCACCTTCCGCCACTGTGGCCCGCGAGCGTCGCGAACCGCCGTCGTCGGCATGCCGGCCCGCGTGCACGCGTCTGCGAGCCTCTCGATCGCCTCCGCTGGTGCCGGCCTCGGCTCGAAGGGGCCAATCGTCGTCTCGCCGCGCACGTCCCACTGAACGTGACCCGGCTCGAGGATCCGGCCGGCGGGAAACGTCGTTCCGCGGATGACGCGCGAAACGCGCTCCGCCAGCGCCTCCTCGTTGCCGAGGCCGTTCTGAACAGAGCACACCGAGCCGTCGGCGAAAGCATGCGCGGTGGCCTGGATCGCGGAAGGCGTATCCATCGCCTTGGTCGAGACGATCCCGAAGTCGCAGGCGGGCAGCTCCTGTGGATCGGTCGTGGCCCGCAGGCGGCCGACGACCTCGTCGGCTCCCGAGAGCCGCAGGCCGTGCGCGTTGATCGCGTCGACGTGTGCCTGGGCGAGGTCGTACGCCCAGACTTCGACCTCGTCGAGCTGCGCGAGGTTCGCTGCGAACAGCGAGCCGACGGCGCCGCAGCCGACGACGCAGACTCTCATGTCCGAGCCTCCGCCGGCGGCCGGCGGCCCCAGATCTGAGGCAGGCGGAATTCGCGGCCCCCGGTGAGGCCTCCAGGACGGACGACGAGGACAAGCGCCATCACGACGCCGAGGACGACGAGGTGCGTGCCGTCGTGCAGATCGACCTTTACGCCGAGGATGTGCACGCCGCCTTCCGCCGTTGTGAGTAAGGAATTGAGGCCGCTGATCAGAAGCGCTCCGACGACGGCGCCGAGCAGGCTGCCGACGCCACCCACGACGAGCATGGCCAAGGTCAGGAAGGTCAGATTGAGGTACACGTCTTCGGTCGTGATCGTTCCCGCCTGGTGGACGAACAGGCCGCCGGCGAAGCCACACAGCGCTCCGCTGAGCGTAAACGCGAGCAGGCGCTGCCGGTGGATGCTCACGCCGACCGCCTGCGCCGCAGCAGGATCCTCTCGCGTTGCGCGGAGCATCCGGCCGAAACGGCTGAGCTGGTACAGCCAGGCCGCCACGATCGCAATCAGCGCCCCGGCCATCCCCTGGATCAGGTCAGTGGTCTCCGGGATGTTCGTCAGTGCCGTCGCCCCCGGGCCGATCTTGGTGTAGTTGAAGAGGATGTTGTGGGTGATGCCGAGGACGGCGAACGTCGCGATGCCCGCAGCCAGTCCAGACAGGCGCATCAGCGGCAGCCCGACCACGAGCGCGAATAGCGCGCCGAGGCCGCTCGCAAGCAGCAGCGACTCGACGTTCCCCAGTGAGTGGTCCCTGAGGATCGGAAAGAGGCTCGGCATGATGCCACGCTTCACGTCCGCCGAGATCGTCATCAGTCCCGCGGCGAACGCGCCGACCGCGACGAAGCTGATCTGTCCGAAGGACAGGACGCCGGAGTTCCCGATGAACACGTAGAGCCCGACGACGATCGCGACGTCCACGAGCGCGGTGCGGAAGTGGATCTCGTTCGCCCGCGCTGTGAAGCTGCCGAGCAAGGCGACCGCGGCAACGAGCAGCGCCGGGAACACGAGCTCCGAGAGGCGAGAGACGGGCCTCACGCGCGCTCCACGGGTCGCGCACTGAACGGGGCGAAGAGCCCTTCGGGCCGGATCAGGAGGACGAGGATCACGAGCCCGAAGACGAAGGAATCGACGTACACGCTGTGGGCCGAGGACAGCTCATCGGTGAAAACGGAGGTGACGACGCCGATCGCGAAGCCGCCGAGCGTCGCCGTCCACAAGCGGTCGAGGCCTCCGACGACGACGCCGACGAGGACGATGATCGTGTCGCGCAGGGCAAACTGAGGCTCGACGAAAGGGTCCTGAACGACGAGGATGACGCTGACCGCGGCCGCGAGGACCCCCGACAGCACGACCGCGAGCGTCACTACCTCGTTCGCCTTCACCCCGATGAGGCGCGCGGTCCGGAAGTCCGCCGACGCGGCCCGCATGTGTAGGCCGATCGTCGTCTTCGCAAGGAGGAGGGTCAGCGCGCCAAGGGCGACGATGGCTGACACGATCGCGACGATCGTGATCTTCCTCACCGTCTCGAAGTCGCCGTGCCCGACGGGATCGAACAGGCCTGGGAAGATCGTCGCGGTCTTGACGAGCGGACCGAACTTGAGCAGCGCGATCGACTGGAGCAGGAACGCGACGGCGAAGGTCGCGACGAGCATGGTCGCCGGCGACGCTCCGCGCAATGGCCGGAAGAGCCCGATCTCCATCAAGAGCGACAGGGCGATCACCACGCCGAAACAGGCGAGGACCGAGGCCCACTCGGGCCAGTTGTGCTCGCTTCCGATCGCAAGCGTGTAGGCGCCCGCCATGATCAGCTGGCCGTAGGCGAAGTTGACGAGACGTAGGACACCGAAGACGAGGCCGATGCCGACAGCCATGAGCGCGTAGACCGACCCGAGCGCAAGCGCGTTGAACGCCGTCTGGAGCATCAGCCGAAGTACGCGGCTACGAGGCTTTGGGTATCCGCGGCGTCTGCCGGCCCGAACGTCGCCCGAAGCTCGCCGTTTGCGAGAGCGTACGTACGGTCCGCGAATGCGACCGTCCGCTGGGCCCGCTGTTCGACGAGGAGCGCTGTGACGCCGCGCTCCCGGACCTCGGCGAGGCGCTCGAAGACCGCGTCGACGACGGTGGGTGCGAGCCCGAGCGACGGCTCGTCCAGAAGGACGATGTCCGGCTCGGCGGCGAGGGCACGCGCAATCGCCAGCTGTTGTTGCTCACCACCCGAGAGGACGCCGCCGGCACGCTTGCGGTAACGGTCGAGGATCGGGAACAGCTCGCGCAGGCTTTCGATCACCTCGTTCCCGCCGGCGCCTCGACGCGCCGCGAGGCCGAGCTTCAGGTTCTCGTCGACGGTCAGGTTCGGATAGATCCGTCGGCCCTCCGGCACGAGGGCGATCCCAGCCCTCGCGATCCGCTCAGGCGCGAGGCCCCTGATCGAACGGCCCGAGAGCCGGATGTCGCCCCCGGCTGGACGAACCACGCCCATGATGGCGTGCAGCGTCGTGCTCTTCCCAGCGCCGTTCGGCCCGATCAAGCCGACGATCTCCCCCCGCGCGACGCTGAGGCTGAGGCCGCGGACTGCGGGGACGCCGTTGTACGCGACGTCGAGCTGCTCGAGCTCCAGGAGCGCGTCAGGCATCCGCAAGGGTGTCGACTGCGGTGTCGCCGAGATACGCGGCCGTCACATCCAGATTGCCCCTGATCTCCGACGGCGTTCCTGCAGCGAGTGTCCTCCCTTCGTCGAGCACGTGGATGCGGTCGCAGACCGCCATCACGAGCGACATGTTGTGCTCGATCAGCAGGACGCCGGCGTCGAAGTCGTCGCGAACGGAGCGCACGACGGCCGCGAAGTCGGGCACCTCATTGTCGGGAAGCCCGGCCGCGGGCTCGTCCAGGAGCACGTAGCGCGGATTGCACGCGAGCGCCCTTGCGACGCCGAGCTTCCGCTCGTCACCGTGGGGAAGCGAGGCTGCCTCGGCCTCGGCGCGGTGGCGCAACTCGAGCAGGTCGAGCAGGCCGTCGGCGCGCCGGCGTGCTTCCCGGCGCCCGGCACGAACGCCGAGGGCGGCGACCTCGACGTTCTCGCGCACGGTGAGACCACGGAAAGAGCGGCTGTGCTGGAACGTCCGGGCGAGACCCGCTCGCCCTCGCCGGCTCGGGCTCCAGCGTGTCATGTCTCTCCCTGCGATTTCGACGCTGCCCGTCGTCGGGAAGTCGAAGCCGCTCATCACGTTCACCAGCGTGGTCTTGCCGGCGCCGTTCGGGCCGATCAGACCCACGACCTCGTGCCGATGCAGCTCGAGCGTCACATCCCGGAGCGCCTCGACACCGGCGAACGACCGCGAGACAGCGGTGGCCCGGAGCGTTTCTCCGGGCCACCGGTTTTCAGGCACCGCCACCGGCACCGACACAGGTCAGCCGACGTTGGCTGGTTTCCCGGCCGAGATGCTCCCGACGTACTTGCCTTTGTTGTTCTCGACCTCGATCACCCGATACGAGCGGCCGAAGACGGTGTGGAACTTCCGCGAGAAGCTGATCTTCCCGGAGATCGTTCTCAGCCCCCGGAAGCGCTGGAACTGGTTCGCGAGGACGCTGCCCTTGGTCGAGCCGTTCGCTCGCCTAATCGCTGTGGCCAGCGCGTCGATCGCAGTGGCGCCCGTCACGAAGCTGCCGGTCGCAGGGGTGCCTGCCTGTCGCTTGATCGTGTTGAAGAGGCGCCGCACGGGCAGATTGGGGTCGTCGCCGAAGATCGAGGCGAACGTGACGTACCAGTACTTCGTCACCTTCGGGTTCTTCGGGTACCAGTTCGTCCCGTCGCCCGCCCATGAGTTCATGATCGGCGTCTTCACGCGAAGGCTCCGCACCCCTTGCATGATCGCGGGCCAGTCGCCGAAGGTCGTCGTCGTGACGATGACTTGGGCGCCGCTCGTGTTGCGGAGACGGTTGACCAGATTCGGAACCTGGTTCGGTCCACCGAACGCAGAGTTCGTGAAGCTCTCCGCGCGGACGATCTTGCCGCCGAGGTGCTTGTAGCGCGCGGTGAACGCCTTGACGACGGTCTGGAAGTAGACGAGGAGGTTGTCGGTGACCGTGATCGCGCGCTTCCACTTCTTCACCTTGAACGCGTACTCGGCCATCGCAGCGCCCTCGTCCTGCGCGACGTTCCCGAAGCTGAACGCAAGCTTGCCCTTCGGCCCGAATCGCTTCGGGCCTTGCTGGTCCGTGCCGATGCACGAGCCGAGTGCGAGCTTGCCTGCGTTGATGGCTTCCTGTGTGGCAGGCGCTGCGTACTCCACATCGCACGTGACGAGGAGAGCGACCGCGCCTTTCGCAATGAGGCTGTTGGCGCACGCCTTGGTCTTGTCCTTGTCGAGCTGGGTGTTGCAGACGATCACCTTGAACGGGCGGCCGTTGACCGACGTCTTCTTGGCTTGGATCTGAGCGGCGCGCAGCGCGGCGCTGTCGAACGGCTTCATCGCACCCGTCAGATCGACGGCGGCGCCGATGATGATCGGCTTCTTCGCTGCGGTCGCTGCCTCACCGCCTGTCGTCGCTGCAAGCGCGGCGGCCGCGACGACCGCGCCGAGGAGCGCCGCCAAGGCGGCCCACCTGGTGGTCTTTTTCACTGCGCCCTCCTCTCGTGATTCCCCGATCCTTGCGGGTAGAACTTACTACGGCGGAGCAAGAGCTTCGGTTGACCAGGACGCCTCCCGCGCCTTGACCAGCCGCCAGAGCGCTGTGTGCAGAGGCGCCGGAACGCCGAGCCGTTCCGCTTCCCGAACCAGCGCACCGCTGATCTGGTCGACCTCGGTGGGCCGCCGCGCCTGCACGTCCTCGAGCATCGACGGGTAATGGCGGCTGCCGCGCTCCGTGGCGAGCACGTTCATCTTCCAGGGATCCTCGTGCAGCTCGACGCCCGCAGCCGCAGCGACTCGTTTGCCTTCAGCAATCAGGTCGTAGACGAGGTGCCCGAGATCCTCGACGCGCGCGCGGGTGGCGAAACGCGGGTCGTGGGGAAGCTCGGTAAGCGCGGAAACGGAGTTCACCGTGGCGTTGAAGATCAGCTTCGACCACTGCGCGGCCCGAAGGTCGCGAAACGCGCGGGCCTTCAGCTCGGCCCGCAGAAGGAGCTCGGTCACCTCCTCGACGAGCTCGTAGGGGGTCTCGCCATATGGTCCGAGCCAGGTCTCGGTGTCGAGGATGTACTCGACCTCGGTGTCGGAGTGCCGCGTTCCGCTCATGAACGTCACCGCCGAGATCAGGGGCCAAGAGCCGCGGCCGGCGAATGCTTCTTCGGCGCCGAGGCCGTTCTGGACGGTCATAATCGCCGCGCCGGGCCAGTGCCCCGCAAGGCGCTCGGCGACGGTCTCCAGCTCGGTCGTCTTCACGGCGACGATCGCAAGCGCGGGCTCGGGCAGCGCCTCGGGCCGGGTTGCGGCTCGAACGCTTGCGTGAAAGTCATGCCGGCCCGTGACTCGCAAGCCATGCTCGTTGAGGGCCGCCGCATGCCCCTCCCGGCGGCAGAGGACCGTCGTCTCGTATTCGCGGGCGAGATGCCCCGCAAACAGGCTGCCGATTACGCCGGCGCCGACTATGCAGACGCGGTCGACAGGACCTCCCGCATCCGTTCGACTCCGCGAACTGCAAGCTCGCGAGGCTCGTCGTGCCAGAGGGATCCCTCGAGCTCCGCGTCGGAGAAGATCTCGAGATCGAAGAGACCGTCCCACCGCAGCGCCTCGAGGATCGGCCCGAACTCGATTGACCCGTCACCCGGAAGCACGCGGTCGTTCGTGTTGCGCGTGGGCTCCCGCCAGTCCGCGAGATGAACGCCGTAGATGCGGTCACGGTGGCGCGGGATCTGGTCGAGCGGCTCCCGCCATAGGTGCCAGGTGTCGTACATCAGCCCGATGTCGGCGCCAGACTCGACGACGAGCGCCGCCGCCTCGTCGAGCGAGCTCACGATCGTCCAGAAATGTGCGAACTCGCGCTGGATCGGCTCCAGCGCGACGCGGACGCCCGAGCGCGCGCCTTCGTCGGCGATCGCGCGCAGGCCCTCGAGGATGGTGGCCCGGTCCTCGCCCGGTCCCGTCAGGAAATGCACGCCGGCGGGCTCGAAGCGCGCAAGCCTCCGGATCGAGGCGCAGATCGCTTCGACGCGGGCCGCCGGGTCGTCCGGTCCGTCCATCAGCGGCAGCGGCAAGATCGAGGGGACTGACGGCACTGCGGTGGCCGCCTCGAGCCCGCTCTGCCGGAAGCGCTCGAGCGAATCGTCCTCGAGCTTCATCTCCCAGATACCGATTCCGTCTGCCCCGGCGGCACGGTAGGCCGCGAGGTCGGACGCGAAGGACTGCCCGACCGTCGTGATCTCCGAGATCGAGACGCGCGCGCTCATCGGCCCACGCGTCCCCGCACCCGCTCGAGCAGCGGCGGCTCGAGCAGCCGCTTGGCGACAAGCGCTCCCGAGCCGGCGCCGAGGCCGGGGCCCGGATGCGTGCTCGCGCCGATCTGCCACAGCCTCCGTACGGGCGTGCTGTGCCCGGGACTGGAGGGGAACGGCCGCCAGAGCAGGTTCTGGTCGAGCGCGAGCGATCCGGAGTACGGATCGCCGTGCAGGAGGTTGATATTCGCGGCCTCTAGGTCAGCCGGTGAGAGAACGACGCGCCGGCGCAGCGCGGCCTCGAGGTTCGGGACGTGCGCTGCGATCCTTGCCTGGATCCGGTCGGCGTAGCGCTCGCGCAAGTCCTCCGTCCAGCTCCCGTCTCCGACCGCGAGCTCGCCTGCGGCGTCGCCCTTGACATGCCAGGGAAGCTCTTGAAGCTGGATCCAGAGCATCCCGGTGCCGTCCGGCGCGCGGGAGGGATCAATCGTCAGCGGCTGGCCGACGACGACGGTCGCCTCGGCCGGTAACAGCCCACGTTCGGCCTCGTTGACCGCGCGCGAGACTCCGTCGAGGCCGGGCGTCAGGTGCACGATCGCCGTCCGACCGAGCCGTTCGTCCCCCTCCCATCGCGGCGGCTCCGACAGCGCGAAGTGGATCTGCATCTCCGAGCGTCCGTAGCGAAACCGCTTTCCGCGCCCGGCCAGATCGCCGTCGAGCAGGCGGCCGTACAGCTGCGTCGGCGTCACGTTCGCGATCACGGCCCGGACGGCGGTCACTGAAGTGCCATCGGCGAGCCGGACGCCCGTCGCCTCACCGTCGCGAACGAGAATCCGCTCGACGTCGCGGCCGGTCTCGCAGACGCCGCCTTGGTCGCGGATCAGGCGCACCAGCGCCTCGGCCAGTCGTGCGCCCCCGCCCCGCGGGATCGGCATTCCGCCCTCCTGGATCGCGACGGCGATCAGCTGCGTCATGAAGCCCGACGCGGCCGCGTCGGGACCGAGCCCGGTGTGAAGCACCCAGGGCGCGAGCAGCCCGTGCGCGTGCTCGGAAGCGAAGGTGCCGGTCAGCCAGTCGCGGCTCGAAGTGAGAAGGTTGCCGGTGAACTCGACCAGGCCGCGCCTCCCCAGCCGGCGATAGGCCTTCAGCCCGAGCGCGACGCCGTCCTTAGACCAGAGCTCGGTTCCGAGGACTGCGAAGGCGAGATCGGCGTTGGGCAGAAAGACGTCGAGCGCCCGCCTCCAAGCGTCGCCGTCCCCCTCGGCATGCCGGTCGAGCTCTGCCGCGTTCGCGTCGGCATTTCGGAGCAGGAAGGCCGCGTCCCCGTCCGGACAGAGCGTCGCAGTCGGATGCTCGGTGTTCAGGTACTCGAGCCCGCGCGCGGCGAGGTCGCCGCCCAGCTCGGCGTGCGCGGCGCCCCCGACCCAGAGCGGATGCCAAGCGCTGAAGACGTCGTGCAGGTAACCCGGCTCGGTGAGCTCGGCGGTCTGGATCGCGCCGCCCAGGTGGTCGCTGCGCTCGAGGACGCAGACGTTCCAGCCGGCCCGGGCGAGCAGCGCGGCGCAGGCGAGCGAGTTGATCCCGCTGCCGACGAGGACCGCGTCGTGGTCAGCCACGGATGAGTTCGAGAAACTCCTGGTCGGTGACGAGCCCGCGCTTACGCGCGCCGAGCTCCTTGACCGCCGCGAGCACGTCCGCCCGCCGCTCCTCCGGCACGTCGACCCCGAGCTCCTCTGCCTTGATCCGGATCGAGTCGAGACCGCTCTTCTTGCCGAGCACGATCCCACGTTCGGCCCCGACCAGCTCCGAGGAGTAGGGCTCGATCGAGGGCGGGTCGTGGAACTGACTCGCAACCGCGCCGCTTTCGCGCCGGAAGAGCGTCTCGCCCGTGACCGGCTTCCACGGCTCAAGTGCGTATCCCGACAACTCGCGGACGTGCTCGGACACGTCCCGGATTCGGTCGAGCCGCAGATTCGACTCGACGCCGTACAGCGCTCGCAGCGCCAGCGCCACCTCGCCGAGATTCGCGTTCCCGGCTCGCTCGCCCATGCCGTTGATCGTCCCGTGGATCCAAGTCGCTCCGGCGCTCACAGCGGCGACGGCGGCGGCCGTCGCGAGCCCGAAGTCGTTGTGGCCGTGGAAGTGGACCGGCACCTCCGGGCCGGCCAGGGCGACAGTCCGGCCGACGAGCTCCGAGACCGCTTCCGGCGAGGCGATGCCGAGCGTGTCGACGACGCAGACCTCGCGCGCGCCGGCCTCGATCGCGCTCCCGTAGACCCGCTCGTAGAACCCGGGCTCCGCGCGGGTGGAGTCGACCCCGAAGAAGGCCGCACGGATCCCGTTGTCGGCGGCGAAAGCCATCGCGCCCGTAATCCGGCCGAGCATCTTCTCGCGGGAGACGCCGATCGCCTCGAGCTTGAGATCGGAGATCGGCGACTCGATCACCGAGGCCTTCACCCCGAGCTCGACAAGCGCCTCGAGATCGGCCGGCACCGCGCGAGAGAACCCCCAGATTTCGGCCCGGAGACCGGCGCCGGCGATCAGCTTCACCGCGTCCCAGTCGTCCTGCGAGACGCGCGGGAAGCCTGCCTCGATCCGGTCGATCCCGAGCTCGTCGAGCGCGCGGGCGATCTCCAGCTTCTGCACCGGGTCGAGCACCACGCCGACGGTCTGCTCGCCGTCGCGGAGCGTTGTGTCGTAGAGACCGACAGAGCCCCCGAGGCGCTGGTCGTCGTTGAGGGCGCCCGTCCAGATCATGCGGCCCTAACGATTCCGTCCGGGAACGACGAGAGCTTCTCCGGTCCCGCAGGCGTGACCAGGAAGTTGTCCTCGACTCGCAGGCCGCCGCCGCCCTCCCAGTAGATCCCGGGCTCGATCGCGAGCACCATTCCCTCCGCGATCGTGCCTTCGCCGGCCTGGTGCGCATACGGCGGCTCGTGCGCGCGGGCGCCGACCCCATGGCAGAGCGGATGGCTCGGCTGCCCGGGGTGACCCAGCGCGGCAATCGCCTCGCGCCCGGTGCGGTCGAGCTCGGCGAGGCTCTGGCCGGGTCGGCAGAGCTCGACCAGCGTCTCGTAGACCGAGAGCAGCTGTTCTTCGAGCTCCGCGTACTCGGAGCTCAGCTCGCCGGGGCAGAGGTTCTTCGTGTGGTCGCACCAGTAGCCGTCGGCACAGACCCAGATCTCGAACAGCGTCGGCTCGTCCTCGCGCACCGACCCATCCCCGGTAGCCGTGAACGTCTTGATCCCCGGGCCCGACCAGACGAGCGAGAAGGCGAGGGCGAGGTCGACGTCCCGGCGGGTCGTCCCCTGGCCGTGGACGTGCCCCTGCCAGAGAGCCGCGGCCTCGCTCTCGCTCATGCCCGGGCGGAGCTGCGCCTTGACGTGCTCCATGGCCGCGGCGGCGATCTCGTTCGCGATCCGCATGCGCTCCAGCTCTTGGGGCGTCTTGATCGCTCTTGCTGCGCTGAGAAGCGGCGTCGCGTCCGCCGCCCGGCCGAAGCCCCCGAACCAGGCAGCGGTGAACGTCGTCGGTTCGCCGACCATCCGGTCGGACGCCTGCGTGCCGAGGGAGAGCTCGAGGCCGACGCGTCCGTAGCTGCGCGCCGCCTCCTGCGCAAGCTCGAGCGTGCGCGAGAGCGGCGGCCGCGGGTCGTCCGGCGCATAGCCGGAGAGAAAGCGGACGTCGTCCGTCCAGGCCGTACGAGCCGCGTCATCGGCAGAGGCCTCGAGGCAGATCAGCGCCGGTTCCCCTTCGCGAGGAAAGACCGCCGCCTCGTACCCCTTCATGCCCCAGAAGTTCGTCAGGTAGAGGACGTTGTCCGGCGCGCGCACGACGAGCGCGTCGAGCGCCGCTTCCTCCATTGCCGCGCGGACGCGGTCGAGCTTCGCCTCGTCCAGCGGCCAGGGCACCGCTACCAGCGCACGCGCGGGGGCGCCGGCTCCCCGTGCGCCTCCTGCCACGAGACGACGGGGTTGCGGAGCACCCCGATGCGCTCGATCTCGCACTCGATCACGTCGCCTGGCTTCAGATAGAGCGACGCCGGGTCCTCGCTGAACCCGGCGACGCCGGAGACGGTTCCGGTCGAGACGACGTCGCCGGCGCTATAGCCGAGCGCCGAGTAGTGGGAGAGGATCTCGGGGATCGTCGTCGACATCCGACCCGAGTGCGACGTCTGCCTCGTCTCGCCGTTGACGCGCAGCTCCATCGCCAGGTCGTGCGCGTCGGGAATCTCGTCAGGGGTGACGATCCAGGGGCCTAGCGGGCAGAACGTGTCGATCGCCTTGCAGAACGAGAAGACCCCCGACCGCATCTCGCGCCGTTGGATGTCGCGGGCGGTGATGTCGTTGAAAATCACGTAGCCGCCGACGTAGTCGATCGCCTCCTCGGGCGAGAACCACTTCCCGGACCTGCGGATCACCACCGCGAGCTCGAGCTCGTAGTCGAGCTCCTCGGTCAAGTGCTCGGGATAGACGATCGGGTCGTCCGGCCCGATGATCGCGTCGACGTTCTGGAAGAAGACGATCCAGGGCGCGATCTCGTGCGACCAGTCGACGCGCTTCGACTCCTCCTCGTGCTCCCTGAAGTTGCCGGCGGTGTGGAAGAACTTCTTCGGCACGATCGGCGCGCGCAGCCTCACCGCGTCGAGCTCGTGGACTTCGCCGGTCTCTTGCGGGGCCTGGCCGGCCTCGAAGTACGCACGCATCGAGGGGATCTCGAGCTCGACGATCTGGCCGTCCCGAAGCTCGCCAACCCGGCCCTCGTCGAAGGTGACCAGCTTCATTGGGCGACCCCGCAGACACGCCGGGCCGCTCGCGCGTAGACGTCCGCCGTCTTCACCAGTCCGTCGATGTCGAGATTCTCGCCGTACTCGGTGTCGAGCAGCCCCGTGGAAGTCCCGTAGTTGACGGTCTCGATCCCGTAGCGGGTAAGCACCGAAGCGTCCGAGAACCAGCGGGTGACGTCCCGCTCGGGCGGCTCCCCGAACACCTCGGCGTGACTGTCGTCGATCGCCGCCACGAGCGGATGGTCCTCCGCGATCTCGGAGCCGGGCGCCGTGACGTAGACCTCCCCCTCGACGCCGTAGTCGGGGAAACGGCGGGCCAGCTCGCGCACCAGCTCGAGCACCTCGCGCCGTGCGACCGACATCGGCTTGCCCGGCGGCACGCGCACGTCGAGAAAGAGATCGGTTCGGTGAGGCGTCCGCGAGACGCGCCAGCCGAAGCCGCCCTGCAGCGCGCCGACATTGACGATCGCCTTCGCCCCGCGATGCGTGTTCTCGGGATCGTCCTCCCAGCTCGGGATCCAGTCCACCACTGCGTCCAGAACCTCTCGCATCCGCAAGATCGAATTCTGGTCGCGCAACCCCTCGCTGAAGGCGGTGTGGATGAAGTTTCCCCGCGTCGAGATCCTCAGCCAGAGCGAGCCGAAGTGGCCGAGGACGACCCTGCCCTCTGTGGGCTCGCCGAGAATGCACATGTCGGCGACGCCCCCGTGCGTGACGAGGTGGCGGGAGCCGGTCGCGTACCCGCGGAACTCGGGGCCCTGAGCGTCGCCGAACTGCGCTTTTTCGATCTCGCCGCACACGGCCGCGACGACGACGTCTCCCCGCAACCGCACGCCCTCGTCGGCGAGCGCCCGCAGCGCTTCGACGTAGCAGGCCAGCGCGCCCTTCATGTTCGAGATCCCGAGGCCGTAGAGGCGGTCTTCGCGCACGAACGGCTCCGGCTGAAAGCCGGGCACGTGGGCAAGCCAGGGCTCCCGTCCCGAATACGACGTGTCCATGTGGCCGTTGAACATCAGCGACGGACCGGCGCCCGCTCCGTTGAGGGTGCCGACGACGTTCGCGCGCCCTTCCTCGACCTGTTGCCACTGAACGGCGAGACCGAGCTCTCGGAAAGAGTCGGCCATGAACGCGGCCATCGCTTCTTCGCTGCCGGTGAAGCTCGGGATCGAAATGGCCCGGCTCGCCCAGTCGACGAGCCTCTCCCGGTCGATGTTCACGCGCGCACGCGCGGGAGCACGCGCTCGCCGAAGAGCCGAATCTGATCGTGTCGCCGGTCGCCCCACAGCTCGAGCATCACGTGCGTGCAGCCGGCGTCCCGATACTCCTCGATCGCCGCGACGCACTCGTCGGGCGTGCCCGCGATCGGCCGGCACTTGTCGAGGAGGGCGTCGCTGACCTTGGCCTTCGCAGCGAGCCGGCCACCTTGCTCCATCGCCTCGGCGACCGGGCGGATCTCGTCCTGCTCGATCCCGGCAAGATCGAGCAGAGTGTCCGCCGAGCCCTGGATGTTCTGGACCTTGTTCGCCAGGTACATGGCTGCGATCTCGCGCGCACCGTCACGGCCGGCATCCCGATCGGTCTCGTCGATCGAGGCGACGATCGTGCACCCGATGTCGATGTCGGCGGCGACGTTCTCGCGGGTGTAGCTGACGAAGGCCGGGGTCGTGATCGACGGCGTCAAGCAGCCGTCGGCAATCTCGCCCGAGAGTGCCTGCATCTTCGGCGCCGTGGCGGCGATGTACACGGGCGGAACCTCTCGCGGCGCGTGCGCGCCGTTCTGAAGCGCCGGCACATCGGCGCTCCACTTCGGCCCCTCGTACTCGAACGCGTTGCCGGAAAGCACGCCGCGGACGATCTCGACCGCGTCACGCATCGGACCGAGTGTCTTCGCGGTCTGTAGACGCGCGTTGTTGAGGAAGATCTTCGACGTGCCGAAGCCGAGGATGAAACGGCCGGGGCCGGCTGCCTCCTGCACGACCCGCGCGTCCATCGCGACCTGGACCGGGTGGCGCGTGAAGGGAGAGATGATCCCCCAGCCGATCGTCAGCCGCTCCGTCGCTCCCGCGATGACAGCCGAGGCGACCGTCGAGGAGCGCGCCTCCATCCCGTGCTTTCGCCACCAGGGATAGGCCTCCGCGAGCCAGATGGTGTCCATGCCGGCCTCGTCCATCGCGCGCGCAGACGCGACCATCTCGTCGAGCGGCTCCATGGTCAGCTGCATGACCCCGATCCGAAACGGTTGGGCCACGAGCCGACTAGTCCTCGGTCGAGGTCGTCGGCCCCTCGGGCTCAGGCTCGTAGGTCTCGGGCGCCAGCGGAGCGACGCCTTCCTCCGCCCCGCTCGAGCCCGTGTCTGGCTCGGGCTCGGGCGAGCTCTCCGCCGGCTCGCCGTAATCCTTCAGGTCGGAGGCCGCGGGCGCAGCAGCGTCGGCCGCGGGCGCCTTGGCGCCGGCCATGCCGCCGGCGCCGCCGGCCGAGTCGCCCGGCTCGGACCCGGACGCCATCACCTGCTGGTCAAGCGCGGTCAGGATGTGCTGGACCTGCTGGTTCACGATCGGCTGCAGGACTCGCTGGCCCATCGAGCCGACGGGGCCGGCGATGCTCACGTCGGCCTCCCACTCCATCAGCGTGCCGCCGTCGGCCTCGCTCAGGTTGAAGGCCGTCGTCATGCTCAGGATCGCGCCGACGCCGGTGCCCTTGATCGCGAGGCGCGCCAGCTCCGGCTCGCGCTCCTCGGTCTTCTCCATGCTCATGGTCATGTGCAGAGCGCCGAGGCTGAGCGGAATCTTGACCTTCGCGCGCCAGTGGCGCTCGTCCTGGACGTCGAAGCTCTCAACGCCGGGAATCGTCTTCGCCATCGAAGCCGGGTCGTTGAGCACGACCCAGACCGCTTGCCGGGGAGCCGCGAGCGAGCGCTCGCCGGCGACCTTCATCGCGATTCCACGCTGACCCGGGCGCGGGAGGCGTCGGGCTCGCGCAGCATCTCCCAGACCCGCTCGTAGGGATTGAAGCTGTTATGGACGATCGGCCTCCCCCGGGAGCGGAGCGCGTCCTGCAGGGCTGCGCAGACGGCGTGGATGCCGGCGCCGCCGCCCTCGCCCATGCCTTTCGTCCCGAGCGAGGTGAACGGCGACGCGCTCTCGATGTACCCCGTCTTGAGCGGCGGCATGTCCAGCGCATGGGGAACGTGGTAATCGTAGAAGTTGGGCGTCAGCAGGTTCCCGTCCTCGTCGTAGGGGAAGTTCTCGTGCGTTGCCGCGCCGAGCGCCTGCGCGGTCGCGCCCATCACCTGGCCCTCGACGACCTGCGGGTTGATCCGCTTGCCGCAGTCGTCGACTGCTGCGTAGTCCACGACCTCGTAGACCCCCGTCTCCGGATCGATCTCGACGAGGGCCGCGTGAACCTGAGCAGCGTAGGTGAGCGTCAGGTTGCCGTACTTGCGCTCGATGTCCGGCACCTCGAACGGCGGCCTGTAGACGTAGCGGCAGTTCAGCGTCACGTCCAGATCCTCGGGCAGCCCGGCGTTGTTCGCGTTGATGATCGCGCCGAGAGCCATGAACGGCAGAGCCGCTTCGGGGTTGCCCTTGATCCTCGCCTGCCCTTCGGCAAGCTCAATGTCCTCCGGCGAGCAGCCGAGCACGACCGATGCAAGCTTGCGCATCTGCCCGGCCAGCAACTCGGTCGCCCCCTTGACCGCACCGAGGCCAGTGACCGCGAATTGGCTCGCGTACGTCCCGGAGAAGCCGGCGTGCGAGTTCCAGTAGGAGTCGTGTCCGGCGCGCACGTTCACGTCGTCGACCGAGCAACCGAGGATGTCCGCGACGACCTGGGCTGCGGTCGTCTCGTGGCTTTGTCCCTGCGGTGTCGTGCCGAGCGTGACCACGACCTCGCCGAAGAGATCGAGCTTGACGGTCGCGACCTCGTTGTTGCCGGAGAACTGCAGGTCGGGATTGATCAGCCGCGACTGGCCGAAGTTGTTCGTACCCGAGTCCAGCGTCGAGCCGATCCCGAGCCCGAGCAGCCTCCCGCGCTGCTCGGCGCCGGCGCGCCGCGACTCGAGCTCGTCGTACCCGATCAGGTCGAGCGCGACGTCGAGCATCTTCGCGTAGTCGCCTGAGTCGTAGATGCAGCCGTTGGGAGTCTCGTACGGCATTTCCTCGGCCTTGATGTAGTTGCGCTTGCGAACCTCGACCGGGTCGAGCTCGAGCTCGCTCGCGACGATGTCGATGACGCGCTCGGTGAACCAGAGGTGCTGCATCCGCGAATAGCCGCGGTTCGGCGAGACCGGGGCCTTGTTCGTCACGACCTGCTTGAAGTCGAGCAGGATGTTCCGCCAGCGGTACATGCCCGGCGTCACCTGCGCCCAGATGACGCCGCCGAGCGGCTCGTACCGCAGCCAGGCGCCCGCGTCGTCCAGGGCGGTCGTGCGAAAGCCGAGCAGTGTCCCGTCGTTCTTGACCGCAACCTCCGTGTCGAGGAACCAGCGCTCGTTCCCGTGCGACATCGAGAGGTGGAAGTCGGTCCGCCATTCGGTCCACTGGACGGCGCGGTTGAGCTTGCGGGCGAGGAGGCAGCACGCGACGAGCTGCGGATGGGTCGTGATCTTGTTGCCGAACCCACCGCCGATGTCCTGGGTGACGAAGCGGAGCTTGTCCAGGCCGACCCGCATCGCC
>DATMIX010000066.1:0-70580 GCA_035554095.1 Gaiellaceae bacterium | reverse complement strand
GCGCGCGTGTCGGCTTCTCGGCCTGCGCCTCGGCCGTCAGCGGCACGGGCGCCGCCTTGGGCGCGGGATCGACGAGCACCGCGTACGCGATCCCGTCGAGGATCCGCTCGACCCGCACCTTGACCTTCTTGCCGACGAGCTTCGACGCGTCGGCCACGGAGATCGACAGCCCGTCGAGCTTGCCGACGCCCGCCGCGATGTCGTGCTGGCCGACCTCGACGAGCTCGAGCCGGATCTCGGCACCCTCCTCGACCGGGGCCTTCGGCGCGATGTCAGCGAGCTTGCCCTCGGCCTTGACCTTGAAGTGGTCGAGCGGCACGCCGGCCTTGCCTTCGAGGAAGAAGCGGCGCTTCGCGAGGGTTTCGACCTCGGTCAGGCGAGCGGCGCCCGGCCCGATCAGGTGCGCGGCGACGTCCTCCTCGAGCTCCACGCGGAACGCCTCGACGCCCCGCTTCGAGTTCTTCGCGAGGTCGCGCAGCTTCCGTTCCATGTCGATCGCGGCCGAGTGCGCGGAGAGGATGATGCCGTCGCCCCCGCAGGTCGGGCACTTCGCGGTGAGGATCTCGCGCGGCCCGTCGGTCACGTTCTGGCGCGTCATCTCGACGAGGCCGAGCGGCGAGATCTCGACGACGTACGTCTTCGTCCGGTCGCGCTCGAGCTCCGTCTTCAATGCCCCTTCGACGGTCGCCCGGTTCTTCGGGTTCGCCATGTCGATGAAGTCGATGACGATGATCCCGCCGATGTCGCGCAGGCGCAGCTGTCGCACGACCTCCTTCACCGCCTCGAGGTTGTTCTTGGTGATCGTGTCCTCCAGCCGTCCGCCCGAGCTCTTGGAGCGCGAGCCGACGAAGCGGCCGGTGTTCACGTCGATGACGGTGAACGCCTCGGCGTAGTCGAAGATGAGGTAGCCGCCGGAGGGGAGGTCGACCCGCCGCGAGAGCGTGGACCTGATCTCGGCCTCGACGCCGCACGCCTCCATCAGCGGCGCCTTCTCGCGGTAGCGGGAAACGCGCTCGGCCATGTGCGGCGAGGTCTTCTTCAGGTACCCGACGATGCGCTTCTGCGTCCGCTCGTCGTCCACGAGCAGGCGCTCGAAGTCCTCCGTGAAGAGATCGCGGACGACGCGAAGCGGCAGCTCGGCCTCCTGGTAGAGGAGCGCCGGCGCCTTCGCCGTCTTCGCGCGGTCCTCGATCTCCTTCCAGAGCCGCTGCAGGAAGACGAGGTCGCGCTCGATGTCTTCGGCCGAGGCGCCCTCGGCGGCCGTGCGGATGATCACCCCGCCCTTCTTCACGTCGAGCGCCTTGAGGATGTCGCGCAGGCGCGTGCGCTCGTCGTCCTCGAGCCGGCGCGAGACGCCGAGCCCCTCGCCGCTCGGGACGTAGACGACGAAACGACCCGGCAGTGAGATCTCCGTCGTCAGCCGCGCACCCTTCGACTTCATCGGATCCTTGACCGCCTGGACGAGCACCTCCTGGCCGCGGCTCAAGAGGTCCTGGATCTTGCGGCCGTGCCGCTTGCCCTCGAGCTCCGGGACGACGATCTCGTCCACGTACAGGAAGCCGTTCTTCTCGAGCCCGATCTCGACGAACGCCGCTTCCATTCCCGGAAGCACGTTGTCGACGACGCCCTTGTAGACGTTTCCGGCGATCGACCGCCGCTCGGGCCGCTCGAGGTACACCTCCGCGACCTGATCGTCCTCGAGCACGGCGACGCGCTGCTCGCCGACGTCGACGGACACGACCAGTTCACGCTTGGCGGCCGGCAGGGGCGCCCGGCGCGGCGGCGTCCGGCGGCGCTGCGAGCTGCTGCGCCGGGAGCGTTGGGCGGGCTTCCGTTCCGGGCCTGTCTTCTTCTTCTCGGGCTCGGCCTTGGTCTCGGCCTTCGGCTCGGCCTTTGGCTCGGCCGCGGCCGTCGTCTCGGGCTTCTTTTTCCGGTTGCGACCGCCGCGGCTACCGCGGCGTCGTTTCGGTCTCGGTTGTCCGCCCGCCTCGACGGGGGGCGGCGGTGTCGTTACGGGTTCTGGTGGTGGAGCGCCCTCCCGGGGCGCGCTGTCATCGCGCTTCTTGCGCCTGAACCACTGCAGCAAAAGGAATCTCCTTCTCGTGCGCGCGCGCTGGCCTCGCCCGGTCCCGGGCGGAGCGCGCGCTGCGGATGTGAATGAAAAAGCCGTGCCATGGGCGTACCCGCAGGGTAGCAGCGCCGTTGGAGGGCCCGGTTTACGCGGCTGCGGCAGGCCGCAGTCTCGCCTTACGCGCGTGAACGGCGCGCAGCCGCTGCGACAGGCGGGCCCATGCCCACGGCTCGAGTTCCTGGTAGCGCACCTCGGACTGCGCGCGGGTCGCTTCCAGGTACTCGAACCAGGCGTCCGCCTCCTCGATCATCAGCAGCTCTTCGGCTTCGTGCGTGGCGGCCATGCGTCTACCTCCGGGTCGATGCGCGCAAGGGTAGGACCGCCGTCGGACGGCAGAAGGGCCGGCTCTCGCCGGCCCTTCCGAAGGTCCTGCAAATGGTGCTTTTCCCTAGTTTCCGCCCGAGTCGTGCAGGATCGCGCGGAGTGCATTGACCTGACCGGCTCCGTACCACGAATTGTGGCTCGGGCCGCCCTGACAAACCTGCAGCGTGTCGCTCTGCGATCCCGTGATCGCGGAGTACGGCACGCCGAAGAGCGAGGTTCCGGGGGCACCGGAGGCGGGCAGCTCGGTCGGGCACGGCTGCGCGTCCGCGGTCTGCTGGAGCATCGACGACACCTTGCCCGGCTGCATCTTCCCGTTCTTCGGGTTGTTGAGATCGCCGAAGACGCTGACGATCAGGGCCGCGACACCCGCGACGTGCGGTGCGGCCATCGACGTGCCCTGGATGTAGCGGTACATCGAGGACGGATGAGTCGCGTCTCCCGGGTCGGTCAGCCGCCGGCTGCCGCCGATCTCGGCAGGCCACGTCGAGAGCACGAGGCCGTTCACCGCCTCGGGCGTCTGACCGTAGAAGAAGTCGCCACCGGGGGCGACGACATCCGCTGTGGAAACACCGAAGCTCGAGTAGTACGACTTCAGGAAGTCGTCCGGGTCGTCGTCACCGTCGACCTGGCGGCGGTTGCCGTCGGCCGTGACGCCGATGACGCCCGGGATCTCGACCGGAATCACCACGCATGCGTTCGTCACCTCACGCTCTTCCGGGGTGGGCTGGTCGTCAGGGCTCGTGATGTCCATCGACGGATGCGAGAGGTCTTCGCTCTCGTTCCCTTCGGACGCAACGACCGTGACGCCGCTCTGCATCGCGAAGCGGATGGCCCGCTGCTCGGCCTTCCAGATCGCCCGCTGGACGGGATCGTTCTTGCAGTTGAACAGCCACGGGTCCGCGAAGTAGCTGTTGTTCGTGACGTCGATCTGGTGTGTCCCCGCCCACATGAACGCGCAGACGACTGCCTCCGGGAAGAAGAACCCGGCGGTGTTGCCCGCCTTGATGCCGGCGACCTTGACGTTCGGCGCGACTCCGACGACGCCGATGCCGTTCGACGCCGCGGCGATCGTGCCCGCGGTGTGGGTGCCGTGACCGTTGTCGTCGTCCCATGCGGTCGGGCTCTGGTTCGGCACGCCGCCGACACAGGACACGCTGCGCGAGAAGTCGATGTTCGGAATCAGGTCGGGGTGGTCCTTGTCGAGCCCGGTGTCGATGTCTCCGACGACCACGGCGGGGCTCCCCCCGGTGATCGCGTGGGCTTCCGGCGTATGGATCTGCCGCATGTCCCACTGCAGGCCCGAGAAGGTGTCGCTGTCCGTCGCGGGCGCGTTCGGCAAGTCGCCCGGCGAGGCTTCCGTCGAGTCTGACGGCAGCTGTGTCGCGTACGCGGCCGTGCCGGCGGCGTTCTCGATCCGGTTGTCCTTCAGCACATCGTCACGGAACGACGCGCTGTCCGAGCTCGCGATCGCAACACCGATCTGCGGATACGAATAGACGAGCGTGCCGCCCGCCTTCTGCACCGTCGTGGCGACGTCCGACGAGACGGCGTTCTGCTTGTACAACAGGATGTAGTTCTGCGCGTTCGCCGTCGCGGCGAGCACTCCGGCCGTGACGACGCTGGCTGCAAGCACGACAACAGCCCGCGCAAACAGGCGTTTCCTCTCCACCTCTCCCCCTTGGTAGATCGAACTGACGGGAGGGACTATACGGCGCTTTCGCTGCTAATAGCTGCGCCGACGCCCCGAGTTGCCTCGGACATGGATCGCCTCGAGCACCCCGATCGCGAGCAGGTTCGCGATCATCGCGGAGCCGCCGACGCTCACGAACGGCAGCGGAATTCCCGTGATCGGGGCGATTCCGACGGTCATGCCGACGTTCACGAAGACCTGGAAGAGCAGCGCGACGACGATGCCGCCCGCGGCGATCGCGGAGAAGGCATCCCGCGCTCCCGCCATCACCTTCAAGCCGCGCCAGACGACGAGGAGATAGAGCAGCAGCAGGAACGAGACTCCGACGAAACCGCGCTGTTCGGCGATCGAGGCGAAGACGAAGTCGGTGGCGTGCTCGGGGAGGAAGTTGAGGTTCGTCTGGGTCGCCCCTTTGACTCCTCGGCCGGTCGCCCCGCCGGCGCCGACGGCGTTGATCGACTGGGTCACGTTGTAGGTCGCGCCCCTCGGGTCGTCGTCCCGGTGCATGAAGCCGACGATGCGGTCCTGCTGGTACGGCTTGAGCACGTGCATCCCCGCGGCAGGAAGGATCCAGAGCACGAGCACCGCCGCGACGAGCGTGGCCGCGCCCAGGGCCGCGAGGTGCGTCCAGCGTGTGCCCGCGATGAAGAGGACGCCGGCGAGGGCCGCCGTGTAGACCATCGCCGTTCCGAAGTCGGGCTGCACGAAGACGAGGAAGATCGGTCCGGCCGCGAACCCGACGGCGGCCAGCACCGTCCTGCTGTCGCCGATGCGCTTCGCCCTGTCGGCGAGGAGCCCGGCGAGGAAGAGGACGAAGAGGAGCTTCCCGAACTCGGACGGCTGGAACTTGAAGAAGCCGAGGTCGAGCCAACGCTTCGAGCCGCGCGTCACGGCGCCGGCCAGCAGGACGATCACCATCAGGCCGAGCGTGCCGATGTAGATCGGCTTCTTGTAGCGCCGGTAGTACTCCGGGTCGACGAAGACCGCCGCGACCAGCCCGACGGCGCCGAGTGCCGCGTAGACGCCCTGCCGGACGACGTAGTAGTTCGGGTTGCCCGCGACGTCGTGCTGGGTGATCCCGGAGACGGCCCAGAGCCCGAAGCCGATGAGGGCGCCCGTCGCCGCCAGGAGGATCCAGTCGAGCCGGCGGACGATCGACGCGGCCTCGACCGTGTCGCTCCGCCGCGCCCGAAGCCCGCGCGCCCTGGTGTCGACGGCCTCAATCACTTTTGACGGGAACCGACACCTGTGTCGGCTGAACGTCGAAGTACGACTCGAACACCTTCAGCGCGGCGGGCGCGGCTGCGGTGCCGCCGTGGCCGCCGTTCTCGATCATCGCGCAGACGACGAGCTCCGGGCTGTCGACCGGGGCGTAGCCGCACCACCACGATTGATCCATCATGCCCGTGAAGCCGGGGACGTCGACGTGCTTCTCCGCCGTGCCCGTCTTGCCCGCGACCGGGATCGGGAAGGTGCCGAAGATGGACGTCGACGTGCCGTAGCTCGCGTGCGTGGCGTCGTAGAGGCCGCTTCGGACCGCGTCCAGGTAGACGGGGTCAATATGGACGCTCGTCGCGGGCGGCGCCGTGAAGCTGTGCAGCACCCGCCCGGGCGCGTTCGGCGTCCCGACCTCCTCCACGTCGGCGGCGACGTGCGGGTGCACGAGGCGCCCGCCGTTAGCGATCAACGCGTAGAACCGCGCCATCTGCAAGGGCGTCACGAGCAGGTCCTTCTGGCCGATCGCGAGCTGGATCGAGTCGCCGGGCTTCCAAAGGCTGTCGACCTGCCACTCCTCGGGGTCGGTCTTCTTCGTGTAGGTCGCCTTCCGCCACTCCGGCGTCGGCAACAGCCCCGGCAGCTCGCCCGGGACGTCGGCGCCGGTCAGGCGTCCGAAGCCGAACCTGGAGGCCCATTCCTGGAACGGGTGCCGGCGCTCGGCGGGAAGGTTGTAGAAGCGCTTACCGAGCTCGTAGAAGTACGTGTCGCACGATGCGCCGAGCGCGGTCGGCAGCGTCATCTGCGCGCTGACGAACGGGTCCCAGTTCTTGAAGGTGCCCCCCGGGATGACGTGGTTGTCCTTGTCGTAGACGTGGTAGACGCCCGTGCACGGCAGCAGGTCGTACGGCGTGACCAGCCGTTCCTCGAGCGCGGCGAGCGCGGTCACCGGCTTGAACGTCGACCCGGCCGGATAGAGCCCCGCGACGGCCCGGTTCAGGGCCGGGTAGTTCGCGCGCCTGGCCGCCTCGGCGTTCAGCAGCGGCCTCAGCTTCCTCGGGTCGCGCGTCTCGAAGACGTTGGGCTTGAAGGTCGGATTCGAGGCCATCGCGAGGATCGCGCCGTCGCGCGGGTCGAGCGCGACGATCGCGCCGCCGTTGGCCGCCCAGCAGCCGACACACTCCGACGCGTGCGCGGCCTCGATCCCCGTCCGGATCCCGCGCTCGGCCGCGCGCTGCAGCTTCATGTCGAGCGTCAAGCGGACGGCCTCACCCGGTGTTGCGTGCGTCTGGACGATCGCGGCGGTCCGCGGCCGCCCGAGGGCGTCCACCTTGAACTGCGCGAGGCCGTTGCGGCCCCTCAGGTAGGCGTCGTAGCGAGCCTCGATCCCGCCCTGGCCGATCTTGTCGCCGAGCGCGTAGTCCTTGCCCCGCAGGCGCTTGTACTGCTCCGGGGTGATCAGCCCGACGTTGCCGAGGAGCTGAGCCGCGAGCGACTGGTAGTGGTAGTTGCGCAGGTAGCTCGGCGCGAGCCGCACGCCCGGGAAGTCCCGCTCGTGCTCGGAGAGGTACAGGTACTGCGGCCGGTGGATCGATTCCTGGACCGTGACCGGGGTGATCTGGTCGCCGCCCCGCTTCTTGAGGTCGGCGACCATCTCGGAGACCGGGACATTGATCACCTTGGACAGGCGCCGCAGCTCGCCGAGCCGCGCCGACCACGTCTTCGGCAGGTCCGACGTCAGGAGCTGCACGGCCGTCGTGCCCCGGTTGTCGACGATCGTGTTGCCGTCGCGGTCGAGCAGCGGCCCGCGGGGCGCCTCGATCGGGATCGAGCGGAGCTGGTTGTTGCGCGCGGCATCGAGGTACTTGGGGCCGGAGAGGACCTGGAGCGCCCAGAGCCTGAAGAAGAGGACCCCGAACACCGCGAGCGCGATCGCACCGAGGACCGCGATCCTGAACGCCAGCTGCGGCGTCAGCCGAAACGGTTCCGCGACCCGCGGATCGGGCGGCAGGAACGTGCGCGGCCTCGGGGCCCCCGCTCCTGCCCGGGCGCGGATCCCGGTGCTAGCCAAGGAGCCGCACCTCCTCGAGCCCGCTCGGCGGCGGCCTGAAGAGGCGGCGGGAGAGCGCGTACACCGGCAGCGTCAGGATCAGGTTGAAGAGCAGCTCGAACGGAAACGCGTTCAGGAGCACCCGCCGAGCCGAGGCAGGATCACCGAGCATGTAGTGGAGGACGAGGGTCCCGACCGAGTACAGCAGCGTGACGACCGCGACCGAGACGAAGGGCGCGTGCGTGCGGTCGCGGCCGGTCGTCTCCCCGTAACGGCCGATCCAGTAGCCGGCGAGCGTGAGCAGCAGCGAGCTCACGCCGAGCGTCTGTAGCGTGGCCGTGTCGACGACCAAGCCGGCGCCGAAGCCCGCGGCGGCGCCGAAGATCGCACCCTGCAGGAGAGCGACCGCGACGAGCGTGACGAGGACGAGGTCGGGGGCGCCGTGGAACACATCGATGTCGGACAGGAGCGTCACCTGGACGATCGCCGCGACGAACATCACCGCTGCCCCCTTCGCGATGTCGACGGTCATCGTTCGTGCGGCACGAGCACGAGCAGCGAGGTCAGGGACTTGAAGTCGACGAATGGCTCCAGCTGGACGTGCTTGTAGAGGTCGACCTCGTTCTGGCCCACGAAGGTGACGGAGCCGATCGGGATGTTCCGCGGGTAGATCGATTCGAGCCCCTCGGACTTCCAGCCCGCGGTGACGAGGATGTCGCCGCTCTCGACCTTGAGGTCCTTGGTGACGTGGTCGAACGTCATCCCGGACTGTCCCTTCTTGACGATCCCGGTCGCCCGCGTCTCCGCGTCGCGGGCGGAGACCGCACTCGTGTCGTCCGTGAGGAGCGTCACCTGGGCGACGTTGCGCGCGACCTTCGTCACCGAGCCGACCAGCCCCTCGCCCGCGACGACCGGGTCGTCCTTCTGGATCCCGGACGTCTTCCCCGCGTCGATGGTCACGACCTGCTCGAGCGCCGGGCTCGGCCGGGCGATGATCCGCGCACCGACGTAGTCGAACCCCTGCGGGAAGCTGGTGCTGTTGCGGAAGTGGAGCAGCGTCCTCAGTTCCGCGTTGTCGCTCGCCGCCGAGAGGTTCTGCGTCGCCTGCTGCCTCAGCTGCTCGACCTCGTTGCGGAGCCGCTCGTTCTCGGACTTCGCGTGGACGAGGCCGGCGAAGTAGCCGTAGGCGTCGCGAAAGGGCCGGGCGACCCGCTCCGCGGCGATCTCGAACGGCCTCAGCACCGTCGCGCCCGCGCTCTGCACCTGATGCAGCCCGCCGCCGGACGATTCGCGGAAGTAGATGGTGATCAGCGCGATCGAGAGGACGACGAGCACACCCGCCACGATCCGGCGCCGAAGGGCGCTGGCCTGTCGTGACGAGTATGAAACCGGCCTCGAGCGCGGAACTCCCGCCCCCAAGACCGCCAGCCGTGCTGAGCGGTTGCGAGGCACGAAGCGTTTAAGTGTAGGGGAGGATCCGGAGAGTCGGTAACGAACGTGTTGGGTTAGCTGTACGCGCGATGATTGTTGCGGCGGGCGCGCGAGGCGCTGCGGTGGATCGCCTCGAATTCCTCGAGGCTGCGGCCGGAGCCGACCGCCACGCAGGTCAACGGGCTCTCGGCGAGGTGCACCGGCATCTGGGTCTCGTATCGAAGGCGCTCGTCGAGGCCGTGCAGCAACGCGCCTCCCCCGGCGAGGACGATGCCGCGGTCCATGATGTCCGCGGCGAGCTCGGGCGGCGTCTTGTCCAGCGTGGACTTGATCGCGTCGATGATCTGGCCGACCGGGCCGTCGAGGGCGCGACGGACCTCCTCGCTGCTCAGGATGACGGTCTTCGGCAGGCCCGTGAGCATGTCGCGGCCGCGGACCTCGGCCTGGACCTCGTCGCGGAGGTCGAACGCCGAGCCGACCTCGAGCTTGATCTCCTCGGCCGTCTGCTGGCCGACGAGCAGCTTGTACTCGGTCTTGATGTGCTGGATGATCGCCTCGTCCATCTCGTCGCCGCCGACCCTGAGGCTCTGGCTGACGACGATGCCGCCGAGGCTGATCACGGCGACCTCGGTCGTGCCGCCGCCGATGTCGACGATCATGTTCCCGGTCGGCTCGGCCACCGGCAGGCCCGCGCCGATCGCGGCGGCCATCGGCTCTTCGATCAGGTAGGCCTGGCGCGCGCCGGCGCTCAGGGTGGCCTCCTCGACGGCGCGCTTCTCGACGCCCGTGACGCCGCTGGGAACGCAGACGACGACGCGGGGGTGCGCGAAGCGGTGCTGGTGCACCTTCTGGATGAAGTGGCGGAGCATCTGCTCGGTGACGTCGAAGTCGGCGATGACGCCGTCCTTGAGAGGCCGGATCGCGCTGATCGTCCCCGGCGTGCGCCCGAGCATGCGCTTCGCCTCGACGCCCACCGCGTGCACCTCGCCGCTTCGCTGGTCGATCGCGACGACCGACGGCTCGCTCAGCACGATGCCGCGCCCGCGCACGTAGACCAGCGTGTTCGCGGTGCCGAGATCGACCGCCATGTCGCGGCCGCCGAAGCCGGTTAACTGCGTGAAGATCCCCATCGACCCGCGCCGAGTCTAGCTACCCGGCCGTGAAAAGACCTGCACGTTCCCTTGTGCACGTTCGACGTCATCGCGGACGAAGCAGCCGGCGAGGTGGTCGTTGACGAGGCCGACGGCCTGCATCGTCGAGTAGACGGTCGTTGGGCCGACGAAGGCGAAGCCGTGGCTTTTCAACTCCTTTGCGAGCGCCTTCGACTCGTCGGAGAGCGAGACCATGTCGTCGTAGGTTTGGGGCGCCGGGCGCGGCGGCGGGCGGTGGCTCCAGACGAGCTCCGGGAGCGGCGTGCCCGCGCGCATCGCGACGGTGGCCTCGGCGTTGCGGACGATCGCCTCGAGCTTGCGCCGGTTCCGAATCACCCGTGCGTCCTCGAGCAGCCGCGCGATGTCGCCCGGCCCGAACGCCGCGACGGCGTCGGGATCGAACTGCGCGAACGCGTCGCGGATCCCCTCGCGCTTGCGAAGGATGAGCGCCCACGAAAGCCCGCTCTGCAGGCACTCGAGGCAGAGCTTCTCGTACAGTCCGCGCTCGTCCGTGACGGGCCGCCCCCACTCCGTATCGTGGTACGCGCGGTACGCCGTGTCGGCGGCGCCCCAGCCGCAGCGAGCCTTCCCGTCCTCGCCCGTGACGAGGTCCGTCACGGGGCGGCGGGCCTTTGGGGCGTGTCCTGGGGTCTGACCCCGGGACAGGGCCGGCTCGGCGACGAAACCGTGCCGAAACACGCCGGTGCATTTCTTCGAGTGATTGGTGTGGCTACGGTCGGAGGATGGCCCGTCCGCCGCGACGTCAAGCACCTGGTGCGGTCTATCACGTCACCTCCCGCGGTGTTCGCAGGTCCGACGTCTTCACCGACGCCCGCGATCGATTTCGCTTTCTGCAACTGCTCCAGAACGTCGTCGAGCTCCTCGAGTGGCGCTGTCATGCGTACTGCCTGATGACGAACCACTATCACCTTCTCCTTGAGACGCCGCACGCAAATATCTCGCGCGGCATGCAGCGCCTCAACAGCGTTTACGCACAGTGGTTCAACTGGCGCCACGGCTTCAAGGGACACGTGTTCGAAAGCCGTTTCGGCGGCGTTCTGATCGAAGGCCAGGCCCACCTGCTCGAATCGATGCGGTACATCGTGCTCAACCCGGTCCGGGCCGGCCTCTGTGGTTTCCCACGCCAGTGGCGATGGAGTAGCTACGCGGAGACGCTCGGTGAGCGGGATCGGCCCGCTTTTCTGACGACAGCTTGGCTCCTTTCGCTGTTCAGCGACAAGCCGCATCGGGCGCGCGAGCTGTACGCCGAGTTCGTTGCAGCCGGACAACAGGACCAGCGCAGGCGTGTCCCGGGGTCTGACCCCGGGACACGCCCCGATCAGCCGTACCCGTAGACGCCCGGGTAGCGCTCGGCGAGGACGCCGACCAGCAACGCTGCCGGGAGGCCGACGACGTTGAGGTAGTCGCCCTCGATGCGCTCGACCAGGGCGGCGCCCAGGCCCTGGACCGCGTAGCCGCCAGCTCGGTCCTGCCACTCGCCGCTCGCGACGTAGAGGCCGAGCTCGCGGGGGGTCAGCGCACGGAACGTCACCCGCGTCACCTCGTGGCGCAGCTCCTCCCAAGCAGGCGTCAGCAGGCAGAGGCCCGACACCACCTCATGCGTCTGCCCCGACAACGCCTCCAGCATCGCCTCCGCCTCCGAGGCATCCGCCGGCTTGCCGTACACGCGCCCGTCGAGCACGACCTCCGTGTCGACGCCGAGCACAGGCCGATCGCCGGCCACCGCGGCGAGCGAATGCGCCTTGCCCCCCGCGTGCCGCTCGACCTCCGCGCCCGGCGGCTCGTCACCCGCCGGCGCCTCCTCGTACGTGGGCACGACCGCCTCGAACGGCAGGCCGAGCTGCTCCAGGATGGCCCGTCGCTGCGGCGATCGCGAGGCGAGCAGCAGCGGCGGTGCGGGCGGCGCGCTCACGCGCGCTTGCGCGCCCGCCAGATCTCTTCGGACGGCCACTGCCGCGACCATTCGCGGTCGGGCAGCGCCTCGAACCGATGCGGCTCCCCTTCGGCCGGCGCCTGGACCTCGATCAGGTCGAGCACCTCGAACCCGTTCTCCCGCAGGAGCCGGATCCAGTTCCCGTAACCGAGGTGGAAGTTGACGGAGTCGTCGTTGTCGTCCTCCGGCCACTCGAGCCGGTGCAGCCCGAAGTACGCGCGGCGCAGCTCGTTGGTCGGCGGCACTTCGGTCTCCTGGAACGCGAGCACGGCGATCGTGCCGTTGACGAGGAAGACGAGCTCCCCGCCGGGACGCAGAAGCCGCGCGGCCTCCGGGATCCACTTGTACGGATCGGCCCAGATGGATGCTCCGTATTCCGACACGGCCAGGTCGAACGATGCATCCGGCAGCGGCACCTCCTCGGCCGGTGCCTCGATGAGCGGGAAGTCGAGCCCGTGCCGCGCCTGCATCGCCCGCGCCGTCTCCAGCTGCGCTGCCGTCGGATCGACCCCGACCGGCCTCGCGCCGCGACGCGCGAGCCAGGCCGAGACGTACGCCGTCCCGCAGCCGAGCTCGACGACGTCCTTGCCGTCGATGTCCGGCAGCACATGCAACTGGGCCTCCGGCACCCGCCAGACCCCCCACGTGATCTCGTCCTGCGCCCAGGCGTCCTGGGCGCTCTCCGCGAACTCGCCGGCCCATTCCGTCCAGGCCCGGCGGTTGCGCTCGATCGAGCTATCCGCCGCCATCGCCGAACCACAGAGCGATCTCGCGCGCGGCGGACTCCGGCGAGTCCGATCCGTGCACGAGGTTGTCCGGCATCGCGAGCGCGAAGTCGCCGCGGATCGAACCAGGATCGGCCTCCGCCGGGTTCGTCACCCCCATCGTCGTCCGCACGACCGAGATCGCGGATTCGCCCTCCAGCACGAGCGCCAGCGTAGGCGAGGAGGTGATGAACTCGAGAAGCTCGCCGAAGAAGGGCTTCTCGGCGTGCTCGGCATAGTGCTCCTCGGCGAGCCCGCGGTCGACGGTCAGGAGCTTCGCTTCGCGGATGTCGAGGCCGCGGCGCTCGAAGCGCGCGACGATCTCGCCGGCGAGGCGCCGCTGCATCGCATCGGGCTTGATCAGGACGAGCGTTCGTTCCGCGGCCAAGGCCGCAGCAGTCTACTCAGCGCGTCGACGCTCTCTACGGCTGCGCGGCTCGAGCCACTGCGTGCGGCCGAACTCGGGCGCAGCCGGGCTCTCGACCGGCGTCTCGCAGTACGGACACACCTGCCAGAGCGCCTCGAGCGGCGCCTTGCAGCTGACGCAGGCCTGCTTCAGCTTCGTCGTGCAGACCGGGCACACGAGGAACGTCGCGTCGACCTGGGCCCGGCACACCGGGCAGTGCAGGTCCCGGGTCGCCAGCCGCTCCTCCATGGCGCGGATCTCGAGCTCGCGCTCACGAGCCTCCTCGAGGTACTCGGGCGGACGGAGAAGCAGGTAGATCAGCGCGCCGATGAACGGCGGCACGAGCCCGACCAGGGTCGCCATCGCCACCAGCCAGGGATCCTCCACGCGGCGACGGGCGTCCTTGTACACCCAGACGGCGATCGCGAGCCAGAAGACGGCGACGAAGAAGATCGCGAGGTTCCGGACGATCGCCCAGGTGCCCGCGCTGAAGAAGTCGAAGGCGCCGTCGGCGGTGATCTGAGCTGGATCCATCAGCTGCACGCTCCGGTCAGAGGAGGAGCTTGCCGACGAGATAGCCGGCGCCGAACGCGAGCCCGACCACCATGACGATCACGATCAGGGCGACCGCGAAGACGCTCAGCCTCTCGCCGAGCCTTGTCATCGTACGGTTTCCAATCGGCCGAAGAGGTCGCGGAGTAAATAGAGAGAGCCGGTGACGAGCACGGCTCCGTTCGGACCGGCCAGCTTGCGCGCGCGCTCGAGTGCAGCTGTTGCATCTGCAACCGATTCGACGGCGGGGAAAAACTCCCTCGCCAGGCGCGCAAGTTCGTCAGCGGCAAGTGTTCGCTCCGTTTCCGTCTCGGTGGCGACGAAACGAGACCCGCGCGTCGCGAGCCCGGCCAGCATCGCGCGGGCATCCTTGTCCGCGAGGATCGCCGCGCAGACGACGTAATCGTCGCGTGGCAGCCGCCGGACCAGCCATTCGACGCCGGCGGGGTTGTGGGCGCCGGCATAGACATCCTCGCCCGCGAGGTCGAGGCGGCCGGGAAGATCGACCTCGACGTCCCCGCCGAGGGTGCGACCGAGGAAACGCTCTGCAGCGACGCGGCCGACATCGTCCGCGAAGACCACGTCCGCGGCCCCCAGCTCGCGCGCGATCGGCTCCCACTCCGCCTCGCCGAGGACGACCGTCGCCCCGGCCCCGACGACCGCGAGCTTCTCGCGGGCGATCTCAGGTCGCGTCTCGCCCAGGACGTCTGTGTGTTCGAGCGACACGTTCGTGAGCGCGACCACGCGGGCCGAGAGCACGTTCGTCGCGTCGAGCCGGCCGCCGAGGCCCGCCTCCACGACCGCGACGTCGACTTGCGCCGCCGCGAACTCCGCCAGGGCGGCCGCAGTCAGGGCCTCGAACTGCGTCGCGCCGGTCCGTTCGGCGGCTGCGCGCACCCGCTCGACGGCGGCCTCGAAGTCGGCGTCCTCGCCGTCGACATGGATCCGCTCGCTCCAGCCGCGGACGTGGGGCGACGTGTAGGCGCCGACGCTCAGCCCCTCCCTCGCCAGGAGCGCGGCGGCGCGCCGGGTCGCGGTCGACTTGCCGTTCGTGCCGACGACGTGGATCGCCGGATACTTGCGCTGCGGCTCCCCGAGCTGGGCGAGCAGGGCCCGGATCCTGCGGAGCCCGAACTCCTCCGGCCAGGGCGACAGCCCGGCGATCCAGTCAGCCTGAGAGGGCATCGAGCTCACGCCGGTAGCGGGCGAGCTTCTCGCGTTCGGCCTCGACGACGTCAGGCGCTGCGTTCTGCACGAAGCGGTCGTTCGCGAGCATCTTCTCGGCGCGGTCGACCTCCTTCTGAAGGCGTTCGATCTCCGCGGCGGCGTTGCCGTTCGCCGCGACCCGCTCCGGCTTGACGACCGCGTCGAAAATGCGCTTCTCGTCGTCTCCGAGCTTCACGAGGACGCCGCTGCGGCGGAAGATCCCGGCCGCGTCCTGGACACGCTCGAGCGAATCGATGGCATCGGCATGCGCCGGGTCGGCCTCGGGCCACGGCGCGACGATCAGCCTCGTGGCGCGTGCCGGGAGGTGCGACCAGATCTCCTCGGTCACGTGCGGCATCAGGGGATGGAGGAGCTTCAGGACGCGCTCGAGCGCCGCCAGCCCGGTTGCCCGGGCGTCGGCGTCGCCCGCGTAGAGCCGGGGCTTGATCGACTCGAGGTACCAGTCGCAGAAATCGTCGAACGTGAGCCGGTAGAGCGAGTGCGCCACGTGCGAGAAGTCGAACGCGGAGAGATCCTCCTCGACCGTCGCGCGAACGGAATCGATCCGCGCGAGGATCCAGCGCTCCTCGACGTCTCGTGGCCGCAATGCCACCTCGTCCCCCTCGCCTGCCTGGAGCAGGAGGCGGCTCGCATTCCAGAGCTTGTTCGCGAGCTTGCGTCCCTCCTCGATCGCCCCGTAGGAGAACGCGACGTCCTGCGTCGACGAGATCTTGAGCAGGCCGTACCGGGTCGCGTCCGCCCCGTGCTGGGAGATCACCTCGCGCGGGTCGATCCCCGTGCCGAGGCTCTTGGACATCCGGCGCTTGTCCGGAGCGAGGATCGTGGAGGTGATGATCACGTCGGTGAACGGCACGTCACCCAGCAGCTCGAGGCCGGCGAAAATCATCCGGTTCTCCCAGAGGCGAATGATCTCGCGCGCGGTCACTGAGACGTCGCCCGGATAGAACGTGCGCAGCTCGGGCGTGCCGTCGGGCCAGCCGAGCGTCGCGAGCGGCCAGAGCGCGGACGAGAACCACGTGTCGAGCACGTCCTCCTCGCGCGTCAACTCCGTCGCGCCGCAATCGCCGCATGCGTCCGGATCGGTCTCGACCACGGTCACGTGCCCGTCGGGGCAGTACCACACCGGAAGCTGATGGCCCCACCAGAGCTGGCGGGAGATGTTCCAGTCCGGCGCCGTCTCGAGCGACTCAATCGCGAAGCGGTGCTGCGATTCCGGGTGGTAGACGACGCGCCGTTCGCGGAGGGCCTCGAGTGCGGGGCGCTTGAGCTCGTCCATCGCGCACCACCACTGGAGCGAGATCAGGGGCTCGATCCTGCTCTTGCAGCGCTCGCAACGTGCGACCGCGTGGCGATACGGCTCCTGCTTCTCGAGCAGACCCCGCTCGCGGCACCAGGCGATGACCCGCTCGCCCGCCTCCTCCTGGGTCAAGCCGGCGAGATCGCCCGCTCGCTCGTTCATCCTCCCGTCGGGCCCGATCACCGCCGGCTCCGGGAGGCCGTGGGCGCGCCCGATCTCGAAGTCCGTCGGATCGTGGCCCGGCGTGACCTTCAGCGCGCCGGTCCCGAACTCCGGCTCGACGCGTTCGTCCGCGATCACCGGCACGCGGCGCTCCACGTACGGGACCACGACCTCCCGGCCGACGAGGTCGCGGTAGCGCTCGTCGTCGGGATGCACGGCCACCGCGACGTCGGCGAGGATCGTCGCCGGCCGAACGGTCGCGATCGTCACCCCTTCGCCGCCCGCTGCGAACGGGTACCCGATGTAGAAGATCGTGTCGTCCACGTCGTCGTGGATCAGCTCGAGGTCGGAGAGCGACGACTCGTGGAACGGGCACCAGTTGATGATCCGGTTGTCCCGGTAGATCCAGCCGCGCTCGTAGAGGTGGACGAAGAAGCGCATCACCGCCCTGATGTACCCCTCGTCCATCGTGAAGCGCTCGCGGCGGTAATCCATCGACGCGCCGAGCTTTCGCAGCTGCTCGAAGATGGTACGGCCCGTCGCCTCGAGCCAGGCCCAGGTGCGCTCGACAAACGCCTCGCGGCCGATGTCGTGCCTGGTCTTGCCCTCCTCCGCGAGCTGCTTCTCGATCACGTTCTGGGTGGAGATGCCGGCGTGGTCGTACCCAGGCTGGAAGAGCGTGTTGAAGCCGCGCATCCGGTGCCAACGGATCAGGGCGTCCTGGATCGAGCCGTTGAGGGCGTGGCCGAGGTGCAGCTCCCCGGTCACGTTCGGGGGCGGAAAGCAGATCGTGTACGGCGGCCGCGGGTCGTCCGCCTCCGCGTTGTACAGGCCTTCCTGCTCCCACGTCCGCTGCCAGCGCTCCTCGACGCCGTGCGGGTCGTACCGCGGCTCCATGGGCCCATCGTAGATTCCCTCGCATGAGCCTTCCCCTCGGAGCGCTCGCCGAGCGAAACTTCCGCCTCCTCTTCTCGAGCACGACGATCTCGGGAGTCGGCGACGGGATCTCCAACGTCGCCCTCGCGTTCGCAGTCCTGCAGGTCTCGGACTCGCCGATCTCACTCGGGCTCGTGCTCGCGGCGCGCCAGGTCGCGAACGCCGGGATCGTCCTCGCCGCGGGCGTCTGGGCCGACCGGCTCCCGCGTCAGGTGATCCTGATCGCAGCGGCCGTGGTGATGGGCGCCGCGCAGACGGCGACGGGGATGTTCGTCCTGACGGGGCATGCCACCGTCTGGCTGCTCGTCGTCCTCCAGATCGTCTACGGGCTGGCGGACGGCTTCGTGATCCCGGCCTCGATGGGGCTGATCCCGGTGACCATCAGCCCGGCGCGACTGCAGGACGCGAACGCGCTTCTCGGCCTTTCGCAGAACGGCTCGCGGATCATCGGCCCGGCGCTCGGGGGCGCGCTCGTCGCGATCGGCAGCCCCGGAGCGGCCCTGCTCGTCGACGCGGGCACGTTCGCAGCAGCCGCCGCGCTGCTCTTCCCGCTCCGGCTCCCCGGCCGAGCCGACGTGATCGAGTCGAAGCCGTTCATCCACGAGCTGCGCGAGGGCTGGGGGGAGTTCCGCCGCCAGACGTGGCTGTGGACGACCATCGTCTTCTTCGGCCTCGGCAACTTCGCGTTCTCCAGTTACTTCGTGCTGGGGCCGGTCGTTGCGAAGCAGGACCTCGGCGGGGCGCCCGCCTGGGCCGCGATGACGACGGGCTTCAGCGTCGGATCGCTCCTCGGCGGCCTCGTGGCGCTCCGGATCCGGCCGCGGAAGCCACTGGCGGCGTCGTGCATGGCCGCATGGGCGATCATCCTCCAGCCGCTCGGGCTGGCACTGGGCCTGCCGCTTTGGGCGCTCGTGCTCTGCTCGGCCGTCGCCGGGATCGGCCTCGCGGTCCATCTGGCGCTCTGGTTCACCGTCTTCCAGCAGCAGGTGCCCGCCGAGTCGATGTCGCGCGTCAGCTCCTACGACGCGTTCGGCTCGTTCGTGCTCGGGCCGCTGGGCGCGGCGCTCGCCGGCCCCGTGGCGGCGGGCATCGGCGTCCGAGAGACGCTGCTCGTCGCCGTCGGTGTGATCGCGGTCACCGAGGCGATCGTCTTCGCGCAGCCGAGCGTGCACGCGATCCGCGCGCCCGCGCGGACACGGGAACCGGAACCGGAAACGGCCTAGGCTGTCTCTTCGGCCAGTTCTTCGGGCTCGTCGTCCGCCGCCGCGCCGGAGGTGACGAGCGTCGGCTTCAGGCCGCGCTCGATCGTCTCCTTCGTGATCGCGCACTTGACGACGTCGTTGCGCGAGGGCAGCTCGAACATCACGTCGAGGAGGGCGGCCTCGATGATCGACCGCAGACCGCGCGCGCCCGTCTCGCGCTCGAGCGCCTTGTCCGAGATCTCCCACAGAGCGTCGTCGGTGAAGACGAGCTCGATGTTGTCGTAGCCGAAGAACCGCTGGTACTGCTTGGTGAGGGCGTTCTTCGGTTCCGTGAGGATCTGGACGAGGTCCTCGCGCTGCAGCTGGTGCACGGCCGAGACGACCGGCAGCCGCCCGATGAACTCGGGGATCAGCCCGTACGAGAGAAGATCCTCCGGCATCACCTGCGCGAGCAGCTCCGAGGACTCGTTCGAGTTCTTCGACCGGATGTCCGCGCCGAAGCCGACGGCGTTCTTGCCGATCCGCTTCGCGATGATCTTGTCGAGGTCGGCGAACGCCCCACCGCAGATGAAGAGGATGTTCGTCGTGTCGATCGAGAGGAACTCCTGGTGCGGGTGCTTGCGCCCGCCCTGGGGCGGCACCGAGGCGACGGTTCCTTCGAGGATCTTCAGGAGCGCCTGCTGCACGCCCTCGCCGGAGACGTCGCGGGTGATCGACGGGTTGTCCGCCTTCCGCGCGATCTTGTCGACCTCGTCGATGTAGATGATCCCTGTCTCGGCCTTCTTGATGTCGAAGTCCGCGGCCTGGATCAGCTTCAGGAGGATGTTCTCGACGTCCTCGCCGACGTAGCCCGCCTCGGTCAGCGCCGTGGCGTCGGCGATGGCGAACGGAACGTTGAGGATCCGGGCGAGCGTCTGCGCGAGGAGCGTCTTGCCGCAGCCGGTCGGCCCGAGCAAGAGGATGTTCGACTTCTGCAGCTCGACGTCGCCGTCCTCGTTGACCATCTGGACGCGCTTGTAGTGGTTGTAGACCGCCACCGAGAGCGTCCGCTTCGCCTCCTCCTGCGAGACGACGTAGTCGTTGAGGACGTCGTAGATGTCCTTCGGCTTGGGCAGGTTCTCGAGATCGAGCGTCGCCGGAGCGGTGAGCTCCTCGTCGATGATCTCGTTGCAAAGGTCGATGCACTCGTCGCAGATGTAGACGCCGGGGCCGGCGATCAGCTTCTTGACCTGGCGCTGCGACTTCCCACAGAAGCTGCACAGAAGCTGCTCGTTGCCGTCTGTCGCTCTGGCCACGGTTCTCCTTTTACTCCGGAATCGACCCGTCCGCTAGGGGCGGGCGCCGTCGCGGTGGACGATGACGTTGTCGATGATGCCGTACTCCTGGGCTTCTTGTGGCGTCATGAAGTAATCGCGTTCCATGTCCTTTGACACCCGATCGAGGGGCTGCCCGGTGTGCTCGGACATGATCTCCTCGAGCGTCCGCTTCAGGGCGATCGTCTCGCGTGCGTGGATCTCGATGTCCGTGGCCTGTCCCTGGAAGCCACCCCAGACCTGGTGGATGAGGATCTTCGAGTTCGGCAAGGCCATCCGCTTCCCTTTCGTCCCGCCGGCAAGGAGCAGCGCGCCCATCGACATCGCGGTCCCGACGCAGATCGTCTGCACGTCGGGCTTGATGAACTGCATCGTGTCGTAGATCGCGAGCCCGTGGTAGACGGAGCCGCCCGGCGAGTTGATGTAGATCGAGATGTCCTTGTCGGGATCCTCGGACTCGAGGTGGAGCAGCTGGGCGATGATCAGGTTCGCGATCTGATCGTCGACCGGGGTGCCGAGAAAGACGATGCGCTCGTTCAGCAGGCGCGAGTAGATGTCGAACGCGCGCTCGCCTCGCGAGGTCTGCTCGACGACCATGGGAATCAACGGGCTCATGCAGGCTCCTTGCTTGCGGGGGTCCAGATTTTCGTCTCGGTCGGGGCGGTTTCCTTTTCGGGAGTCCAGAGCTTGTCGCGCGCATCCGCGAGATCGGGCGAGATCCGCTTGACCTCGGCGACGATCCGGTCGAGCGCCTGCTTCAGGCGCAGGTCCGCGCGGAGGGTCTCGAACCTGTCGCTCTCGCGGACCTGCTGGGCGACCTCGTTTGGATCCTCGTTCGCCAGCTCGGCCTGCTCGCGGATCAGCTCGTCGACCTCCTCGTCTCCCACCTCGATACCGAGCTCGTCGGCCGCGGTCTCGAGCACCAGCTCGCGCGCAACCGAGCGCGCCGCCTCCTCGCGCACGCCGGCGGCGAGCTGCTCGGGCGTCTGGCCGGTCAGCTGGAGGTACATGTCCGCGCTGACGCCGCGGCGATCGAGCGAACGGCCCAGGCTGTTCAGCAGCTCGCGGGCCCGCGCCTCGACCAGCGGGCCCGAGGCCGTCGCGTTCGAGGCGTCGACGAGGCGGTCGACGGCCTCGGCTCGGAACGCCGAGTCGAGCTCGTCCTCGAGCTGCTCGCGGAAACCGATCTCGATGCTGCTGCGGAGCTCCTCGAGCGTGTCGAACTCGCTCGCGGCGCGCGCCAGCTCGTCATCCGCCGGCGGCAGAACCTTCTCCTTGACCTCCTTGACGGTCACCTCGACGGTCCGCGCGGCGCCGTCGGGAAGCGGGTACTCGACCTTGCGCGTCTCGCCCGCGGCAGCTCCCGTCAGCGCGCGTTCCACCTCTTCGAGCAGCCGGCCGGAGCCGAGCTCCAGCACGAGGTCGCGCTGTGCGTCGCCGGATTCCTCGACCGCGTCGACGACGACGACGTCGCCGGTCTGGGCGGGACGGCCGTCGACCGGCGCAAGGTCCGCGACGCTCTCGCGCAGCACCTCGATCTCCTGGTCGACGAGCTCCGGCGGCACCTCGGCCTCGACGTAGGGAACCTCGATCTCGCTCCAGTCGGCGAGCTCGGGCTTCGGCTGCACGTCGACCGTCGCCGTGAAGCTGAAGTCGGCGTCCTCCGACGCAGGGAGCTCGTAGTCGTACTGGGGCTGGGCGATCGGCCGGATGCGCGTCGTCGTCGCGGCGTTCCAGAACCAGCCGCCGATATGGCTCTCGACCGCCTCGGTCATCAGGCGCTCCTGCCCGATCCGCGTCCTCAGGACCTGGGGCGGCACTTTGCCCGCGCGAAAGCCGGGGATCTTGACGGTGCCCGCGAGGTCCGCGGTCGCGTGCTCGACCGCGTGGTGCAGGTCCTCGCGGGGCACGTCGACCGTCAGCCGCACCTTGTTCCCCGCGAGCTCCTCGACCCGGACAGCCATTCGACCATTCAAGCAAAGGGGTGTCGGCTCCCGTCCGCAGCTAGGGTCGCCGCGTGCGACTGTTCGTCCTCGCGCGCCATGCCGAGTCGACCCTGAATCACGAGAACCGGATCAACGGCGACCCGGCGATTCCGGCGCCGCTCACCGATCACGGACGCGAGCAGGCTCGGCTGCTCGGCGTCGAGCTGCGGGAGCTGCCTCTCGACGCCTGCTTCCACACCCGCTTTCACCGCACCATCGAGACCGCTCGGATCGCCCTCGAGGGACGAGACGTACCACTGCTCGAAGCGTCCCTGTTCGACGACGTCCGCATCGGCGAGCTCGAGGGCTCGACGGTGGGCGACTACCGGGCGTGGAAGCGGGCGCATCGACGAAGCGACCGGTTCCCGGGAGGCGAGAGCCTCGACGAGGCCGCCGCGCGCTACGGAGAGGCGTTCCGCGAGCTCCTCGGGGGTCCGCACGAACGTGCCCTCGTCGTCTGCCACGAGATCCCGATCCGCTACGCCCTCAACGCCGCCGCCGGCTCGGACGACCTCGACGCTCCGGTGCACGATGTCCCGAACGCGGCGCCCGTCCTCTTCACCGACGAGGCGCTGGCCCGGGCCGCCGAGCGGCTCAGCCCGCGAGCGGCAGGTACTCGTTCGCCGGGCTGACGTGCAAGCCCGGCTGCGGCCCTCCGGCGATCGCGTAGACGCGCCCCCGGTACGGGAGGACGGCGAGGCCGTGCCGCGGGGTCTTCATGTCGGCGAGCCGCGCCCAGCGGCGGCGCGCGAGGCTGTACGCGTACACGGGCGCGATCGTCCCCGCGGCCTCCTCGCCGCCGACCGAGACGATCCGGCCGCCCACCGCGGTGGCGCCGGTGCCCCCGCGCGGGTCGGGAATCGCGGGCAGCTTCGTCCAGCGGCGGTTCCGCGGTGAGTAGGCCTCGAAGAAGTCGAAGTTGGTGCCGCCCGAGCGGCCGGCGACCGCGTACAGCCGTCCGCCGAGCGCGGTGACGGCCAGATGCTCGCGCTGCGTCGGGCCGGGCGCGAACGACCAACGCCCGCGCCGAAGGTCGAGCGCCAGCATCCGGGGCGCCAGCCGCCCGGGCGCGCCGATGCCGCCTGCGACGTAGAGCTTCCCGCCCACGACGGCCGCGCCGGCGGCGGCGCGGGGGGCGGGCAGGTCGCGCAGCCGCCGCCATCGCCCGCGTGTGAACACGTAGGCACGCCGCTCGGCGCCGTAGCCGCCGACGACGTAGAGGCGGCCGGCGGCGCCCGCCGCCATCGCATGGTTCACGCGCGCGGGCAGGTTGGGCAGGCGGCGCCAGCGGTTCGTCCGCGGCGAGTAGGCGTCGACCCGCCCGGTGCTGCTCCCGTCGGCGAGGTACCCGCCGATCACGACGAGCTCGTCGCCGAGCCGCGCCCCGGCAACCTCGGTGCGGGCCTGGGGAAGCGGCGCCGCGGTCCGCCACCCCGAACCTAGTGACAGTCTGTTGCTAGCCGCTCCCGGTGCGCACACCGCCACGGCCGCAAGAACGGCGAGTGCGGGCGAGAGGACTCGAACCTCCAAGGGCTTTCGCCCAACGGGTCCTAAACCCGTCGCGTCTGCCAGTTCCGCCACGCCCGCGACTCCGTGTTACAGAGTAGAGCGCGGGGGAACCATCCGCCCATGACAGATCAAGCAGATCGCGAACGCGAGAGCCGGCTCTCGGACGAGAACAAGTTCGACGAGATGACCGACGAGGTCGCGGAGGAGCAGCGGCAGACCGCCGCCCACCTCGCCAACGACCCCGTGGTCAACGAGCCTCCAGAGGACGAGTGACGCTCAGCCGCGCTGCGCCTCGCGCAGCGCGGCCTCCGCTTCCGACAGCGCCTGCTCGGCGGCGTCCGAGCGGTCCCTCGCCTCCTGGGCGGCGCGGCGTGCAGCCGCTGCCGCGGACTCAGCGCGCTCGACCTCGCGCTCCGCGTCGGCGGCGGACTGCGCCTGCTTTCGCGCCTCCTGCCGCGCCGCCTGAACCGCACGCCGGGCACCGGCAACCCGCTCTCGCTTGCCTCCTGGGGCCGCCGTTGACGCGCTGCGGCCGGCCCGCTTGGCCGGCGTCATGCCGGCGAGGACGTCGAAGCCCGAAGGCTCGAGCTCGGCCGTCAAGCGGCCGGCCCGCAGGAGAAAGCGCGAGCCCTCGTCGAGCGCGGCGGCGTCGAGTGTCTTCGCAATGCGCTCGACGATCGCGTCGCTGACCGAACGCCCCTCCGACGCGAGGATGTCGCGGCCGAGCCGGGCGAGCGCGCGGACGGCCTTGCGCTGTTCGTCGAGGCGCTCCCGCAGCTCCGCCCCGCCTTTGCCGCTCAGGGCACGCTGCTGTGCCTTTCGCAGCTCCTCGGCCGAGCGGAGGAGGGCGCGCACCTCTCCCGGCTCGCGCCGCGCGAGCTGATTCGCCGTCCAGACCGGGACGCTCGGCTTGGCGAGCTTCTTGATCTCGTCGGCGGCATCGCCGCGGCCCGCGCGCGAGAGCCGCCGCGCGAGATCGTTCCGGGACTGTGTGAACTCCTCGAGCGGAAGTGCGTAGAGGCGGTCGAGCTCCTCCTCGAGATCCGGGACGACGCTCAGGTGCTTCTGCTCAGGCAGCCTCGCTCAGCGCCTCGACCAGCTCCTCCTTCGACATCTTCGATCTGCCGGGGATCTTCGCCCGCTTCGCGCGCTTGTCGAGCTCGGCTTTCGAGAGCCCCGCGAGGCTGCCGTCTGACCCGTTCCGCGACGGCCGCCTGCGACTGCGCCGTTGCCCCTTTCCGGCGGCCGCGACGCTGGCCCTGAGCGCTTCGAGGAGATCCGGCGGCGCCGCCTCCTCCGTCTCCGGCGCGCGGTGAACCTCCTTGCCCTTTCGCTTCGCACGGATGACCGCGAGGAGCGCTTTCCGGTAGGTGTCCTCGTACTTTTCGGGCTTGAAGTCCCGGGCGAGGTTCTCGATCAGCTGCTCGGCCATCGCGAGCTCCTCCTTCGAGATGCTCGTCTTCTTCGGCTTGACCTCCCCGGGCTCGCGGATCTCGTCGGCGAAGTACATCTGCTCGAGGGTGATCGCTCCGTCGCGGATCCGGAGGCAGCCGAGGTTCTGCCGGTCGCGCATCACGTACTTGGCGATCGCGGCCAGGCCGGAATCCTCCATCGCCCGCACGAGCAACGCGTAGACCTTCTCGCCGCCGTCCTGGGGCCCCAGGTAATACGTGCGCGCGAAGTAGACCGGGTCGATCTGCTCGTAGGGGACGAAGTCGCTGATGTCGATCGTCTTGTAGCCCTCGACGCGTGCCGCTTCGAAATCCTCGTCTTCCATGAAGACGTATTCGCCGCGCTTGAGCTCGAACGCCTTCACGATCTCGTCGTCTGAAACCGGCTTCTCTTCGAGCTTGCAGATCTTCTGGTAGCCGATCGGGCTCTCGTCCTTTTCGTGGATCCAGTGGAAATGGAGTTTGTGCTCCTCGATCGCGCTGAACATGCGCACGGGCACGTTCACGAGCCCGAAGGTGATCGCTCCGCTCCAGATTGCGCGCGGCACGCCCACTCTCTCCCCAGGAACACAGGAGCAAAAACGCCGCTCAACGAGGCTTCGGCGCGGGGAAGGCGAAACTTTCCGCCCCGTAACGCCGTTGTAGACGTACCTCTCTACACCACGAAGGAGGTGACCGCATTGAGCATTCTGTGGATCATCCTGATCATCGTTCTCGTGCTCGCGCTGCTCGGCTTCTTCTCGCGCGGGCGCTGGTAGGTCTCCCATCTTTGGCATCTAGGCCGCCCGGCCCATTGCCGGGCGGCCTCGCGTTAGGCAATCTGCGGTTGTGGAAGCGACCGCGTTGTCAGGGTTCGATCGCGCCTCGGCGCTTCCGCGCCTCGGCGGCATGGCCAGGCCCGACGGCGTGACGATCGTGAGCGAGCGCTTCTGGGCGTTCGCGGGCATCGACGGGACTCTGCGCGAGGGCATGATGCCCCAGGCGCGTGGCTTGCTCAGAAGGGTGCCGCTCCTCCGCGGGCTCGTCCGGCTGTCGCTGTCGTTGTCGCCGCTCGTTCGCCGCGACGGCGTTGCGAAGCCGCGCGAGCGGGTGTTGCTCGTGCTTGCGGTCGTCGGCCCGCTCGGCTTCGCGTTCCTTCCCCACCCCTGGTCGCTCGCCGCCGGCCTCGCGCTGACGCTCGCGCTGGTCGGGTGGCTGCTCCGCGGCCGGACGCTCGCACTTCATGGCGCCGAGCACCGGGCGATCGCCGCAGCCGAGGAGCGTCGCCTTGCGGCGACGTGGCGCGGTTTCGTTCGCCCGACGCGCTTCGCCTCGCGGTGCGGCACGAACTTCGCGGCCCTCGTCTTTCCGATTGCGGCAGGGATCGAGCGGGTCTGGCCGTTCGCGCCGACCGTGTATGCATCGGCGGCAGTGGTCGTCCTCTCGCTCGGGCTGACGATGGAGCTCTGGCTGGTCGTCGAGGGATCGAGGCGGTGGGTGGCCCGTGCGCTGCTGCTCCCCGGCCTCGGCCTGCAGCGGCTGACGACCCGCGAGCCCGGCCTCGCCGAGACGCAGGTCGCCCTGCGCGCCGTCGAGTCGGTACTGACGCGCGAACAGCGCGCTGCGTAGCGCGCCACCGCCGCACGGGAAGCGAAAAGGGGGCCGTTCGGCCCCCCTTCTTCGTCCTCTCGGGCTCCCTATTCCGTCGTGCCGGACGAGACCTCGCCGCGCCAGGCTCCGCTTTCGGTCCCGCGCGACTCGATCAACTCCTTGAACCGCTCGAGATCAGACCGCACGCGCCGCTCGTCCAGGCCCGCGGCGGAACCGAGGGTTTCGACCGGACCCTCCGCCTGATAGCTCATCGAGAGCCGGATCCGCGCCTTCTCGGGCCCGCGGTTCTCGAAGCTGACCGTGCCACGCGTCTTCCGGCCGTCCTCGCTGATCCAGCTGATCTGCCGGTCCGGGTGCTGCTCGAGGATCTTCGCGTCCCACTCCGCGCGCTTCCCGCCGACCGTCGCAACCCAGTGCAGCCGCGTTTCGTCGAGCTGCTTCACGTGCTCGACGCCCTCCATGAAGAGCGGGAAGTCCTCGAACTGCGTCCACTGGTTGTAGGCGGTCGAGACCGGCACGTCGACCTCGATCTCGCCGCTGATCGTCCGCGGCGACGTGCCGCCCAGGCCGAGCAGCGACTCCCTCACCTGCCCGCGCGACCGGAAGAGCTTCGCCGCCAGGGCGCCGAGGCCGAGGGCGACAAGCACATTCCGTAGCTTGTGGCTCCGCTTCTTCTCGACCCGGTCCCACGCCTGCTGCAGGCTGTCCGCGGCCTCTTTCAGCTCGCGCCGCAGCTTCTTGTCGGAGGCGAGCCGCGCTCCCACCGCGGCCACGCCGGCACGCGGCACCGCGCGGCGCCGGGCCTTGCTCCCGTGGAGCGCGGCCGAGCGCAGCTGCTTCCGGAACTTCCGATCTCTCGCGAGCGCGACAGCGAGATCCTTGCTGCTCGTCGCGTTCTTCTTGAGCGCCTTCGTCTTGGTTCGTCCGACCATCGGAACCCTTTCCTCGTTTGCATCGCTTCTACCACCGCTCGGCGCGTGCAAACGCGTTGCACTTCCGACCTCACCGGCACGCCTGCCCCGCGGAGCGGATCAGCCGAGTCAAACCGCTGCAAATGGCCCCGGGAGGAATCGAACCTCCGCACGCGGATTCGAAGTCCGCCGCTCTATCCACTGAGCTACGGGGCCGGTGAGACGAGGGGTGGCGGAGGGGACTCGAACCCCCGACCACCGGGACCACAACCCGGGGCTCTACCAACTGAGCTACCGCCACCGCGCAGCCCGGACAGGATAGCCCGCCTCAGGACGAGCGAACGGAGTCGATCAGCCTGTCGGCCGGCTTCCAGAACGCAGCCCGCGCGCCGGGGCTCGATTCGAGCACCGAGAGATGGGTGGCGGAGAAGCGCTTGTTCGACTTGACGCCGATGATCTCGATCCGCTCCGCGGGGAAACCGGCCTGCGCCAGCCGCCCGAGAATTGCGCGCGCGCCCACGCCGCCGACGCCGGTGTCGCGGTCGCCGACCATCATCACGATCTTCGTGTTCGAGTCGAGTGCGTCCAACGGGCCGAGCCGCTCGCCGGGGGAGTTGAGCCCGGGAAAGACGGCGAGGACGGCCTTCGGCTCGTTGCCGTCCTCCGCCTGGATCGCGGCGTAGTCGACCCCTACCCTCGCCCCGCGCGAGTAGCCGATCACGATCGTCGGCACCTTCGGGTTTCCCAGGCGCTTCATCGCGGCCTCGACCCCGGCGTCGAGGTGCGGGAACGGATCCGGCAACCCGCCGACCTCGTAGCGAGGGTAGATCACGTCGCTGCCGTTCTCGGCGAGATGCTTCAGCCACGGAACGTGGTTGACCGGCGTCTCCTCGCGTGCACCGCCGTAGCCGTGCAGGAAGATCACGACGGACCGCGGCTCCCCCTTGGAGGGGTAGAACCACACCTGGTCGGCGCCGCTCCCGAGCGGCCCCACCTGCTCGAGCGGCACCGTGTCGAAGGTCTCGTTCCTCCCGCCGCAACCCGCCGCGAGGAGGGCCAGCGGGACGAGCAGCAGCGCGAGCTTCACGCAGGGTTAGACGAACGGCAGCCCGTCTGGATGGTGGACCGCAGTTGGTCTAGTTCTGGATCGCCTCTCGTGTTTTCTGCGCCGACTCCTGGTGGCGCCCCTCGGCGAATTCCTCGACGATCTTCGCGTTGAAGGCGGGCAGATCGTCCGGCTTGCGGCTCGACACGAGGCCGGCATCGACGACGACCTCCTCGTCGACCCAGTTCGCGCCCGCGTTGCGCAGGTCGGTCTGCACCGTCGGCCAGGAGGTCATCCTGCGGCCGTCGACCACCCCCGCTTCGATCAGGGTCCAGGGCCCGTGGCAGATGACGCCGATCGGCTTGCCGGACGCCGCGAAGTCGCGGATGAACGCAACCACGTTCTCGTCTCCGCGCAACTGGTCGGGATTGGCGACTCCACCTGGCAGGACGAGACCGTCGTAGTCCTCGATCCGGGCCTCTTCCGCGGTCTTGTCCGGTGTGAAGCTGTCGCCCTTGTCGAAGTGCTTCCAGGCGTTGAATTCCTTGTCCTCGATCGAGATCAGCTCCGGAGTTCCCCCCGCCTGCTCGACCGCTTTCCACGGCTCGGTCAGCTCGACCTGCTCGACCCCTTCCGTCGCGATGAACGCAATCTTCTTGCCCTGCAACTCGTCGGCCATGTCGACTCCCTCGGTCGTCGTTTCGGATCAGTAGGGCGGATCCGGTGGCTCTTCCTCGACGTACGTCGTCCGCCGCCTCGTCGGCCGGTAGGAGCGGCGCCTCACGACGGCGCCCTCGTCGTAGGGCCCCGGGCCTGGTCCCCAGCCCCAGAAGCCGGCGCCCCACCAGGTACGCCAGAGCACGAGCGAGATCAGGAACAGGATGAACCCGACGACGAGCAGCACGACTCCGACCACGTCGAGGTCGACGCTGCCGCCGTTCGACGTCACGCCCCACGCCAGGATCGCGCCGACGGCCATGACGATGAGGCCGAGGATGATGCCCACGGCGGGGCTCCTCCCCATCGGGGCCACAAGAGAAACCGGCCATGCGCCTGGCAGGATTCGAACCTGCGACAAACGGCTTAGAAGGCCGTCGCTCTTCCGCTGAGCTACAGGCGCTCGCGTCGAAGCGTAGCGCCGCCGATCAGTAGCGGACGCCGAAATCCGCGGTGACGATCGTCACCTCGTCGCCCCCGTAGACGCCCGGCGCGCTTGCCGCGTGGACGGCCGAGAGGCCGATCTCTCTCCAGTTGCGGTCGAGGAGGTTCGCGCGGTGCTCGGGGCTCGTCATCCACATCCGCAAGCCGCCCGCGGGCGTGACCTCAGGCGACGACCAGAGGAGGTTCTCGCCCACCGACCAGCTCCGGTAGCCGCGGTATCCGTAGAAGCTCGCTATGCGCTTCCAGAACGAGTTGCCGTTCGCTGAGTCGTGGCTGAAGTAGCCCTTCTGGGCCATCGACGTCGAGTGCTGCTCCGCGGCGGCCGCCAGACGCTTCGAGAAACGGAAGGGCCTCAACCCGCGGCGCGCCCGGACGCCGTTGATCTGCCCAAGGAGCTGCGACTCGAGGGCCGAGAGCCGGATGTGCGCGGCTGCGGGGCTCTTCGAGCTCTTCTGGGCGGCGTACCCAGAAGGGGCGTGATTGCTCGGGGCGAAGCCGATTGCGGCCGCCGTAAGCGTCGCAAGTAGTGGGTGCACGCTCCAGACATCGGCCGCGCTCCCCCGTTAGGACTCCCCCGTTTGGGGGATGGCGGCCGCAGCCTCGACCGGCGGCCCGCGGCGATGGTTCAGCCAGTCGACGATCAGAACCTGGAGCGCTCCGGCGACCGGAATCGCGCCGAGGGCGCCGAGAATGCCGGCCAGCTCGGCCCCGATCAGGACGGCGATCAGGACGACAAGGGGCGAGAGTTGCACCGTGCGCCCGTAGACGAGCGGCTGCAGCAGGTGGTTCTCGATCTGCTGGTAGACGATGAAGAAGACGAAGACGATGATCCCGGCTGGGATCGAGTGGAGGAAGGCGACGGTGTCGACGGCGATCAGGGCCAGCGTCGCCCCGGCCAGCGGGATCAAGTCGAGGATCGCGACGAGCACCCCGAGCGCGACCGCGTAGGGGACGCCCAGGATGAGGAGCACCACCGTCGACGAGATCCCCGCGATCAGGCTGATCGCCAGGTTGCCGGTGACGTAGCCGCCGACCGTGCGGTAGATCTGGCGGCCGACGTTCTCCCAGCGCGGCCGCGACTCGTCGGGCAGGAGGCTGTAGAAGCGCTCCACCCACTTTGGCCCCTCGAGCAGCATGAAGAAGGTGAGGAAGATGATCGTGATCGTGCCGACGACGATCGTGATCACGCTCTTCGTGATGGACAGGGCTGCGCCGGAGAGACCGAGCACTTTCGCCGCGCCTCCCTTGTTGACCGCGTCGCGGATCTTCTCCGGGAGGTGGTACTTCGTCTCGAGGAAGCCGAGCCGGCCCCGCCCTTCGGTGATGTCCTTGACGTAATCGGGCACCTTCCCGACGAAGTCGCTCACCTGATTGACGACCGTCGGCACGAAGAGCGCGCCGATCGCGGCGAGGGAGGCGAGGACGAGGACGAAGGTGATCCCCGCGGCGAGGCCACGGCGGCGAATGCCGCGCCGTTGGAAGAACTCGACCGCGGGGTTCATCGCGAGCGCGAGGAAGACCGAGATCAGGATCCACGTGATCACGTGGCGCGAGATCCAGATCACCTCGAGCGCGACGACGACGGCGATGATCGTCGCGAGCGACGTCAGAATCGTGCGCACGGGAAAGCGGACGAGCCGCTCGGGCACCACGGGGACAGGATCGCGGGCGGATCGGACGTTTACGGTTGGACGTGCGGTGAGAATGCGACCCCGATGAGCCTCCGCGGCGCGCCTGTCCAGCTGACCGCGAACCTGCCGGACGGACGCTCGGTCCAGGTCCGGATCGGAGTTCCCGAGGATTCGTACATCCCGCGCCGCGAGCTCGACACGGTCGACATCGAGCTCTTCGACGGCTCCGAGCACCTCGCGGCGGTCAACACCGTCCTCGGGGCCGAACAGGACAGCGAGGCCCGGGCCCTGGCGCGGGAGATCGTGGCGAAGCTCGAGTCGGGCGAGCTGGAACCAACCGCAGCGGCCCTCGAGCCGCTTGCGGACGAGCCCCGCTGACGCCCGTCTGTTTCGTCTGCGCGCGTGGTTCGGCACGCCCCCGTCACCGTGTCCGACACGGCGGTGGGGCCTGCTTGGCGGCTCCGACCCCGCACAAGCAAACGACGCGTCACCGTTTGGTGACGAACGGGGCACTCGCGCGCAACGGTGTCCGACGTCGGGGCACGGCCGGATTCGCCGGGGCCGCCGGGGACGCGGACAGAGCGGGCGGCGGGAATCGAACCCGCATAACCAGCTTGGAAGGCTGGGGCTCTACCATTGAGCTACGCCCGCGGGGGAGGGGCATCTAGCGTAGCGGCGTGCATCCGTACACGTGGAGCCTCCACGCGGAGGCGGTCGTGCTCGTGCCGCTGCTGGCGCTGGCCTACGCGCTGCTCCTCCGCCGGTACCCGGCGCCCGGGTGGCGGATCGCCTGCTTCCTGTTGGGACTGACGGTCGTTCTCGCCGTCTTCGTGACGCCCGTCGAGAACCTCGCGCTGCACTACCTCCTGACCGCCCATCTCCTGCAGAACGTCGCGCTCGCCGAGTGGACCCCGGCGCTCGTCGTCCTCGGCATCCCGCCGGCCGCGGCGGCCGCGGCGCGCCGGTTCGGGCTCATCCGCACCCTGACCCACCCGTTCGTCGCGCTCCCACTCTGGCTGGTCACCTACTACGCCTGGCACCTGCCGGCCGCGTACGACGCGGCGCTGCGCCGCCCGGAGACGCTGCTCCACGTTGAGCACCTGACCTATTTCGTGACCGGCGTCCTGCTCTGGTGGCCCGTACTGACCGGCGCCCTCGCGCCCGGCGCCGCGGCCGCGTACCTCTTCGCCGCGTTCGTCCTCTGCAGCCCGCTCGGACTTCTGCTCGCCCTGATCCCAAACGCCGTCTACGAGACGTACGAGCACGCACCACGGCTCTGGGGCCTGACGGCGCTCGAAGACCAGCAGCTTGCAGGCCTGACGATGGCGGTCGAGGAGGCGATCGTCTTCTTCAGCGCCTTCGCCGTCTACTTCGTCCGCTTCATGCGCCGCGAGGAATCGGCGCTCGTGCTCCGGGAGGCGCGATGGACGAAGTGATCCTCGCCCGCCACGGAGAGAGCGAGCTGAGCGTCGTCGGCACGGTGAACGGCGACCCCGCGACGGCCTGTGCCTTGACGCCCACAGGGGAGCAACAGGCCCGCCGTCTGGGCGAGCTCCTCGCGGGCACGCAGCTCGATCTGGTCGTCACGAGCGAGTTCGAGCGCGCGCGGCAGACCGCGGAGATCGCGCTCGCCGGCCGCGAGGTTCCGCGGCTCGTCGTGCCTGGGTTCAACGACGTCCGCTTCGGGGGCTTCGAGGGCGGCACTCTCGTCGACTACCGCGCCTGGGCCTCGGAGAACGAGCCGACGGTCGAGGCACCCGGCGGCGGCGAGAGTCGAAGCGGCACCGTCCTCCGCTATGCGAGCGCGTATCGGACGGTCCTGGCCCGGCCGGAGGCGACGATCCTCGTCGTCGCGCACGGACTCCCGATCCGCTACGTCTTGAACGCGCTCGACGAACAGGACCCGGCGCCGCTCGTCGAGCAGGTCGCCTATGCCGAGCCGTACCGCCTTGCTGCTGCGGAGCTGGAGCGGGCCGTCGACCGCTTGGAGCGCTGGGCGGCCGCGCCGGTCTGGCCGGAGTAGTCGGGGCGGCCGGATTCGAACCGGCGACCTCCCGCTCCCAAAGCGGGTGCGCTACCAGGCTGCGCTACGCCCCGAGCCTGCACCGAGTCTAGCCCGGCCTCCGTTGGTAGCCTCGCGCGCCGTGGCCGAGCCGGTTTTCGTGCCTGTCGCGTCCCGGCCCGATCAACGGCCGCTCCTCGGCTACGCGATGGTCACGGCGGCGGCCACCCTGTGGGCAGTCAACGGCACCGTCTCGAAGGTGATCCTCACCTCCGACCTCTCCTCCGAACGGCTCGCCGAGATCCGCTCGACCGGCGCCTTCGCCCTGCTCGCGCTGGTGCTCGCGCTGGCCCGACCCGAAAGCCTCCGGCTGCGGCGCAAGGAGCTCCCGTACCTGGTGCTCTTCGGCGCCGCCGGGCTCGCGCTCGTGCAGTGGTTCTACTTCCTTGCGATCCACCGCCTAGCGATAGGCATCGCGCTCCTGATCGAGTACCTCGCCCCCGTGCTGGTCGCGTTGTGGGCGCGCTTCGTCCTACGTCAACCCGTTCGGAAGCGGATCTGGGTCGCGCTCACGCTGGCCGTCGTCGGCCTCGCGCTGGTCGTCGAGCTCTGGAGCGGCGTCAGCCTCGACACCGTCGGCGTCGGCGCGGCGCTCGCGGGCGCCTGTGCCTACGCGCTCTACCTGCTGCTCGCCGAGCATGGCGTCGGGGAGCGCGACCCGGTCTCCCTTGTCTGCTTCGGCTTCCTGTTCGCCTCGATCGTCTGGGCGTGCGTGCAGCCCTGGTGGACGTTCCCGGGCGGAGTGATCGGCGCGCACGTCTCGCTCCACGGGAATCTGTCGTCCCTGCACCTGCCGGTCTGGGTGCTGATGGGCTGGATGATCCTCCTGGGCACGATCGTCCCGTTCGGGCTCCTCGTCGGCGCGTTGCGTCACATCCCCGCGACCCGTGCGGCGATCGTGGCGATGCTGGAACCCGTGCTCGCGACCATCGTGGCGTATGCCTGGCTCGACGAGTCGCTGACGGCCGTGCAGCTCGTCGGGGGAGCGGTCGTCCTCGCGGCAATTTTCCTCGCTCAAAGCGCCAGGTAGACAGGTTTCGACACATCTGGGGTTGAATTCCGTCGTGTAAGGGTGCTACAACTGCGCCCTTCGCATGCGGACGGCCGCAGCATCCGTTTGCGTTGTCGCCCTGGTTGCCTTGTTCGCCGGCCCCGGTGCGGCTCGCCCAGTGACGAGCAGCGGAGCCCTCGCGCTCACCCCGCGAGAGACCGCCCTCATCGTCGCGATCAACGCGGTGAGGACCGTTCATCTGCTCCCGACGCTCCGGATCGACCGCCGGCTCGTCCGCGCCGCGCGATCGCACTCGCGGGACATGCTTCGGCGGCACTACTTCGCACACGGCGACTTCGGCCGCCGCATGAAGAACTTCCGCGTCCGCGGTTCGCTCTTCGCGGAAAACCTCGTCTGGGGCAGCGGCGTCATGAGCGCGAATTCGGCCGTGGCGCAGTGGCTCGCAAGCCCGCCGCACCGCGTGAATCTCCTCGACCGGAACCTGCGGCGGATCGGCGTCGCGACGCCCCTGGGGTCGTTCGACGGCTTCTCGACCGCCACCGTGATCACCGCCGACTTCGCCGGCTAGCGAACCCCGCTAGCTAGTCCCGCTCGAGCAGCTCGCGCAGCTCGGCGAACTTCTCGCGTCGCAGATCGTCGCGCTCGCCGCTCTCGACCCGCTGGACGAGATCCCGGACGAGCGGTGCGAGCTCCACGGGATTGAACGGCTTCGTCACGTAGTCGACGCCGCCGAGGTCGATCCCCCGCGCGCGATCCTTGACCTCGGCTCGGGCCGTGAGGAAGACGATCGGGATGCCGTTCGTGCGCTCGTCCGCGAGCAGCTCCTCGGCGACCTCCCAGCCGTTCCGGCCGGGCATCATCACGTCGAGCAGGATCACGTCCGGCCGCTCCTCGCGCGCCGTGTCGAGACCGGTGTCTCCGTTGGACGCCTCGAGCACCTTCATGCCCTCTGCTTCGAGGTTCACCCGGCAAAGGAGGCGGATCGGCGCTTCATCGTCGATTACGAGCACACTGGTCATCACTGGCACACGTTCGGTTCGACGCTGCGGCTATACCCCCTCGCGCGCACCCTCACTCCATCGCGCTCAGCGCCGCCTCGCGCGCCGGGGCCAAGTCGAAGCCGAACGTCGACCCCGTGCCTTCGCGCGAGTCGACCCACATGCTGCCGTTCATCTCGTTCACGAGCCCGCGGGCGATGAAGAGGCCGAGCCCGGTCCCGCTCGCGCCCGGATCCCGCGTCACCGACTCTCCTCGATAGAACCGGGTGAAGATCCGGCGCTGCTCCTCTTCGGGAATCCCGATCCCCTCGTCGACTACGCGCACCTCGACCCGGTCGTCCGCACGGCGGGCGAGCACCGTCACGGTTCCTCCGTCCGGCGAGAACTTGACCGCGTTGTCGACGAGGTTCCCCAGAACCTGGCGCAGCTTCTCGCCGTCGGCCTCCGCCCCGAGCGGTTCATCCGGCAGCTCGACCACGAATCGGTGGCCGGTGCCGCTCCCCGACTGCTCAGCAGCCCTGACGACCTCCGAGACGATCGGCCGGATGTCGACCGGCGCGAGGTTGACCTGGAGATCCCCGGTGTCGAGCCGCGCCACGTTCAGCAGCTGATCGACGATGCCCGTGAGCCGCTCCGACTCCGACGCGATGTAGCCGAGGAACGTGCGACGCTCCTCCTCGCCGAAGAGCACGTCCTGGCGCAGGAGCGTCTCCGCGAAACCGTAGATGGACGTCAGCGGCGTCCGCAGCTCGTGCGAGACGGCGGTGACGAAGTCGGACTTCATCTGCTCGACCACGCGCTCCGTGGAGATGTCCCTGAAGGCGAAGATTCGGCCCGCGACGGCTCCGGCGGGATCGCGCATGACCGCCTGCGTCAGCGAGAGCCAGACGTCGTCGCCGTCGCGCTGGATCGAGAAGAGCCGATCACCGAGCTCGTCGTCGTCCGACTCGAGCGTCCGCTGGAGGACCTGCTGCGTCGTACGCCCGAGCGCGTCCGCCGCACGCACGCCCGTGATCCGCTCCGCCGCCTCGTTCCAGAGCACGACGCGCCCCTCGCGATCGACCGCGACGATTCCGTCCGCGATGTTTGCGAGAATCGCGACGCTCCGCTCCTTCTCCAGCGCGACGCGCTGGTACAGCTCGGCCCCGGAGAGCGCGACTGCCGCGTTCGCGGCCAGGGCGCCGAGAGCCTCGATCTCGTCCTGCCGCCACCACCGCGCCCGCCGCGCGTAAACGGAGAGAACGCCCTGTACGGCCTCCTCCGCACCGACGAGGGGCACCGCGAGAAAGGCCCGGTAGCCCGACGCGAGCGCCGGGTCGGCGCCCGCAGTGGGACCGCTCTCGCCGACATCGCCGACCGCGACGGGGGCACGCATCTGCACCACGTCGCCGGCCGCCCAGCCCGTGGACGGCCCCCTCGAGTCGAGCAGGTCGTCGGGCACTTCGCCGCGCGCGGCGCTGACGACGAGCTCGTCTTCCTGCAGCAACCGCACCACGGCCGCGTCGGCGCCGAGGAGCAGCGGCGCCTGCGCCACGATCTCGTCCAGGACGGCTGCCGGATCGAGCTCGGTCGACAGGAGCCCGCCGGTCCGCGCAAGCTGCTGCGCGAGCCCGCGCGCGCGACGCTCGCTCTCGAACAGCTCGCTCCGCTCCAGCGCCCCGCGGGCTGCGCCGGCGAGATTTCGCGCGAGCTCCAGGTCGTAGTCGCTGAAGCGGCGCTTCTCGGCGAAGAAGACGATCGCCAGGCCACCTTGCCCGCCTGGCGCTTCCACGGGGACCGCGAGCAGCGACTCGTAGTGCGCCGACCTCGTCGCCTGCTGCCACTCGCCGGCAAAGCGGTCGTCGTCGGCGAGCGCGGGCGCGGCGAGGACGCTGCGCGAGCGGGCGCAGGTGGCGAGCGGCTCGGCAGCGCGGCCCGCAGCCTGCCGGAGGAAGGTCGCCAGAGGTCTCGGGAGGTCGTAGCCCGCCGCGAGCTCGAACGCCTCCTCCGTCGGCAGCAGAAGCGCCGCCGACGACCCGTCGAGCGCCTCGGTCGCAGCCCGCGCGACGGCGCGCATCGTCTCCGCGTGCGAGATCGGAGTCGCGAGGACCGAGGCGATGTCGTAGAACGCACGCTGGATCCGCGCCTGCCGCGACCGCTCCTCGAAGCTCTCGGCGTTTCGCAGCGCGAGGGCTGCGAGGGTCGCGTACGCCTGGAGGAGCTCGGCGTCGGAGTCCTTGAAGGCGCTCTCCGGATCCGCGGTGCCCACCCCGAGCACACCCTTGATCTGGCCCGACCAGATCATCGGCGCGACGATCGCGGCCGCGTAGCCCTGATAGGCGCGGTGCGGGACCGAATCCGGCAGCCCGCTGTAATCGCGCGAGAGCGCGGGTGCGCGTTCCGCGATCGCGCGGCCGGCGAGCCCTCGATCCGACGCGAACTCGAAGTCCACCACCTCCGGCTCGAGGCCGTGGACGGCCGCGCAGCGCAGGACACCGCGCTCGGCGTCGAGCAGATAGCAGTCGGCCGCCTCGCAGCGCAGCAGCCCGGCCACCTCGTCCACCAAGCGCTGCAGTACGGCCTCGAGCTCGAGCTCGCTGGTCACCACCTGCGCCGCCCGGAGGAGGGCCGTCTGCTCCGCGAGCCGCTGCTCGTTCTCCTCCAGCAGGGCGGACGAGTGGATCGCGAGGGCGAGCTCCCCGGCGACCGCCTCGGCGAGCGCAATCTCCCCGTCCGCCCACGGGCCGGCGGAGCTCCGGTGCAGGGTGAGGACGCCGATCAGCTGGTCGAAGGCCACCATCGGCGTGGCGAGCACGGCTTTCGTCCCGAGCCGGACGAGCGTTTCGACGTCACCGAGGGCGGGGTCCTCCAGCTCGGGCGCGTTCTCGACGTCTGAGACGGCAACCGTGCGCCGGTCGCGCGCGGCGAGGTTCGAGGCCGGGAGGTTCTGCGTCTGCGAGCCGATCGGCTGCAGCCCGGCCGCGAACCACTCGGCCCTCAACCGCAGGGTCTCGCCCGGCGCGCCGAGCCTGATGAAGCAACGCGAGGCGCGCAGCGCCCGGCCGACCTCGGTGACGGCGACGCGGGTGCCGCTCTCGAGTCCGTGGACGGACCGGACGCGGCGCGAGATCTCGCCGACGAGCCGCTCGCGGGTCAACGCCTCGTCGAGCGCGCCGGCCGAGCGGGTGCGCTCCAGGGCCAGGGCGGCCTCGGCGGCGAGCGCCTGCATCAGCGTCACCTCTTCGCTCGAGAACGCGCGCTTCGCCGAGGTGGGCGCGCCGATCAGCACGCCGACGACGCGCTGCTCGACGATCAGCGGCACGAAGACCCCGCTCTGCGCCCCGACCGCCTCCACGAGGCGTGGGCTGACCAGCTGCGAGGCCGCGCAGTCGAAGACGACGACGGGTGCGGCCTGAAAATAGGCGCTCGCGACGCCCGACGGCTCGTTGCCGAGGTCGATCCGCACGTCGCGCCACCAGCGCACGTCCGCGCCCTGGTCGCGCGCGAGCAGGCCACGCGCCTCGCCACGGTCCTCGTCGATCAGGGCAAGCGCGGTGAATTCGACGCCGAGGACACTCGCGACCTCGTCGAGCAGGACGCGTCCGGCTGCCTCGGGATCGTTCGTCCGCGCCAGCGCATCCGAGATCGCGGCGACGGCCTCGAGCTCACGATCCCGGACTGAGACGAGTTCCTCGGCCTCGCGCGCGCGAGGACCGCTGGTCACGAGCTCGGCGCGTTCCGGCCAGCGGGCGAGGAACAGGAGGGCCGGCACGAGCGCGATCAGGCTCGCCGCAAACGAGATCCAGAGGTGGCCGCCGATGGGGCGGCGCTCGTAGAGCACGACGGCGCCGAAGATCGCCAGCGGGATCCCGAGGCACGGGAACATCAGCGCGAGCGAATAGTCGTTCAGCCGCAGGCGCGTCCTCTCTCGCCAAAGCTGGGGCGTCAGCGCAGCAGCCACGCCGAGATAAGCCCCCGCCAACACGAAAAGGGGCACCGCGTTGAAGAAGACGGCCTTGTTTTCAGGGGTCACTGGGCGCTGAGGATGATAGGAGGCGCGTCGGGGTGCGTCGAGACGACGTTCTCCTTGTTTCAAAAGATGGGCCGGTCGGCCTATTCACAAGCGCGTTCGCGGGCGTTAGCGTCTTCGCCACTGGGCGATGCGCACCGCAGGGTGTTTACCTGGCCATGAGCCCGCGGTGAGCAATTGAGAGGGTCCGCCGCAACGACCCCCCGAGCGGCGGGCCCTTTCTGTTCGCTGGCGACTGCGGAAGCCGTTTAGGCGTCGAGATCGTGGCTACATTGAACCCGTGGTCAAGCGGGTCTTGCTCGCGGCGCCCCGCGGGTACTGCGCTGGGGTCGAGCGGGCCGTCGAAACGGTCGAGCGCGCGCTCGAGCAGCACGGTCCGCCGGTCTACGTTCGCAAGCAGATCGTCCACAATACGCACGTCGTTCGCGATCTCCGCGCCCGCGGTGCGGTTTTCGTCGAGAGCGAGCAGCAGGTCCCGCCGGGCGGGGTCGTCGTCTTCTCGGCCCACGGGATCGCGCCGGCCGTGCGGGAGGGAGCTGCGCGGCGGCAGCTGAGGACGATCGACGCGACATGCCCGCTCGTGACGAAGGTGCATGCCGAGGCGCGCCGCTACGCCGCCGCCGGATACACGGTCGTGCTCGTCGGCCACGCGGGCCACGAGGAGGTCGAGGGCACCATGGGGGAGGCGCCGGAGTCGACGGTGCTCGTCGAGTCCGTGGCGGACGTGGATCGGCTCACGGTTCCCGACCCGGCCCACGTCGCGTACGTCACGCAGACGACGCTATCGGTGGACGAGACGGCCGAGATCGTCGAGGCCCTGCGCCGGAGGTACCCGGCGCTGCACGGGCCGGAGAAGGAAGACATCTGTTACGCCACGACCAACCGCCAGCGCGCGGTCAAGGAACTGCTCCGGCACGTCGACCTCCTGCTCGTGATCGGCTCGGACAACAGCTCGAACTCCAAGCGGCTCGTCGAGGTCGGCGAGGCCGCTGGGGTCAAGTCGTTCCTCGTCGAGGACGCCGCCGCGGTCGACGAGCGCTGGCTCGACGGCGTCGAGACGGTCGGCCTCACCTCGGGCGCGTCGGCGCCCGAGGCGCTCGTCGACGAGCTGTGCGCGTGGTTCCGGGCGCGAGGAGTCGACGAGATCCGCGAGCTTCGCCCCGAGCGCGAGACGGTCGTCTTCAAGCTCCCGGCCGAGCTGGGACGCTCCGCCGCGTAGCCGAAACCGACGAGCCCCGGTGCCAGGCATCGGGACCAGTCCACTTCGGCCCGAGACCGCTGTCCATCGGAAGTCGGCCGGCGCGCCGCGCCTGAGCCACGGCCCCTCGGGACGTGCCCTGGTGCCAGGCACCGGGTCAGGTCCGTTCGGGGCTCGTCAGGCCTTGGCGATCTGAGGCTCGGAGCCGGCGTCGGTTTCGATCTCCACCGCCAGGGTCTCCTCCTTGATCCAGTCCTCGTGTTGGAGGAGGTCCTTCTGCGTGGCCGGCAGGGTGATCTTGATCCGGTCGGTGAGCTCCAGGCCCTGCTCCTTCCGCATCGAGTTGATCTGGTGGATCAGGTCGAGCACGAGCGCCTCGAGCTCGAGCTCCGGGTCGAGCGCCGTGTCCAGCGCGACGGTGACGCCGTCGCCGCTCGCAACCGCCCAGCCTTCCTTGCCCCGGCGTTCGACCAAGACCTCGTCGGCCGAGAGCTCGCGCCCGCCGACGCGGAAACGCCCGCCGTCGAGCTCCTCGAACTCGCCGGCCTCGAGGGCGGAGCGCACTGTGCCCAGCTCCTTGCCGAGCTTGGGCCCGAGCACCGGCAGGTTAGGCTTCACCCGCAGCTCAGTCGCCTCGACGGAGCCGAATTCCACACCCTTGACGCGCAGTTCCTCGCGCACCTCCCCCGCATGCTCGTCCGAGAGCTTCGCGCCCTCGACGATCAACCTCCGCAGCGGCTGGCGTAGCTTCAATCCCGACTGCGCCCGGGCCTGACGACCGAGCTCGACGACGCGCCGCACCTCGGCGACCTCCGCGAGCAACGCCTCGTCGCGCTCGCGCTCCTCGGGCCACCCCGCGAGGAAAACCGACGCCGGCGCCCCCTCCGCCGCCAGGTTCCGCCAGAGGTGCTCGGCGAGAAACGGCATCACCGGGCCGATCACCCGCACCGCCTGAGCGAGCGAGTGCCAGAGCGTCCGCAGCGCGACCTCGTCGCCGTCCCAGAAGCGCCGCCGCGAGCGCCGGATGTACCAGTTCGAGAGATCGTCGACGAACTCGTCGAACGCGCGGATCACGTCCACCGTCATGAACGAGTCGTACGCGCGGGTCGCCTCCGCGACGAGCTGGGACGTCCGCGCGACGATCCAGCGGTCGAGCGGCTGCAGCTCGGCTTCCTGCGGCCCGGCGTCGAGATCCTCGAGCCGCGGCCGGAACCTCTCCACGTTCGCGTAGTCCACGAAAAACTTGACGGAGTTCCACAGCGTCAGCAGCCTCCGCTTCACCTCCTCCGCGGGCCCGAAGCCGAAGCGGATGTTCTGCGTCGGCGGCTGCTGGCAGTAGAGCCAGCGCATCACGTCGGCGCCCATGCGCTCGAACGCCTCCTCGGCCTCGATCAGGTTCCCCCAGGAGCCGTGCATCTCGCGGCCCTCTACGTCCAAGAGCTTCTCGTAGGTCAGCACCTGCCGATAGGGCGCCTTCCCGGTCAACGCAACCGACATGAACATCAGCGAGTAGAACCAGAGACGGATCTGCTCGCGCATCTCGGACACCCAGTGCGCCGGGAACCACTGCTCCCAGTACGTGTGCTCGGGCAGATCGGCCCCCGACAAGCCGCGGGACGCGCCCGTCGCGTAGCCCTCCTCGATCGGCTCCTCGTTCTTCCAGCCGAGCGTCGCGAACGGGACGATTCCCGCGTCGAGCCAGACGTCCCCCACCTCGGTCACGCGCCGCACCGACTCGCCGCAGGACTCGCAGCGAATCAGGACGCGATCCACCCACGGCCGGTGAAGCTCCTCGAGCTGGTCGAAGCCCTCGACCGCCCGCTCCTCGAGCTCCGACCTCGAGCCGATCACGTTGAGATGACCGCAGGCGCAGGGGTAGAACGGCAGCGGCAGGCCGTAGAACCGGCGGCGCGAGATGTTCCAGTCGCCCATGTTCCGCAGCCAGTCGTCCATCCGCTTGCCGTACTGGGGAGGCGTCCACTCGACGGTTGCGTTCGCATCGAGCAGCGGCTGCCTGATCTCCTCGACGCCGATGAACCAGTCGTCGGCGACGCGCCAGATGAGCGGCGTGTCGCAGCGCCAGCAATGTGGATAGCGGTGCTCGTAGAGACCGGCGCCGACGAGGAGCCCGCGCTCGCGTAGATCGCCCACGATCTGGTCTGCGGCCTCGACCGTCGAGACGCCGTGGAGCCACCCGTAGTCCTCGTAGAAGCGCCCAGCCTCGTCGACCGGCGCGAGCACCGGGAGCTCGTGCACGCGCCCGAGCTCGAAGTCCTCCTGCCCCGCTCCCGGGGCGATGTGGACGATCCCGGTCCCCTCCTCGAGCGACACCTCGTCCCACGGGATCACGCGGTGCTCGACACCGGCCGCCGGCGGGAGGTGGTCGAACGGCCCCTGGTAGCGCCAGCCGACGAGTTGCTCGCCGCCGAGCGTCTCCTCGAAGGTGTCGTCGGGGTAGCGGGCGACCGCGACCCACTCGCCGTTCTCGCGCCGACCGTACTGGGCGGCCGGCTCGACTGCGGCGGCGACGTTCGCCGGTAGCGTCCAGGGCGTCGTCGTCCAGACGACCAGGTACTCGTGCGCCCGGTCCAACAGAGGCAGGCGCACGAAGAGCGACGGGTCGGCACGTTCCTGATACACGCCCGCCTGCGTCAGCTCGTGCTGCGAGAGCGACGTCCCGCAGCGCGGACACCACTCGGTAGACCGGTGCCCGAGGTAGAGCCAGCCCTTCTCGTGGACGACTCTCAGAAACCGCCAGATGTATTCGATGTTCGTGTCGCTGAACGTGAAGTAGTCGTTGCCCCAGTCCATCCACTGGCCGAGGCGCTTGCAGCCGCGGGTCAGCTCCGCGGCCGACCAGACGACGACGTCGCGGCATTTGGCGGCGAACTTCTCCAGCCCGTACTCCTCGATCTCGCGCTTCGAGTTGAGGCCGAGCTGGCGCTCGACGCCGACTTCGATCCAGAGACCCTGGCAATCGAAGCCGTTCTGGTAGCGCTGGTCGAAGCCGCGCAGCGCCTTGTAGCGCTGGAACACGTCCTTGAGCGTCCGCCCCCACGCCGTGTGGACGCCCAGTTTCTTGTTCGCGGTCACCGGCCCGTCGATGAACGACCAGCGCTCGTTGCCGCGGTTCTGATCTCGCAGCCGCCGGAAGACCTGTTCGTCCTCCCACCACTGCAGAATCTCCTCCTCCAGCCTGGGATGGTCGGGCACCGGCGGCAGCGGCGTGAAGACCTGCTCCATGCGTCCGATTCTAGGCGGAGGGAACAAGAGCTCCTGCCCGCGCGTTTGAGTCAAGAACCAGACAGGAAAGGATCATCGAAATGAGCACCGCAGTCACGGAATCGAGTTTCGAACAGGAAGTCATCCAGAGCGACAAGCCCGTGATCGTCGATTTCTGGGCCGAGTGGTGTGGCCCGTGTCACGCCGTCTCGCCGGTCCTCGACAAAATCGTCGAGGAGCGCGGCGCCGAGCTCAGGCTCGTCAAGGTCAACATCGACGAGGAGCCCGCCCTCGCGCAGAAGTACGGCATCGTCTCGATCCCGACCATCGTCCTCTTCAAGGGCGGGGAGCCCGCGGCGGCCGCGATCGGCGCGCAGCCGAAGGGCGCGATCGAGAAGTCGCTCGGCCTGGCCGAGACCGCCGCCTAGCGCTAAGAGCCTTCGGCCTGCTCTTTTTCGGGCATCGGCAGCGGCGACGCCGCGCGCGACGCCGGCTCCTGCACGAGGTCGAGCACCCGCATCCCGTGCACGAAGACGATCGCCCCGCCGAGCCAGCCGCCGAGCGTCATGGACGCGAACCCGATCAGCGTCAGGAGGTAGGGCAGCGTCTCCACGGCGCCGTGCGTGTAGCCGTCGTGACCGACAAGCGCGGCGATCAGGAAGAAGACCGTCGCGGTCACCATCGCGATCAGGTGCGAGGTGGCCGTGCGCTTGAGCGGAGTCCCCGACTCGATCGCGAGCCAGTCGGCGAGCCCGGTCAGCGCCGTCGGCACCGTGATGATCAGCCCGACGATCAGCGCGAGCCACCAGCCGTGCGCCGCCGGGCGCTCCGCCAGGCCGATGATGCTCGCGAAGCCCATGGCGGTAGCGGCCGTGTACGAGCCGATCGTGGCGTCGGTCAGGGGCGGGTGGATCGGATGACCGGGTAGGCCGCGAATCAGGTAGTCGAGTCTCACCGCGGGAGAGTCTTATCCCCGCGCGGCGGCGCGACGAAACTAGGAGTTGGCCGTCTCGCCGTCGAGGAAGGTGAGGAACGCGGCGTGCTTGGCGAGGTAGGCCTCGAGCTCCGCGATTCCGACGCCTGCCCAGTCTTCCAGCCAGCTGTCCTCGAGATCAGCTTCGATCCGGTGGAAGCCACGATCGCTCATTCACAGATGATCGGGCGTACGCCGCCCCGCGCGCATGAGCCGAACGGCCTAACTTTCAGGATGCTCGGGCCTATACGCTGCCGCGGCTTTGGCCGGCTTCCTGCTCATCAACCCGCGTTCGGGCAAAGGCGGGCCGAGTGCGGACGACCTCGCCGATGCCGCCCGGGAGCGAGGGGTAGGGATCCGCGTCCTGCGCGAGAGCGACGACGCCGCGAAGCTCGCCCGCGAGGCCGAGGCGGATGCGCTCGGCGTCGCAGGCGGCGACGGCTCGCTCGCCGCGATCGCGGAGGTCTCGCTCGAACGCGGGCTGCCGTTCGTCTGTGTCCCGTTCGGGACACGCAACCACTTCGCGCGGGACCTCGGCCTCGACCGCGGCGATCCCCTCGCCGCTCTCGCCTCGTTCGGGGGCCGCGAGCGGCGCGTCGACGTCGGCCGGGCGGACGGGCGGCTCTTCCTCAACAACATCTCGTTCGGCGCATACGCGTCGCTCGTGCACCGGCGCGAGCACCACCGCGGTCGCCGAGCCGCGCTGGCGCGCCTTCGGGCCCTGCTCCGGACCCTCCGGCACCCCCATCGCCTCCACCTGTCCGTCGACGGCGAGACCATTGCCGCCCGCGTGATCCTGATCGCGAACAACGCCTACGAGCTGAACCTGTTCGAGCTCGGTGAGCGCACCTCGCTGAGCGAGGGACGGCTGCACCTCTACTCGGCCGACGGCGTCCTGCCCACAAACTGGCTCGAGCGTTCGGCCGAGTCGTTCACGGTCGCGGGTGCCGGCAGGATCCGTGCGGCAATCGACGGCGAGCCCGAAGAGCTGCCCGAGCGCATCGAATGCCGCATCGAGCCGCGAGGCCTACGCGTACTGGTCCCGCCAGACGCGTAGCACCTCGGGGACGTTCTGGAACGCAAGCTCGTCCGGCGCGGGGAGCTCGTCCGCGTGGAACCAGCCGAGCTCCGAGACGTCGTCGGCCGGCGCGGGGTCGCCGCCGACGACGCGAGCCGTCCAGTAGAGGTTCAGCGTCGCCTCCGCGGTGGAGTCGCCTCCGTACCGGTCGACCCAGATGCCGACGAAACGCTCCGGCTCCACCTCGAGGCCCGTCTCCTCGCGAATCTCCCGCCTCAGTCCCTCGAGCGGGTGCTCACCCTCCTCGAGAAAGCCGCCTGGGATGTCCCAGTACCCGCGGAAGGGATCGTGCGCGCGGCGCGTGAGCAGGATCCTGCCGTCGTCGACACAGAGGGCGCCGGCGGTCGGCTTCGAGCTCGCGTAGACCACGAAGCCGCACTGCCCGCACTCGAGCCGCGACGGGTCGCCGGCGAGCGGGCCCGTGCAGCGCGGGCAAGACTTCCAGCCGACGAGCTCCCCCATTGCTGTTACTAACTACAGCACCCGACCAAGGAGACGCATGCACGACCAGCCCGAACCGACCCGCGAAGAGGAAGAGCAGGCGCCGGAGAGCCAGGACGAACACGAGTCGATGCAGTTCCCGGGTCATGAGGACCCACCCGACGTCGAGGAGATCCACGACGCCTAGAAGGTCGACCCCGCGATGAGTCCCCGATTCAACCCAGCCACCGTCCACGAGCTCCAGCGCGTCGGCCTGCTCGCCGAGCTTCCCGGCGAGACGCTGCTGAGGCTCGGCCAGCGGATGCGCCGCGAGGAGGTGCCCGCCGGGGGCGCCGTCGTCGAAGAGGGCGAGGACGGCGACCGCTTCTACGTCGTGCTGTCCGGCATGTTCGCCGTCAGCCAGGCGGCAATGGGACCGCGGCGCGTCCTGCGACCCGGCGACTACTTCGGTGAAGTCGCGTTGGCGATGGACGTGCCGCGGACGGCTTCGGTGCGCGCTCTCGCGCCGGCGACCGTCGCGAGCTGCGACCGCGAGACGTTCGACGAGTTCGTCCGCCCCCTGTTCGCGGACTAGCGGCCTTCCGCGAGAACAGCGTCGGAGAGGCGCGGCCACGCCTCCTTCGCCCAGTCGCCGAAGCGGGTGTCGCTCAGGCACGCGCACGCCAACCCGGCTTCGGGCTCGACCCAGAGAAAGCTGCCGCTCTGGCCGAAGTGGCCGAAGGTGCCCTCCGAGTTGCGTTCGCCGGTCCAGTGCGGACGCTTCGCGTCGCGCAGCTCGAAGCCGAGGCCCCAGTCGTTCGGGTCCATGCGGCCGAACCCGGGCAGCACCCCGACGAGGCCGGGGAACGCGACGGCTGTCGCCTCCGCGAGGGTCTCCGCCGCCACGAGTGTCGGGGCGAGAAGCTCTCGCCCGAGCGCGACCAGATCGTCCAACGACCCCTCGAGGCCCGATCCCGCCGAGCCGTTCAGTCGCGCGGAGAGGCCCAGCGGGGCGAGCACGGCCGCGTCCAGGTACTCGGCGAACGGCATCTCGGCACGTTCGGCGACCGCCTCGGCGAGCGCCTCGAAGCCGGCGTTCGAATAGATGCGTCGGGCTCCCGGGCTTGCGATCGGCGGCCCGGCCTCGAGCGGCAGGCCCGAGGCGTGGGCGAGCAAGTGCCGGACGGTGGAGCCGGGCGGCCCGGCGGGCTCGTCGAGCTCGATCGTGCCCTCCTCCGCTGCGACGAGCGTCGCGAGCGCCGTTGCGAGCTTCGTCACGGAGGCCCACGGAAACGGGGCGGCCTGCTCGCCGCGCGCCGCAACGAGCTCCTGCGCGCGCGTGACGCCGACGGCCGCCCGGCCGACCGGCCAGCCGTCGACCTGCCGCAGCGCCTCCATCGCGCCGATCGTAGTAGAGGTGAAGCGGGCCCCAGACCCCGCTCCATGCACGTCGGCTGAATCCGGCTGAAAAGGCGCTGAACGGGTAGATACTCCGCCCCATGAAGATGATTTTCCCCGCAACGATCACGGGCAAGAGCTTCGCGCCGGGCGGCAGCGTCCTCGATCACGCCTTCGGGCGGAGCGATGCGTACACGCTCGGTGTCGAGGAGGAGTACATGCTGCTCGACGCCGGCAGCTTCGACCTCGTGCAGCACATCGACACCGTCCTCGCCGCGATTTCCGGACACGAGCTCGAGACGCAGATCAACGCCGAGCTGATGCAGTCTGTGCTCGAGATCGCGACGCCCGTTTGCCGTAACGCCGGCGACGTCGACCGAGAGCTCCGGCGTCTCCGCGGCTACGTCTCCTCGGTTGCGAGCCAGGACAACCTGCGGGTCGGCTCCGCGGGGACGCATCCGTTCAGCCTGTTCGAGCGTCAGCGGATCACCGCGAAGGACCGGTATCGCCACCTCGTCGACCAGATGCAGTACGTCGCCCGCCGCGAGCTGATCTTCGGCCTTCACATCCATGTCGCCGTCGACGACCCCGAAAAGGCGATCCAGGTCGTCAACGGCCTGCTCGCGCACCTGTCCTCCCTGCTCGCGCTCTCTGCGTCGTCGCCGTTCTGGCGCGGCGAGCCGACGGGCCTGTCGTCGAGCCGCCAGATCGTCTTCGCGGCATTCCCGCGCTCAGGCCCGCCGCCGCGCTTCAACGACTACGCGGACTACGCGGAGGTCGTCGGCCAGCTCGAGAAGACGGGCTGCATCGCCGACTACACGCACATCTGGTGGGACATCCGGCTGCACCCGCGGCTCGGGACGATCGAGGTCCGGATCTGCGACGCCGTCACGCGTGTCGAGGACGCCGTTGCGCTCGCCGCGTTCTGCCAGGCCCTCGTCAAGCACTACTCGGAGCGCCACGACCGGGGCGACGACATCCCGTCGTACCACCGTATCCTCGTCACGGAGAACAAGTGGCTTGCAGCCCGGTACGGCCTCGAGGCGCCGGTGATGGACCTCGCCACCGGGCGCCGAAACCGGGTTCCGGTCGCCCAGCTCGTCAGGCGCACGCTGCGCGACATCGAGCCGCACGCGCGCGAGCTCGGCTCGGAGCGCGAGCTCGAAGGGATCCGCGAGATCCTCGCGCGCGGCAACGGCGCCGACCGCCAGCGGCGGACGTTCAACGCGAACCACGACATCGTCGAGGTCGTCCGCGAGATCGCTGATGCGACCGAGGCAGCTGCGATTCCGGCCGCGGCGGCCTAGGGGCGGGACGCCGACGCCGGCATCTGCTGAAGCTGCTCTCCGAAGGCGCCTGCGAGCGGGACCGCCCGCTGAACGTCCTCGTCCGTGAAGAGGCGGCCGTTGACGTAGACCTCCGCAAGGCCCCAGGAACCGGACGTGCCGCTCAGGGGCAGCATCAGCAGAGAGTCGAGCCGGAGCTCGCGAAGCAGCTCCGCTTCGCCGGGCTCACAATCGCCGTCGAGGAGCGAGCAGGTCTTCGGCTTCTCCTCGTCGAGCACCTCCTGCGTCAACGGAAAGTCCGTGATCAGGTAGCCGTGGCCGAGCACAAGGGTACGGCCGTCGAGGGCGTGCTCGGCGACCTGGATCAGAACATCGCCCACGCGCCGTGAGATTGCGCACGCCACGCCGTCGACGGCGACGACGAGCTCCCGCGTCGTGGTGTGGAGCAACCCCGGGAGGGTGGTCTGCTCCTTCAGCGCGGCAAGCGACCGGTCGCCCACGGTTTGATTATGGCGCGTCGTGAGCCGTGCGAATACTTTCGGTCGGCGACTACTTCCTCGACGCAACCGCGAACGCGTGCAAGGCGCCCCCGTAGTCGGCGGCAAAGATCCGCCCTCCCGCGGCGATGACGGGCGAGATCGTCGCGGCGGCCGTACGGAAGCGCCACAGCACGCGCCCGTTGCGGGCGTCAAGTGCTGCGTAGCCACCGTTGTCTCCACCCGACCCGAAGACGACGTCTCCGACCACGAGCGGCGGCGGCTGGTTTCCCACGCCGATGCTCGTGCGCCAGCGCAGATGGAAGCGGCAGTGAGGCCTGGCCGAGAACGCCGCGATGCCGTCGCCGACCTTCTTCCCGCGCCGCGTGATCAGGACGTGGCTTTCGTAGATCGTCCTCAGCGACGGCGAATAGCTCGGCTGGCCCACGAACGCCGTGACGCCGTCGCCGAGCGCGCCACGGAAGCGCGGCCCGTCGCCGAGTCGGTTCCGGTTCCAGATGTAGAGCGTGCCGAGCTTGCTGTTGGCGGCCGCCAGCGGCGGGCAACCGGCCGGCCGGAAAAGCAGCGGCGCGGTGCCGAAGTCGTAGTCGCCCGTCGCGAGGAAGGGCTTCGGCCGGTTCCAGCTGACGACCTTGAGCCCCGGCGTCAGCTTCACGACGCTGTCGCCGTAGGCGGCGGTGTCCGAGAAGCAGTCGCACGCCCGGTCGTAGACGCGAGAGTTCCCAACACCTGTGTAGAGCGCGCGACCGTCCGGTTCGACCGAAGCGCCGCCCCAACCCCAGATTCCTCCGAGGTTGTTTTCCCCGGGCACGGGATCGAAGACCGCGACCTCCGAGCGCCGCACGACGTCGACCGCGACGAGTCTTCCGTTCGCGAACCTGCCGTCGGAGCCCGCTGCGTCACAGTACGAGGCAACCGGAACGTACAGCGTGTCGCGAACGAGACGGAGGCCGCCCCAGACATACTCCGCATCCACGCGATCGCTCGTGATCGAAATCGGCCAGCCGGCGCGCTCGGCGCCGGTGCGGAGGTCGAGCGCGTGCAGGAACCCCTGGGCCGAGACGACGTAGAGAACGCGTCTGCGCAGATCGATCGCCCCCGTGGAGCTGAACCCCCAGTTGCCGCATGCCGCCGAGGCCGCGACTCCGAACGCGCGCTTCCAGAGCGGCGCGCCGTCGCGGGGCCGCAGCGCGTAGACCGTGCCCCCCTCCGTCGCGACGAGCAGCAGGCTCGTCGTCCGATTCACGCCGGTAATCCCACTCGCGTACAGCGGCGAGGCGACGACGGCGCCGTCGAGCCTCTTTACCCACGCCTGCTTCAGCAGGTGCGCCGTGGCCCGCGTGAGACCCCGCGTGCGAGCGAAATTGGTCAGCTGTCCGTCGTGCCCGTAGGAGAGCCAGGCACCACCCGAAACGGGCGCAGCCGCACGCTCGGGGCGCGCCGCACCGGTGAAGAAGCATGCGAAGGCGACGAGTGCCGCTAGTGCAATCGGCCGGTGCACCTGCCGCGATCATCACAGGTCCGGCGCCGGGGAACGTCACGTTCGGTGGGCGCAGCTCGTCATCTCGTGGAAGCGGCGATGCCCGATCGAGCGGAAGGGTTCACCGTCTATGCTCGGCGCGTGCTAGCGGTCGGTGACCGGATTCCCGACGTCTGCGTTTGGCTCGGCACGCACGAACCCGTCTCGCTCAGGGAACTTGCGGCTGGTGGGCCGACGGTTCTGTTTTTTTATTTGTTCGACTGGTCGTCGACCTGAACGAACGAGATGGAGCTCCTGCGTGACAGGAGCGAGGAGTTCGAAACGGCGGGAATTCAGCGGTTCGGCGTCTCGCGCGACTCGCCGTGGACCCACATCGCCTGGATCCAGGCACTCGACCTGAACTTCCCGCTGCTCTCGGACTGGAACGCCGAAGCCATCCGCGGTTTCGGCATTGCGCGCGACTTCCGCGGCTACCGCGACGTCGCCGCGCGGTCGGCGTTCCTCGTCGACAAGACCGGGGTCGTGCGACGCGCGTGGCGTTACGAGGACGGCGAGCTGCCGGACTTCGACGAGGTGCTCTCACAGGCGGCGGAGCTCGCCACGGGGCAATAACGACCGGGCCCGACCGAAGTCAGGCAATCCGATCGTTCCCGCGAGTTCCCGACGTTCCTAGCTCATCACGTGGAAATCGACTCGCGGCGATTCTCGCGGTGCTCTGCGCGGTCGCGGCGGTGTTGCTCCAGGTCACGGGCGTCCGAAGTGCGCCGGCGAGCGGACCCGGCTTGACCCTCTTGCTGGCCGTCCTCCCCGACGCCCGCCACGTCCTTGACCCGGGAAAGCAAGTCCATATCCGGCATCTCGGAGGCGCGATCCTTCGCCTGACCCACGAGGGCTTTTGCCGACCGCCCGACCGTCGAGCTCTTCGCTGCGATGTAGACGCCTGCGGCGGCTGCCGGCACGATGAGCCACCGCATTCCGCCGCTTTTCTTCACGCCCTTCCCGCGGGCAGCGTCCGAGACGTCTGCGACGCGTTCGGCCACTGTTCCCACCTGTTGCACGATCTTGTTGAAATCCGCCATTTCGGTGCAGGCCTCCTATCCGGGTTTCCCGATGGTTGACACCGCGCTCCACATCCGACAGCGATCAGCTGGCGGCTGCGGCCTTGCGACGAGATGACGCTCGCGGCCCGTTCGCACGGAAGTCCTGGATCCGCGTCATCAGCGTCTCGTTCATGCTGCTGAACGTCTCGGCAAGCGCATCGGCTTCCGCGCCGATCTCGTCGGCGATTTCGACAAGCTTGTCGAAGTCACCTTTCGACTCGTTCAGCTCTGTTTTGAGCTCTCGCACCAGTTCATCGAGAGGAGCAGCCAATTCCTTTGCGTCCTGAAGCTTCGGCACATCGACCTCCCTTTCCGAATGTGTATGTATTGCTGGTTTCCACAAGGGTCGACCCTAAACACGCGCAATTTGCGTGAGGATGCGACCGGCGGCTACATCCCCATCGCGTGGTAACCGGCGTCGACGTAGAGGGTCGTGCCGGTGACGTTCTGCGCGTTGTCGGACAGGAGGTATTCGGCGGCTGCGCCGACGTCGTCCGCGGTGATGTGGCGGTGGAGGGGCGCGCGCTCCTGGACGATCGCCTCCATCGTCGGGAAACCGGCGATGGAGCGCGCGGCGAGCGTTCGCACCGGGCCCGCCGAGATTGCGTTGACGCGGATGTTCTTCTGGCCGAGATCCCAGGCCAGGTACTGCACGGACGAGTCGAGCGCGGCCTTCGCGACGCCCATGACGTTGTAGTGCGGCACCGCGCGCACGCCGCCGAGGTAGGTCATCGTGAGGATCGAGCCGCCGCCCGCCGCTTCCATCAGCGGCTCCGCCGCGCGCGCAACCGCGACGAGTGAGTACGCGCTGACGTCTAGGGCCATCAAGAAGCGGTCTCGCGGCGTATCCGTGAAGCGGCCCTCGAGGTCCTCGGCGGCCGCGTACGCAACGGAATGGACGAGGAGATCGAGCTGCCCCCCGAACGCATCACCGGTTTCCGTCAGGACGCGCTCGACATCCTCGTCCGAGCGGACGTCGCACTCGGTCACGAGCGGGGAGTCGACGCTCTCCGCCAGCTCGCGCACACCCTTCTCGATGCGTTCTCCTTGATAGGTGAACGCGAGCTGCGCGCCCCCCGCCGCGAGCCTGCCGGCGATCGCCCAGGCGATCGAGCGCTTGTTCGCGACGCCGAACACGAGCGCGCGCTTCCCTGCGAAGTCGGCCACGGCGGGCGAGTCTACGGTTTCTTGGCTACGCTGCGAGCCTTGCGCCGCCTCGCTCTCGTTCCGCTCGCCGCGGCGCTGATTCTCGCCTCGACAGCATCCGCGGCCCTTCAGCCGATCCGCCGCTCGCTCGGCGAGCAGACCGTCCCGCGGGTCCAGCCCGGCAGCCTGAAGATCACGCACGCCCACGCACAAGGGCGCATCACCGTGATCGCGTCGCTGAGACTGCCGCCGCTCGCCGCGTACAACCACAACCTGTTCGGCCTCCAGGCGCGGGCGAGGCTGCACGTCCACTCGTCGAGCTCGCGCCGTTACCTCGCGCGTCTCGCCCGCTCGCAGCGCGCGGCGGCAGCCCAGCTCAAGCAAGCGATCCCGGCGGCCCGCATCTCCTACCGATACCGCGTCGTCCTCGATGCGTTCGCAGTCTCCCTGCCCGTCAGGAAGCTGCCCGCCCTGGTCCGGCTCTCCTTCGTGACGAAGGTCTCCCCGGCTTCGCGCTACCGGTTGACGACGAACCGCAGCCCCGGCCTGATCGGCGCCGACACGATCTGGGGGACGCTGGGCGATCGCGGCGAGGGCGTCAAGATCGCCGTCGTCGACGACGGCGTCGACCAGACGAATCCGTTCTTCAGCCCCACCGGCTTCAGCTATCCCGCGGGATTCCCGCGCGGAGGCCGCGCCTACACGACGACGAAGGTGATCGTCGCGCGCGCCTTTCCCGGCCCGGGCTCGGGCCGTCAGGGAAGGCTGCCGATCTACCGGCCTGCCTCGTTCCACGGAACGCACGTCGCCGGCATCGCTGCCGGTGACGCCGGCACGACGGCTCCCGCCGGGCCCGATCACCCCGTGACGACGGGCCTGAGCGGCGTCGCCCCGCGCGCCTGGATCGGCAACTACCGCGTCTTCAACGCCCCGACGCCCACGGGCTACGACGCCTTCACGCCGCAGATCGTGGCCGCCTTCGAGGCGGCGGTGAACGACGGGATGGACGTGATCAACTTCTCCGGCGGCGGCCCACAGGCCGATCCCGACGCCGACGCGCTCGTCGACGCCGTCCGGAACGTCGCCGCTGCTGGAGTCGTACCGGTGATCTCCGCGGGGAACGATCGCGACGACTGGGGACTCGGCTCGGTCGGCTCGCCGGGCACGGCTCCCGACGCGATCTCCGTCGCTGCGGTCTCGAACTCGCATGTCTACGGAGCGTCGCTGAGCGTCACATCGGCCGACGCGCCCGCGAACCTCAAAGGTGTCCCGTTCGCAGCGTCGCAGGAGATCCCGCCGGCCTGGGCGGGCGACCAGACGCTCGTCGACGTCGGCACGGTCGTGGGCACAGACGGCAGCCCGGTGGAACGGCATCTCTGCGGGCCGCCGGACGACCCGAACAACCGGGGCACGCTGCCCCCGAACTCCGTGCGCGGGTCGATCGTCCTCGTCTTCCGCGGCATCTGCGCCTTCACGACGAAGGCGGCGAACGCGCAAATCGGCGGCGCCGCGGGGATGGTCGTGGTCGACAACCGGCCCGGCGAGGCGAACTTCATCCCGCTCCAGCTGCCGGTCGACGCCGGCATGGTCTCCGACCTCGACGGCGCGCGCCTGCGCGATTTCCTGGGCAGCAGGGGCGGCCGCGCCCCCGTCCGCTTCGACCGGACCTTCAACGAGCTCGTCACGGGCCGCAGCGGCATCGTCACCAGCTTCTCGTCGGCCGGTCCGACCGCGTTCGGCCACGACCTGAAGCCGGACCTCGCGGCCCCCGGCGGCCAGATCCTCTCGGCGACGCTGCCCGAGGCGGCAGGCTCCCCGTTCGCCGTCTTCGACGGAACGAGCATGGCCGCTCCCCACGTCGCGGGGGCGGCGGCACTGCTCGTCGCCCGGCACCCGACCTGGACGCCCGCGGAGGTGAAGTCGGCGCTGATGTCGACCGCGGGCGCAGCTTGGGGCAACAGCGCGCGCACGAGCGAAGCGGCCGTGCTGCTCGAGGGAGCCGGCCTGATCAACGTTCCGCGCGCGGACAACCCAAAACTGTTCACCGCCCCGATGTCGCTCTCGTTCGACAGCCTCAACGTCACCGCCGGCGGTGCGCGGCGGGCGCTCCTGCTCGAACTTCGCGACGCGGGCGGCGGCGCCGGCGCGTGGACGGTGGGCCTGCAGCCGCAGTCGGCCACGGCCGGCGCGTTCGTCGACCTCCCGCCCGCGGTCACCGTCTCGCCGGGAGGCGTCCTGGACATCGCCGTCGCCGTCAGGGCCGGTGGTGGGGCGGTGGCCGGCGACAACTACGGCTTCGTGACGCTGACGCGCGGGGGCGAAACGCGCCGGGTCCCCTACTACTTCTCGGTCGAGCGGCCCGGTCTCGAAAACGGACCCGCGCTGCCGCTGAAGAAGTTCCAGACGGGCGACACTCGCCGCGGCACCTCGTTCGCGAACCTGTACCGGTTCCCGACTAGCCCCTTCGGGCCGCCTCCGACGTACACGGGGCCCCAGATGAACGAGAACGGGGCCGAGAAGCTCTACTACGTGCACCTGAACGAGCCGGTCGCGAACGTCGGCGCTGCGATCATCGGTGCCACTGCCGGCTCACTGCCCGAGCCCTGGTTCCTGGGCTCGCGAAACGAAAACGACGTCCAGGGCTACACGGGCACGCCGGTCGACGCGAACCTGCTGACGATCGACTACCGCCTCGACATCGGCGCCGCCGGCGTGATCTTCCCGCGTGACAAGAAGTACTACGTGTCCGTCGACTCCGGCACCGAGCCCTTCACGGGCCGGGCGCTCGCAGGCGGTTACATCCTGCGCTCGTGGGTCAACGACGTCACGCCGCCGAAGCTGCAGATCCTGACCCGCCGCGTGACCGCCGGGCGGCCGATGCTCGCCGCGCGCGTCACCGACCGCGGCGCCGGGGTCGATCCGCTCTCGCTCATCATCCAGTACCGGCCGCAGGTTCTCCTCGGCGCGGCGCTGTACGACCCCGACACCGGGCTCGCGCTTTTCCCGATCCCGCGGAGCGCACCGCCCCTGAGGCGCGGCAAGTACCGCGGCGCCGCGCAGGCAGCCGACTACCAGGAGGCGAAGAACATCGACCAGATCGGCGCGAACATCCTCCCGAACACGGCGACGAAGCGCGTGCGCCTGAGCGGTGTCGCGCGGCCGACGATCAGCTGGCTGCTGCCGCTGGGACGGGGCTGCCTCGCCCGCCGGGCGCCGCTCGCGGTCGCCGCTGCGGCACCGTCGAAGATCCGCTCCATCAAGTTCTACGACGGCAAGCGCCGGCTCGCCACCGTGCGGAAGGGGTCGCTCGGGCTCTACATCACGCAATGGTCGACCCGCTCGGCCCGCCGCGGCAAGCATGTGCTGCGAGCCGTCCTGAACTCTCGTAACGGGCCTGCCCAGACCCGCCGGACCGTCCGGGTGTGCCGGTAGAGCCGGAGCCGCGGGTCGCGGTCGTCACCGGCGGTTCGAGCGGCATCGGCGCAGCGACGGCTCGGGCGCTCGCGGCGCGCGGCTGGACGTTGGTGCTGCTCGCGCGCGGCGAAGATCGGCTCCGCGACGTCGCCGAGGAGGTCGGCGCGGAGCACGAGGTCTGCGACGTGGGGGACCGCGCCGCGGTCGAGCGCGTCGCGCGTGCGGTGCGCGAGCGGCACCCGGCGATCCGGCTGCTCGTCAACAACGCGGGCATCCCCGGCCGCGGCGGGTTCCTCGATCTCGAGCCCGAGCGGATCGAGGCTGTCGTTCGGACGAACTACCTCGGGTCCGTCTGGTCGCTACGGGCGTACCTGCCCGCGCTCGAGGCCGCGGCGCCGGCGGACGTCGTCAACGTCGTCTCGGTCGCGGGCACCGTCGCTGCAGGCCACGCCGGTCCGTACACGGCCTCGAAGCACGCGCAGCTCGCGTTCTCGCGGTCGGCTGCCGTCGAGCTCGCGCCGCGCGGAATCCGCGTCCACACCGTCAATCCGGGCTACATCCACACGCCCGGCTTCCCGAATCGCGACCGGTTCGGGAACGCCGCGCTCCGCCGGTTGGTCGCCGATCCCGACGCCGTCGCGACGACGATTCTGCGCGCCGTCGAGCGCAACCGGAGCGAGCAGTTCGTGCCGTGGTGGTACCGGCCGGCGGCGGTCGCCCAGGCGGCGGCTCCCGGCCTGCTCTCACGGGCCGCGCGGTTTCGTGAGGCGCGGCGACGGCCGTCGTAGAATCACTGGGTGCCTCTCTCCCCGGAGGACGTCTCGCAGGTCGCCGAGTTCCGCGCCGCGTTGCGAACGTTCCTGCGAAGAAGCGAGCGGAACGCCCGCGACTCGGGCCTGACGCCGCAGCGTTACCTGCTGCTGCTGATGATCAAGGGGGCGCCCGACGGCCGTGAGCACTCGACCGTGACCGAGCTCGCAGGCCGCCTGCAGCTCGCCCAGAGCACGGTCACCGAGCTCGTGCGCCGGGCGGAGGAGACGGGTTTGATCGAGCGGGCGCCGTCCGCCGACGACGGGCGTGTCGCCTACCTGACGTTGACCGAGGAAGGCGAGCGGCGGCTGGCCAAGGCGTTCACGTCGAACGAGCAGGAACGCGACGCGCTGCGCACGGCGATCGCCCGGCTCGACGGGGTGTAGGAACGCTTCGCCCGCCTCGCGCGTTTACCCCGACATGCGAATCGAGATCCTGCACTGGGAAGGCTGCCCTTCGACACCGGAGGCGGTCGAGCTGCTCGAGACCGTGCTCGCGGAGCGCGGTCTCCTGGAGCCGATCGAGCTGCACGAGGTGACGACGCAGGAGGAGGCCGAGCGGCTCCGCTTCCCCGGTTCGCCGACGATCCGGATCGAAGGCCGCGACGTCGATCCCACCGGCGCGCAGGGGCGCCCGTCCCTGACGTGCCGCATCTACAACCTGCCCGACGGCAGGGTCTCACCCGTCCCGTCACGCCAACAACTGGAGGAAGCTCTGAGATGACGATCGCCCTCGGTACCGAAGCCCCACTGTTCGACCTGCCCGGCGTCGACGGCCGCAACCACTCACTCGACGACTACGCCGAATCGGACGCGCTCGTCCTCATCCAGTCCTGCAACCACTGCCCCTACGTCCAGGCCTGGGAAGGCAGGATGATCGAGCTGCAGCGCGAGCTCGGCGACCGCGGCGTCCGGATCGTCGCGGTCAACTCCAACGACGCCGACTCGCATCCGGAGGACTCGTTCGAGGAGATGCGGGCGCGCGCGGAGCGAGAGGGGTTCAACTTCGACTACCTCCACGACGAACCGCAGACCGTCGCGCGACAGCTCGGCGCCGAGCGGACGCCCGAAGTGTTCGTCTTCGACCGCGACCGCCGGCTCCGCTACCACGGCGCGATCGACGACTCGCGCGATGAGGACGGTGTCTCACAGCGGTACCTGCGCGACGCGCTCGAGGCCGTGCTCGCCGGACGCGACCCAGATGTGACGGAGACCCAGGCTGTCGGCTGCACCGTCAAGTGGAAGTAGCCAGGGCCGCCAAGGACGTAGCCGCACCGGCCTAGCCCCGACGTCGGACACCGTTACCGAACTGCCGCAAACCGTCACGGAAGCCCGACAACCCCTGCAAGACGGGGCGTTTTCTACGCTCCGTGCGGTGTCGGACACCGTGACGGGGCCGTGCCGCCCCCGTCACGGCTTGCGCAGCAGATACCACCCGACGTCGGCGGTGTAGTTCGGCGGCGCGAGCGCGCTCGCGCGCTCGCGCGCTTCGCCTTCACAACCTGCGAGGTCGAGGTAGGGCTCGAGGTCGCGCGATTCGTGGTCGAACTCGGCGCGGTGCAGCACGAGGCCGTTCGCTTCGAATAGGTGCCGGAAATCGACGTCCGCGAGCGCCCGGGTGTGCGTCGGGTCGCGGGCACTCTCGAACCGGTTCAGCTCGAGCGCCGCGAGCGGGTCGTTGGGGGCGATCTGATCGACGACGAGGATGCGGCCGCCCGGCCGCGTCACGCGTGTCAGCTCCGCGAGAGCGAGCTCCGGCCGGTCGACGTGATGCAGCGTCCGCAGGGTGCCCGCGAGGTCGAACGACGCGGTCCCGAGGTCGAGCCGCCTGATGTCGCCCTCGACGAACGAGACGTTCGAGACCCCCGCGGCCAGCGTGCGCGCCTGCTCCAGGAGCTCCGGGACGGCGTCGACGCCGACGACCTCGCGGACGAGCGGAGCGAGGGCGAGCGCCAGCGCCCCGGCGCCAGTGCCGGCGTCGAGCGCACGCTCGTCACCGCGGGGCGCGACGAACTCACGCACCCGCGCCGCGAGCTCCGCGGCGCGGGCCTCCTGGCGCTCGGCGATCCGCTCAGCCGTCGCCGCGAAGCGCGCCCGCGTGACGTCGTGCGAACTCAAGCGCCTGCTCCTTCGTCGTGATCGTCCCTGCAGCACGTTCCTCCGCGATCTGCTCCAGCAGCCGGCCGACCTGCGGCCCCGGCTCGAGCCCGAGCTCGCCGCCGCGCACCAGCGGCTTTTTCGGCTGGTCCCGCCGCGCCTCCAGCACGGCTTCGTAGAGCTCGGGAGCACCGAGAAACGCGAGCGCCTCCAAGGCCCACGGCTCAGTCGCGCGGCGAAAGCGATGCAGCGAACGGGCATCCTCCGCCGGTCGCTCCGCGGCGAGCAGCGTCCGCCCGAACCGTCGCAGCTCGTTCGAGATCGGATAGCTCTCGAGCGCGGGTCCGAAGACCGTGACGAGCCGGAAGCTCGGGTCCTCGATCGGATCGACGGCGCCGAAGCGCTCGACCGAGCCCCCGAGCCGCTGGAGCAGGCCGAGCTCCTCCAGCCGGCGAAAGCCTTCCCACGAGAGGCGCCTGAGCTCGGCCAGGATCCGCTCCCGCGAGGGCCGCGTTACGAGCTCCGCCGAGCGGCGGAGCAGCTCCTCCGTCTCGGGCACGAGCCGAAAGCCGTCCGGCAGCTCGTCCTCGAGCCGCGGGCCGCGCAGCAGCCGCAGAGGATCGTCCTCGAAAACGGAGTCGCGCACCGCCCGCAGGTTGCGACCGTCGAGATCCGCGCGCCCGCCGAAGGGATCGACCGTCTCGCCGGACCCAACCCGCTCGGCCAGCGCGTTGATGGTGAAGTCGCGGGTGGCGAGGTCGTCCTCGATCGGTCCTGGCAGGGGCGTGAAGTCGACGGTGCGGCCGTCCGCCAGCGCCACCCGCCAGGCTCCGTGCCGCTCCGAGAGCGGAAACGGGGCGCCTCCCGACCTCGCCGCGAAGGTACGCGCCGCCTCTTCCGGCTCGGCGAGCGCGACGTCGAGGTCGATCACCGCCCTGCCGAGCGCTTCGTCGCGGACCGCGCCCCCGACGACCCAGGCGTCGCAGCCGGCGAACAGCTCTTCGACGAGCTCACGAATCGACGACCACCCGCCTCGCCCGTTCGGGCGCGCTGTTGATCCCGCACACGAGCTCGTAGTTGATCGTCCCCGCCACCCGCGCGTGATCTTCCGCCAAGACGCCGTGGCCGAGCAGGGTCACTGGCGCACCGACCGGTAGCTCGCGGTCGAGCTCGACCGCGAACGCATCCATCGAGACCGTCCCGACCACGCGGCGCCGCTCGCCCGCGACTCTGATCTCCGTGCCGGTCAGGTCGCGCCGGAACCCGTCCGCATAGCCGACCGGGACGATTCCGATCCAGGTCGGCCGCTCCGCGACGAATCGCCGGCCGTAGCCCGTGCTCTCCCCCGCCTCGAGCCGCCGGACCTGGGCGAGCTGGCTGTGCCACACGAGGGCCGGTTCGAGGCCGTCGTCTGCCGGATCCGAGCCGAACGGAGACAGGCCGTAGACAGCTATCCCGCAGCGGGCGGCGTCGAATCGCGCGGCGGGGAAACGCAAGGCGCCCGCGCTGTTCGCGAGGTGTCGCGTCAGCTCCCGGTACGGCTCGGTCGCCTCGCGAAAGCGCGCGATCTGGGTCTCCGTGAACTCGGGATCGCAGTCGGCGCTCGCGAGATGGCTCATCAGGCCGACCACCTCGACGGGCGGCTCGGGAAGCTCGGCGAGCCCCCAGCGTCCCATGCCGGTGTCGAGCTTGAGGTGCACGCGGACGCCGGCCGGGATCTCGTCGTCGGAAACGACGAGCTCGAGCCCAGCGTCGCGGGCCCGCGCGATCTCCCGACTCGTAGCGATCGGGCCCATCACGATCACGCGCGCCTCCGGGAACTCGTCCCGCAGCTCGAGCCCTTCGGCGACCGTCGCGACGCACAGCGCGCCTGCCCCTGCACCGAGCGCGGCGCCGGCCACATCGGCGGCGCCGTGCCCGTAGCCGTTCGCCTTCACGACCGCCCAGAGCTGAGCTCGATCGAGAACCGTGCGGAGGCGCTTGACGTTGCGCCGGATCGCGCCGAGGTCGATCGTCAGCTCAGAGCGATGCATCCAACGCCCGCGGCAGCGCCGCGATCACGTCGCTCGCGACCATGCCGGTTTGGTTCGGGACGAGGGTCGACGCCACCTGCTGCGCGGCCACCGCCGCGGCCGCCGCTTCGCGGGCCTCGAGACCTTTCGCGAGGAACGCCCCGCACACGCCGGTCAGCACGTCGCCGGTCCCCGCGGTCGCGAGGGCAGGAGAGCCGAGCGCGCACACGAGCGGCGGCCGGTCCGGCGCGGCGATGATCGAATCGGCGCCCTTGAGCACACAGACCGCTCGAAACCGCTCGGCGCCACGCTGGGCGGCCTCAAGCCTGTGCGCATCGACCCACTCCGAGGCTTCGCCCAGCAGGCGGGCGAGCTCCCCGGCGTGTGGCGTCAGCACCGTCGGGGCGCTGCGCCCGATCGGCTTCAGTCCGTGCAGGGCGTCCGCGTCGACGACGACCGGCCGCTCGAGCTCGCGCAGGACGCGGTCGACGAGCTCGCGCGCCTCGTCCGAGCGGCCGAGGCCCGGCCCGAGCGCGACGGCGCTCGCCCGCTCGGCCGCCTCGAACACGGCGGAGAGCGGCCGTTTCACCGCTTCCAGCAGGCGCGTCTCGATCACCGGCAGCGACTCCTCGGGCGCGGCGACGGCGACGTAGCCCGCGTCGGCCCGAAACGCCGCCTCGGCCGCCAGGCATGCGGCTCCGGTCAACCCGCGCGAGCCGCCCACGACCAAGAGCGACCCGGCCGTGTACTTCGTGTCGTACGCGGCCCGGCGCGGGACGCGCCTCAGCAGGGCCCGTGTGACCAGCCGAACGGCGGTGTCGCGCCGCTCGAGTCCGATATCCGCGACCGTCACGGTGCCGGCGTGAAACCGCCCCGGCGCCACGGCGAGGCCCACCTTGGGCCCGTGGAACGTGACGGTGATGTCGGCGCGAACCGCCTCGCCGGCCACCTCGCCGGTGGACGCGTCGACCCCCGAGGGGAGGTCGACCGAGAGCACCGGCGCTGCGGCCCCGTTGATCCGGCCGATGAGGTCGGCTGCCTCACGGCGCGGCTCGCCGCGGAAGCCGGTCCCGAACAGGGCGTCGAGGATGACGTCCGCCCCGCCGACGTCGACTCCCTCGCTCGCATCGCGGCCTGCACCCCGGAGCGCCTCAACGGCGATTCGCCCATCGCCGCCGTTCGCACCGCCGCCGCAAACGGCGAGGATCGAGCGAGCGTCGGGAAAGGCCCGCAGCACCTCGCCCGCGACTGCGCGGCCGGCGAGGCCCATCAGCTCGTCGACGTCGTGCCCCGCCTCGGCCGCCTTCATCTCGGCCGCGTCGTAGAGCGGCTCGAGCTCAGCCATCGACGACGCACACGGCAGTGGCCAACTCGCGCGAGTGCGACATCGAGAGGTCGATCGCGCCGGCGCCGGCTCGCTCGGCCCAGGCCCCGATCCGACCGGACAGGGTGACGCCGGGCTTCGGGCGGCCCGCGATCTCGACCTCGCGCCACGCAAACGCGCGCGCGACGCCGAAGCCGAGCGCCTTGCCGACAGCCTCCTTCCCGGCGAACCGAGCCGCGTAGTGCTGGGCCGGGTTCGGGCGGGAGTCGCAGTAGGCGCGCTCCGCCGCCGTGAAGCACCGCTCCCGGAAGCCCGGATAGCGCTCGAGCGCCCGGCGTACGCGCCCGATCTCGATGAGGTCGATCCCGACCGCCACGCCCGGAATTCTAGGAACGAGTCTCGAGCAGGTCGGGGACGTCGGCGATCGAGTCGACCACCGCGTCGGGCTGCGCGCTCCACGCACCTGCGTCGTCCCGGAACTTGCCGGTCCGCACCAGGATCGTCCGCATCCCCACGGCCGCGGCGCCGCCGATGTCGGCGTCGACGTCGTCGCCGACCATCCAGGCGTGCTCCGGGTCGGCGTCGAGCGCCTCGAGGGCAGCCTCGAAGTAGCTCGCGCTCGGCTTTCCGAGCACCGTCGCAGTCACGCCGGTCGCATACTCGAGCCCGACCACGAAGGCACCGGCGTCGAGAAGCGACCCACGCGACGTCTGCCACCACCCGTTCTTGTGGAGGCAGTACAGCTCGGCGCCCGCCTCGAGCTCGGCGAACGCGCGCGCGAGGTTCATGTAACTGAAGACCTGATTCGTCTCGGCGGTCTCGTCCGCGCCCCCGAGCAGCACGGCGTCCGCGTGGTCGCCCACGAGCTCGACACCGTCGAGGTCCTCGCGGATCGACGGCATCGTCAACGCGAGCACGCGCTTCCCCGCCAGCGCACGTGCGGCGACCATCGGCGTCGTCTGGAGCTCGTCGTCCGAGACCTCGATCCCCAAGCCTCGGACGGCCTCGGCGAGCTGGTCTCTCGACTGGGTCGTGTTGTTCGTGAGCAACCGCAGCCGGTGGCCGTCGCGCCGGAGCCGCTCGACCGCGCGTGCGCCGCCCGGAATCGCGTTCCCGGAGACGTGGAACACGCCGTCGATGTCGAGCAGAATCGCGGCCATGGCGGGCGAGTCTATTCGCGTCACCCGGTCGGTCTCCATCCCACGCTCGGAGATCGAGCTGCGCTTCTCGCGCTCGAGCGGCCCCGGCGGCCAGCACGCTCAGAAGACGGAGAGCCGCGCCGAAGCGATCTTCGACGTCGAGGCCTCCTCGGCGCTCACCGACAGACAGAAGCGCCGCGTGATCGCGAGGGCGGGCCCGGTCCTGCGATCCGTCGCCCAGGACGAGCGAAGTCAGTGGCGAAACCGCGAGCTCGCGGTCGAGCGGGTCGTGGCTGCGCTGCGCGAGGCGCTGAGGGTCGAGAGGAAGCGCCGGCCGACGAAGCCGACCGCGGCGGCGAAGCGGCGCCGGCTCGACCAGAAGCGCCGCCGTTCCGAGACGAAGCGCCTGCGCCGGCCGCCGGCCTAGGCAAAGGCGAGCAGCGCGATCCCGGCCACCACCACCGCCGCTCCGGCGAGGCGCCTCGGGCCGACGGGCTCCGCCAGCACGACCCTGGCCAGCACGACCGCGACGACGACGCTCGTCTCGCGGACGGCGGAAACGGCCGGCGCGCTCGCAAGCCTGAGCGCGAGGAGGACGAGCAGGTACGTCGCCGCGGCGGCGACGCCGATCGCCGCCGCCGCCGGACGCGCGGCGCCACGGAGCCGGGCCCGCCCGACCGCGAGCGGGTAGGCGATCGCGGGGCCGAGCATCACGAGCAGCAGGTACGGAGCCGCGTTCGCGTGCCGGATGCCGTACCGGTCGACGACCGTGTAGCCGGCGATCGCCGCGGCGGTCGCGATCGCCATCCCGGAGCCTCGGGCACTTCGCCGCACTCCTCGGACGAGCAGGATCCCGGCCGCGACAACGAGGACGCCCGCGGCTTCCGCGGCCGACGGCCGCGCTCCCACCGCGACGACGACGATCAGAAGCGCGAGCACGGGCGCCAGCCCGCGCGCGAGCGGGTAGACGAGGCTCAGCTCGTAGCGGCGGTACGCGGCTGCGAGCAGGACGATGTAGACGAGCTCGAGAGCTCCTGAGCCGAGCACGTAGGGCCAGGCCGCTGCTTCAACGCGCCAGGTCGCCGCCGCGAGCGGCGCGAGCGCGACGACGAAGACGACGAGCGAGGCGGCGCTCGTCGCCCCGGTGTCCCGCTCCCGGGCGAGGAGGAGATTCCAGACGGCGTGGAGCGCCGCCGCGGCCAGCGCGAGCCCGAGCGCCGAGGCCGGCATCTACCGCGGCGCGATCCGGTAGACGACGCCGCGCCCCCAGTCGGCGACGAGCAGCGCGCGGCCCGCCGGGAGCAGCGCCAGGGGATGATCGAACCCGTCGGCGAATGTGACCGCGCGGCTCGTCCTGCCGCCGAGCTCGACGCGAACGACGCGGCGGCCATGCCGCGAGCTGAGGTACTCGCCCCACTCCGCGACGTAGAGACCGCCGCGCCAGAAGGCAATCCCGTCCGCGGACGAATGTGGCTCGAGGTACGCGGCGGGCCGCGTGACGCCGCCGCAGGGCCCCACGAGCCGCCGGCGCCTGTAGCTCGGCCAGCACGCCGGCCAGCCGTACCGAGCGCCCGGGCGGACGCGGACGACCGTTTCCGCCGGCTCGCCCGGTCCCAGCTTGTCCCGGCCGTTCACCGACGCGTAGAGGCGGCCGGTGCGCGGCTGCAGCGCGAGGCCGTAGGGGTTGCGGAGGCCCGAGGCGACGACGTGCAGGCCGCCGCCGTCCATCCGCACGGAGAGAATCGCGGCGCTCCGGCGGTCGCTCTCGGCGCACGCGTCGCAGGTCGACCCACTGCCGAAATAGAGGCGCCGGTCGCGCCCGACGATGACGTTGTCCTGCTGGTGGAGACCGTGCGGCAGCCCCGACACGAGGACCTGCCGCGAGACGACGCGCCCGCCCGCGAGACGCAGCCGCTCGAGCCGCCCCGTCTCCGACACGAACGCCGACCGCCCGGCAAACGCGAGCCCGAGCGGTGTCTCCAGGCCGCGCGCCACGACACGCGGGCGACCGGCGCGAACGACGACCAGGCGTCCCACGTCCTCGGTCGCGTACAGCCGCCCGCGGGGGCCCCACGCCATGGCGGTGGGGTGCGTGAGCCCGCGGGCCACCACCGAGACCCGAAACCCGGCGGGGACGCGGATGCCGGCGGCGGGCATGGCGGCGCCCGCGAGTCCGAGCAAGACCGTGCACGCAACGAACGCCCGCGCGAAAGCCACCGCGCGGGTATACCAGCCCTAGTTCGCCGCGCCCTCTCCGATCAGCAGCTGCGCCAGGGGCGCGCGGCGATCCTTGAGCAGCCGGCCGGTGCCGAGGTCGACGACCTTCGTCCGTTTGCGGAGGTCGTACCCGAGGTACGCGCGGCCGCGGAAGACGAGCGCGAGCGCCACCGAGCTCCCGCGCAGCACCGCCAGGCGCCTGGCGCCGTCGAAGCCGTACGCGGCGAAGCCCATCCCCCGCTGGCCGCCGTCCGTCGTCCACGTCGAGCCGGTGGCCAGCAGGCTGTCGCGCTCCACCGTGAAGAAATCGGCGCCCCGGTCGATCAGCTTCGAGCCCCACGTGCTCGTGTCGATCAGGCGCAACCCGGCGGGCGTCCAGCTGATGTGCATCTGGCCCACGGCGTCGACGCTGACCGCCTCGTCGCCACCGCTGACGGCGAGGACGCCCTCGCCCAGCCACCGCGCATTGCGGATCGGTCCCGTCAGGCCTTTCGCCACCGCTTTCGGCTCGACCAGGTCGTGCAGTCGCCCGAGCAGCGAGACCGGCTCGGCCACGGAGTGGTACGAGACGGCGAGCGTCGAAAGCGAGATGCGCGCCACTTGCCCGGCTGCCGGCACGACGAAGGCGGCAGCGTCGTCGGGATCGAGTGCGAGCGCCGGGATGTTCTGCCGCATCTTGGCCGGGTCCGGCGACTCTCCCTCGCTGGGCATGTCACTGCCCGCGAGGATCTTGTCGAGAGTCGCGCTGCGAACGGAGCCGCTGCCGTCGATCGCGATCAGGATCGCGGTGCCGATTCCCGTCTCCGGCGCGGTCAGCGCGACGATCGTGTCGCCGAGCTGCTGGAGCTGCACGATCGCGCGTGAGATCCGCTGCCGTTGAACGACCTTGCGGAGGCCGGCGTCGATGCCGACCACGTCGAAGCTCGCCGGGCAGCACCAGCGCCTCAGGACGAGGTTCACGCGGTCGCCGGACCCCCAGGCGATCGCAGCGACGTGGCCGTCGGAGAGCTTCACGGAGCCGAGCCGCTGCACGAGCATCGGCTGGATGAACTGGATCGTCGGAATCGGATCGTCCCCACCGGCGAGGCTCTCGGTCGCGATCGCCAGCCGGCTGCCGTCGGGCGCGTAGGCCCAGCTGCCGAGCTGGTTGAAGATCCGCAGCCGCGGCGAGCGGCGCGCGATCCAGACGGCCCGCCGGTCGGCGCGGCCGAGCACCGGGCCGCGCTGGCCGGGCACGACGGCGAGGAGCGGCACACCCTTCGCCGGCGCCTTGACCGCGCCCGGGACGGCCACCGCCGGCCCGCGCGATGACGCCGAGGCCGCGACCGCGCCGAGCGCGGCGAGCACGACCACGAGCGAGAGCGTCTTTTTCCTCATTCGCCTCCTCTACACCGGAGACGCCGGAACGGGTCCCTCGACGCTACTCGACCGTGACGGTCTTGGCCAGGTTCCGCGGTTGATCGACGTTGAGGCCGCGCAGGCGGGCGATCCGGTATGCCAGCAGCTGGAGCGGCAGTGCGGCGAGGACCGCCTGCAGGAAGGCCGGTGAGCTCGGCACGAAGATGACGTCGTCCGCATGATGCTGGATGTCCTCGTTGCCGTCGGTCGCAATCGCGATCACGTGAGCGCCACGCGCGCGGACCTCCTGGATGTTCGAGATGACCTTCTCGTAGACGTGGGAGTTCGTCGCCACGCAGACGACGGGCGTCTCCTCGTCGAGCAGCGCGATCGGCCCGTGCTTCATCTCGCCGGCCGAATACGCCTCGGTCGGGATGTAGGAGATCTCCTTCAGCTTGAGCGCCCCCTCCAGTGCAACGGGCAAGCCGATATGGCGGCCGAGGTAGAGGAAGAAGGGCTTATCGTGAAACCGCTCGGCGATCTCCTCGATGGGGTGGCTTCCCTCCAAAAACGCGGTCATCTTCGTCGGCAGCGCGTAGAGCTCGTCGATGATCACCTCGATCTCCTCGGCGGGCAGCGTCTTGCGGACTTCGGCCAGCTTGAGGGCGACCAGGGAGAGCAGGGCGACCTGTGACGTGAACGTCTTCGACGCGGCGACACCGACCTCCATCCCGCAGCGCGTGTAGAGAACGGAGTCGACCTCGCGAGTGATCTGCGAGCCCATCATGTTCGTGATCGCGAGCGTGCGGGCCCCCTTTTCGCGCGCGAGGCGCATTGCCGCGAGCGTGTCCGCGGTCTCGCCCGACTGTGAGATGCCGATCACAAGCGTGTCCTTCGAGACGACCGGGTTGCGGTAACGCCACTCGCTGGCGATGTCCGGCTCCACCGGAATCCGGGCCCACTCCTCGATGATGTAGCGGCCGACGACGCCCGAGTGGTAAGCAGTGCCGCAGGCGAGGACGACGATCCGGCGTAGGTTCCGCAACTCTTCGTCGGTCATCCCCAGGCTCTCGAGCAGGAGATGGCCGTGACGGACGCGGTCGCCGAGTGTCTCCCTGACCGCGTCGGGCTGCTCGTAGATCTCCTTCAGCATGTAGGTCTCGTAGCCCGACTTCTCCGCGGCCTCGTCGTCCCAGTCGACCTCGAGCACCTCACGCTCGACCTCGCCGTTCTCGACGCAGTAGAAGGTCGCGCCCTCCGGGGTGATCGCGACGACTTCTCCGTCGTCGATCAGCTGGATCCGCCGCGTCTCCTTCAAGAACGCCGTGGCCATCGAGGCGAAGAACATCTCGCCCTCGCCGACGCCGACGAGCAGCGGGCACTGCCGGCGGGCGCCGACGAGCAGGCCGGGATGATCGTGGTGGATGACGACGAACGCGAAGTGGCCTTCGAGCTCCTCGTACGCGGCGCGAACAGCAGCGACGAGATCCCCGTCGTAATGACGCTCGATCAGGTGGACGATCACCTCGGCGTCGGTTTCGGAGCAGTACTCGTGACCCTCTTTCGCGAGGGAGTCTTTGAGCTCGCGGAAGTTCTCGACGATGCCGTTCAGCACGATCGCGAGCTTCGTCTGGTCGCAGCCGACGAGCGGGTGGGCGTTCTGCATCGAAACCCGCCCGTGCGTGGCCCAGCGGGTGTGCCCGAGGCCTGTCGTCGACGCGGAGCCGTTGTTGCCTGCAGCCTCCTTCAGGAACTGCAGGTTGCCGACGGCCCGGACGTAGTCGAGCCCGTCGTCCTCATGCAGTGCGAGGCCGGCGCTGTCGTAGCCGCGGTATTCGAGCCGCTCGAGCCCATTCAGCAAGAGCTCCTGCGCGTGCCGCTCTCCCACGTATCCGATGATCCCGCACACCCTGAAGCTCCCTTCTTCGTCGTTCCGGTGCTACTCCCGGGTGAACCTCGATCGTCCGACTTTCTCCGAACCTCCCATATAAACGCGGAAAGCCCGGCCGCTCCTCGACCCCTACGTCGGGGTCGCTCAGCCGAGCTCTCGTGTTACGAGAGCCGAGATCCTAGCACACAATTCGTCTGCTCTTTCGGAATTCTCGGCCTCGGCCAAGACCCTCACAACGGGCTCCGTTCCCGAGGGGCGGACGAGGATCCGGCCGCTTCCGTCGAGCTCGGCGTTCAGCCGCTCCACCTCGTCGACGACCGCCTCCGGCAGCGCCCTGCCTCCGACGACGGTGACGTTGCGCTTGGCCTGCGGGTAGCGGGGCAGGACGGCCGCTGCCTCGGCCAGGGACCGGCCCTTGATCGACGCACAGAGGAGGAGCGCCGCGGCGAGCCCGTCGCCGGTGACGTGATCCTTGAGGTAGATGACGTGTCCCGACTGCTCGCCTCCCAGCATGCCGTTCTCGCGTCGCAGCGCCTCGAGCACGTACCGGTCGCCGACGTCGGTCGTGATCAGGCGGATGCCGCGCTCCGCCGCGAAACGGTGGAAGCCGAGATTCGTCATCACCGTCACGGCGACGAGGTCGACGCCGAGGTGCTCCGCGAGGATCGCCAGGATCTGATCCCCGTCCACCGGCGCGCCGTTCGCGTCGACCGCGAGCATCCGGTCGCCGTCCCCGTCGAACGCGACCCCGAGGTCGAAATCGCCCTGCAGGACGGTTCGCTGGAGCAGCGCCAGGTCGGTCGCTCCGCAGCCGAGATTGATGTTCGTCCCGTCCGGTTCGGCGCCGATCGCCGTGATCTCCGCACCGAGCTGCTCGAATGCCTTCGGCGCGATCGCCGAGTAGGCACCGTTGGCGCAGTCCACGGCGACGCGCAGGCCGGAGAGATCGCTGCCGAACCGCTCGGTGATGTGCTCGAGGTAGCTGTCGGTCGCGACGCCCACGTGGTCGATCTCGCCGCCACCAGGCCCGTCGGCGTCGAGCAGCGCCTCGATCTCCTCCTCGGCGGCGTCGGTCAGCTTCTGGCCGTCGCGGTCGAAGATCTTGATTCCGTTGTACTCCGGCGGGTTGTGCGACGCCGAGACGACGACGCCGAGATCGAGCGCCAGCAGCGCCACCGCGGGCGTCGGCAGCACCCCGGCGAGGACGGCGTTCCCGCCGGCCTCTACCACCCCGCGCGCGAACGCCTCCTCGAGCTCGGGGCCCGACCCCCGTGTGTCGCGTCCCACGAAGACTCGTCCGCCTCTCGACCACAGCGTGGCCGCCTTGCCGAGCCGTCCGACGAGCTCGGGCGTCAAATCCTCGCCCACGACT
>DATMIX010000065.1:0-6071 GCA_035554095.1 Gaiellaceae bacterium | reverse complement strand
GACGACGAGCTCGTCGTCAACCCGACGCTCGAGGAGACGGAGCACACGTCCGAGCTCGACCTGATCGTCGTCGGGACGAAGGACGGCCTGACGATGGTCGAGTCAGGCGCCGACGAGATCCCCGAGGAGCGGCTCCTCGAGGCGCTCGAGCTCGCGCACGCCGAGATCGTGCGAATCTGCGAGGTGCAGGAGCAGCTCCGCGAGCAGGTCGGCAAGCCGAAGTGGCTCGATCCGAACATCACGGAGGAGCTCGAGCGGCGCTTCGCGGGACGCATCCGCGAGGCGATCCACGAGGTCGGCCTGCGCGAGGCCTCGGCCGTCGTGGAGGAGATCCTGCTCGAGGAGTCCCCTGCGATTGAGATGACCTCCACCGAGGAGGACATCGTCAAGGGAGTCCAGTACAAGCAGAGCCTCGACCAGATCCTCGATCGCGAGCGCATGGCCGCCGTCGAGGGGCCGGTCCGCGAGCAGTTCGAGGACGCGCTCCGCGAGCTGACCGAGGCCGAGCAGGACTCGAAGGAGCTGCGCTCGGCCAAGCGCCAGCTGCTCTTCGACCGGATCATCGAGACGGTCGAGCTGCCGTTCCCTGTCGGCCCGGCGACGGTCGACGGCGAAGGCCCTGTGGTCAAGGACTCGCTCACCCGCTCCTGGGTGAAGCGGGCCGCCGAGGGGATCTACAAGGACCTCGTCCGCAAGAAGATCGCCGTGGACAAGCGGCGTCCCGACGGACGCGCCGCCGACGAGATCCGGCCGATCGAGTGCGAGGTCGGCGTCGCGCCGCGGACGCACGGCTCGGCGCTCTTCACCCGCGGTCAGACGCAGATCATGTCGCTGCTCACGCTCGGCACCGCCAAGGAGGGTCAGCGGATCGACGACCTCTCCCTCGAGCAGGAGCGGCGGTTCATGCACCACTACAACTTCCCGCCCTACTCGGTCGGCGAGACCGGGTTCATGCGGGGTCCGAAGCGCCGCGACATCGGCCACGGCGCGCTCGCGCAGCGGGCGCTGGAGCCGATCATCCCGGCGCCGGAGGACTTCCCGTACACGATTCGCATCGTTTCCGAGACGCTCGAGTCGAACGGCTCCTCGTCGATGGGCTCGGTCTGCGGCTCGACGCTGGCCCTGATGGACGCCGGCGTTCCGATCAAGGAGCCGGTCGGCGGCATCGCCATGGGCCTCGTCAAGGAGGGCGACGACTACGTGATCCTGACGGACATCCAGGGCGCCGAGGATCACCTCGGCGACATGGACTTCAAGGTCGCCGGGACCCGCGACGGCGTGACCGCCCTCCAGATGGACATCAAGATCACCGGCGTCACGCAGGAGATCATGCGGAACGCGCTCGAGCAGGCGAAGCGGGCGCGCGAGTTCATCCTCGACAAGATGCTGGAGGCGATCTCCGAGCCGCGCGGCGAGCTCCGGGGTCACGCACCGCGGATCTCGACGATCAAGATCAACCCGGACTTCATCGGGATGGTCATCGGCAAGGGCGGCGAGACGATCCGCGCGCTCGAGGGCGACTACGACGTCCAGATCGACATCGAGGAAGACGGGACGATCCTCATCTACGCCACTGAGGGCGACAAGGCCGAGGCGGCGATGACCGCGATCAACGATCTCACCAAGGAGCCGGAGGTGGGGGACACCTACACCGGCAAGGTCGTGAAGACGACGCAGTTCGGCGCGTTCGTCGAGCTGAAGAAGGGCACCGACGGGCTGCTCCACGTTTCGAACGTGGGCCCCGGCCGGGTCGGACACATCGAGGACGTCATCAACCGCGGAGACGTCCTGGACGTCGTCGTGCAGGAGGTCGACAAGGATCGCGGCCGGATCGGCCTGAAGCTCGTCGCCAAGCACGAGAACGGCGCGATGGTCTCGCCGGAGGAGTTGATCGAGCGCGCCAAGGACGCGCCGGAGCGGCCGCGGGAGGAGCGTCCTCCGCGCCGCGACGGCGATCGCGGACGCGGCCGGGGCGGCCGCGGCCGGGGCCGCGACTAGGCACGTCTCGCTCGAGGTGACGCCGGCACTGCCGGCGTCACCGCTCGGTTGTTGACAGCTCTTGTGTCGTCGCTCCCTCGGGGCGCACGACTCGCGACCCAGCGGCGTGTTTAGGGCAAGTTTCGCGGCAGGAAGCGGAAGCTTTGCCCATCTTTAGGCGCACGGGCGTGTGCGCTCGTTCTTGTGTGGACGGCTTCGCTCTAACTGTGGAAAAGGGAGTCCTTCTGCGAGGTCAGCGTTTCCGCGGTGTTGGCCCGCGGCTCGCGACCACCGCGACCTTCGCCCGGGCGACCAGCCGGCGGCCGGCCCGCGGGTTCTGCGTCCGTACCGCGCCTTTCGGCATCCGGGAATAGACCCACCTCACGCGGCCGAGGCGGCAGTGCGCGTTCGCCAGGGCCGACCTGGCGCGGGCGAGCGACCGCCCGACGAGCTTCGGCACGACGCAGTGCGCGGCAGCCGGTGCCCGCGGCGGGACGGGCGCGGGGGGCGGTGGTGGCGGAAGCGGCGGCGGAGCCGGTGGCGGCGGTTGGGGCTGCGGCTGCGCCGCGAACGTGGCCGTGTACGTCGTCGTCGCCGCCGGCGCGACGATCGTCTGGCTACGCGCGCCGCCGTTCGACCAGGCCGCGAACAGCAGGCCCGCCTGCGGCGTGGGCGCGCTCACGTCGACGTGGGAGCCGACGATGACCGTGCGGTCGAACGGCGCCGGCGTGGCGGCACTCCCGACGACGAGCTGGAGCCCCGCCGGCTGGGTCAGGAAGCGCAGGAGCACCGTGAGCGGGTCGAGACGGACGCTCGTCGTCGCGGTCAGCCCCTGGGAGTCCCTCGCCGTCAGCGTGAGCTCGAGGTAGGACGGGTAGTCGTGGTCCGGGGCGGCGAACGAGCCGCCCGTCACGCCGTCGAAGGTCTCGATCGCGTGGACGTGGCAGGTTGCGGGACAGTGGTGGAGAACGAGCTGCCAGGTCAGGTCGGCCGCGGGCAGAGCGCCCTCGTTCGGGTCGGTGGCTGAACCCGAGAACGTGATCGGGTCACCGACGCGCCAGGTCGTGCCGGCCGTGGGTACGTCGATCCTCACCTGCGGCGGCACGTTGTCGGCGCTCACCACGACTGTCGCGCTGCCCGTGCCGCCGTTCCGTGTGTCGGTCACCTTCAGGCGGACGGTGTGCGTCCCCTGCGCGAAGGTGCGGACGGGCCGCGCGGCGGTCGAGTCGGTAGACCCGTTGCCGTCGAAGTCCCACGTGTAGGTCAGGCTGTGACCGCCGTCGGAGTCGGTTGAGGCCGTCCCGTCGAGCTGGACGGTGAGCGGCGCGGGGCCGCTCTGCGGGTTGGCCGTGGCGACCGCGACGGGCGGCTTGAAGCTGATCCGGCGGATCGTGCCGCCGGTGAAGTCGACGTAGAAGACGTCGCCGCCGGGGCCGATCTCGAGATTGACCGGCCCGTTCGCGTTGGTCTCGAACGCCGCGCGGGTCGACGGGTCCGGAAGGCCGCCCGCTCCTGACCGCATCGTCCAGATGCAGTTGCGCGAGTAGTCGGCGACGAAGAGGGCGCCGGCGTAGCCCGCGTAGGACGCGCCCTGGTAGAAGGCGAGGCCGGAGATCGAGGAGCTACCCGCCGCGCAGCCGGCGACAGCCTGGTCATGCCGGTAGGAGAAGTACGGCCCGAGGGCGACGGGAGAGCCGTAGAGCGCTTCGCAGATCGGCAGGTTCAGCGCGTCGTACGTGCCTTGGACGGCGCTGCCCTCGTAGCAGGGCCAGCCGAAGTTCCGGAGCGTGCTGGCGTCAAGTACACGGTTGATCTCCTCGTGCGTATCCCAGCCGACGTCCCCGACCCAGAGCTCGTTCGTCCCTGGCCGGAGGGTGAAGCGGAACGGGTTGCGGAACCCGTGGGTCACGATCCGGCGCGCGTTCGCGTCCCCGTCGAACTGCAGCGGGTTGCCGGGAACGCCGGCGCCGGTGCGCCGGTCGACGCGGATGATCGAGCCGTCGAGCGTGACGGGGTCGCCGCCGCTCCTCGTCCGCAGGTCCTGCGATCGCAGCGCGCCGCCCTCGGATGGAGGGTCGCTGCACGGGTTCGCCGGGTCGCCGCGCTGGCCGTAATCGGCGAACGTGAAGCTCGCCCCGTCACCGGCGCTGGCGTACAGCGTGCCGTCGGCGCCGAACTCGAGGTCGCCGACCGAGTGGCTCGGGTACTGCTGGCACCAGTCCTGAATCAAAACCTGCTCGGATCCGGTCATCTGGTCGCCGGCGGCCTGGAGGCGTGACAGTCGTCCGCCGATCACGCAGCCGTCCGTGACCGGCCCAGGCGGGGTGGGGCAGAGGTCTCCCCAGGGCTTGCTGTCGAAGGCGTAGAGGACGTAGGCGTACGGCTCCGTCGGGAAGGCCGGGTCGAGGGCGAAGCCGAGCAGGCCGCGGTCCCAGTAGTCGTGCACCTTCGCGCTGAGGTCGGCGAAGAGCGTGGGCGTCGTGTCGTCGAGGTTGGAGTAGACGAGAATCCGCCCGTTCTTCTGCGCGACGAAGACCCGCCCGTCGGGTGAGAACTCGACCGCGGTCGGGTTCGTCAGGCCGCTGATCACGACGGTGTCGCGGAATCCCGACGGCGGAGTTCCCGCCGCCGCGACCTGCGGGCTCAGGAGCGCGAGCAAGAGGAGCAGCCCGCACGCAGGGGCTCTCCATCGCCGCACCGCTCTCGCCCCCAACCTGTTCTCAGAGTAGACCTCTCCGGCCCTCGGTGCCAAAGGCGCAAGGCCAATTACGATCCGTGGATGCAGAAGTACGTCGTCTCCGAGCTCGACTCGGGCCAGCGCGTGATCACAGAGCGCCTCACGCACGTGCGCTCTGTCGCGCTCGGCTACTGGATCGGCGCGGGCTCGCGCGACGAGCGCCCCGAGCGCGCCGGTGTCTCCCACTTCATCGAGCACCTGCTCTTCAAAGGGACCGAGCGGTACACGGCCCAGGAGATCGCCGAGACCTTCGACGGGCTGGGCGGCGAGCTGAACGCCGCCACCTCGCGCGAGCACACGGTCGTCTACGCGCGCGTCGCCGACCACCACCTCGAGACGGCGGTCGACCTGATGAGCGACATGGTCTTCGCGCCGGCCCTCGCGGAGGTCGACTCGGAGCGCGAGGTCGTGCTCGAGGAGATCGCGATGTACGAGGACCAGCCGCAGGAGCTCGTCCACGACCTGATCGCGGAAGCCGTCTTCGGCGACCATCCACTGGGGCGCCCGGTGATCGGCACAACCGAGGTGATCTCGACGATCTCGCGCCGCGCGATCACCGCCTATCACCGCTCGATGTACGTCCCGGGGAACGTGGTCTTCGCCGCAGCCGGGAATCTCGACGCGAACGAGCTGCTCGGTTTGTTGGAGCAGGCCGAGCAGAAGGTGCGGGAGACGCCGGCCAAAGCCCGACGCGTGCGCTCGCCGCTCGTGAAGCCGCCTCCGCCGAGCCTGCGCTTCGTTCGCAAGGACACCGAGCAGTACCACGTCTGCCTGGCGGCGCCGGGCATTGCGCGGACGGACCGTCGCCGATTCGCGGCCTCGCTGCTCGATGCGATCCTCGGCGGCTCGGCGTCGTCGCGCCTCTTCCAGGAGATCCGCGAGAAGCGCGGCATGGCCTACGCCGTCTACAGCTTCGCCTCCCAGTACACGGACACGGGCCAGTTCGGCCTTTACGTCGGGACGCGGGAGGAGAACCTCCAGGACTGTCTGGCGATCGCCGCCGAGCAGATCGCGGAGATCGCGGCAGGCGACCTCAAGCCGGACGAGCTCGAACGCGCGAAGGAGAACCTGAAGGGCCGGATCCTGCTCTCGATGGAGTCGACGTCGAACCGGATGAGCCGGCTCGGGAAGTCGCTGATCACCGACACGGAGCTGCTCTCGCTCGACCGGATCGTCGCGGAGATCGACGCCGTAGAGGCCGACGCGCTCGCCGAGCTCGCGGGGATGCTGATGGCGCCCGAGCTGCTCTCGGCCGCCGGCATCGGCCCGAGCGAGGACACGTTCCTCGCGGCCGTCGAGCGGGTCAATCCCGCGCTCGCGGCCGCGGCGGCGTGAAGGTCGCCCTCAACGGCCGCAG
>DATMIX010000064.1:0-23263 GCA_035554095.1 Gaiellaceae bacterium | reverse complement strand
AAGCTAATCCGTCGCGGGCTCGTCCCCGGCCGGAGGCCGAAGCTACCTTTTCCGTCAGCCCCGAAGGGTCGACGGGCCATCCGGCATTAATCCGGGTTTCCCCGGGCTATTCCGGTGCCGAGGGTGGATTACCCACGCGTTACTCACCCGTTCGCCGCTGTCCCCAGGGCCGAAGCCCTGGTTCTCGCTCGACTTGCATGTGTTAAGCGCGCCGCCAGCGTTCGTCCTGAGCCAGGATCAAACTCTCCGTGAAGTTGGTTTGCCGGCTAGGCCGGCAAGCTTCTCTTCGAGCTTGAGCTCAAAGGTCTACCTCGGCGAACCGAGGCAGACGGGTTATTGCTTGATTCCCCTCGCCACGTCCGTGCTAGCTAGACGCGCGCGAGAGGTCTCGACGTAAACGCTCGCTGCTGAGTTTTCAAAGACCGGCGCTACTCTCGACGGCGTAAAAAAACCTCCGACTCGCGCCAGAGGCCTCCAGTACTGCGGATCCGGGTCGTATCCGAATCGGTCTTAGAGGCTCTCCGTTCGTCGAGTTACAGGGACTTTCCTACACCGCCTCGAGGGCAGCCGCGGAATGATAGCACCATCTCGAGGCGGGCTGTCAAAAATTTCCCGAGTCAGGAGGCGACCTTGAGGAACTGCCTCTTGCCCGCCTGAATCACTGAGCCGGACAGGGCCTCGGCCGGCACCTCGAGCTCGCGGATGGGCTCTCCGTCGACTTTGACTCCTCCCTGCTCGATCACCCGGCGCCAGTGGCTGTTCGACTGGCCGAACTGGCCGCTCAGGAGCTCTGGGAGGTAGACGGCGCCGCCATCGACCGTCACCTCCGGAATGTCAGCGTCCTCGGGAGCGCGGCCCTCGCGCACCACGCGCGTGAAATGGTCCTCCGCGCGCTTCGCCTCCTCCTCCCCGTGCGAGCGCCGCACGATGAAGCGCGCCAGCTCGAGCTTCGCCTCCAGTGGGTCGAGTGCCGCCAGGTCGACGTCGGATTCCATCACGAGGCGGTAGTACTCCGGCAGCATCTCGTCCGAGATCCGCATTGCCTTGCCGAACTGCTGTTCCGGCGGCTCCGACAGCCCGATGTAGTTCGCCTTCGAGGCGCTCATCTTCTCGCCGTCCCAGCCGAGGAGGAGCGGCGTCGGAAGCGCGACCTGGGGCTCCAACCCATACGCCTCCATCACGTCGCGGCCGGCGAGGAGGTTGTAGAGCTGATCGGTTCCTCCGAGCTCGACATCGGCTTCGATCGCAACCGAGTCGTAGGCCTGCATCAGTGGGTACAGCAGCTCCGAGATCGAGATGGGCGCCTGCGCGGCCATCCGCTTTGCGAAGTCGTCCCGCTCCAGCAATCGAGCGACTGTCGTCGTCCGGGTCAGCCGCAGGATCTCTGCGAAGTCGAGCTCTGCAAGCCACTCGCCGTTGAACCGCACCTCGAGCTTCTCGGGCGACGTGTCGACGATCAGCGCCGCCTGGTCGAGGTAAGTCTTCGCGTTGCGGTCGATCTCTTCGTCGGAGAGGACGGGACGCTCCGCCGAGCGCCCGGACGGATCGCCGATGCGCGTCGTGTAGTCGCCCACGATCAAGACGCCCTTGTGACCTTCCCGCTGGAAGGCGGCCATTCGCTGGAGCGGGATCGCGTGGCCGACGTGCACGTCGGGTGCGGTCACGTCGATCCCGAACTTCACCCGCAGCGGCGTACCCTTCTCCAGCTTGCGCTCGAGCTCGCCGGCGGGCAGCACGTCGACGGCGTTTCGAGTCAGCTCGGCGACGCCCATTTGACGGGCGAGTCTAGCGTTACACTCCCGCAGTTCTGTTACGCCGACGACGTTCCGCGAAGGCGCGGCCGCAGCGCCGGCGCCGCATCCGCAAGCTCCGTCTCTTCGCACTGCTGGCTCTCCTGGCAGTGCTGAGCTTCGCCTCGTTCAGCGTCGGACTCGTCACCGCCATTGCGGGCGAGATCCCTTCGCTCGACCCGAGCCGGATCAAGAATCAGACGGACGGCTTCATCTACGCCGGCAACGGCCGGGTGCTCTCCGTCCTGCGCGGCTCGCAGAGCCGGATCATCCTTCGCTCCGGCCAGATCGCGCCCGTGATGAAGCAGGCGATCGTGGCGATCGAGGATCGCCGCTTCTACGAGCACCGCGGCGTCGACCTGCACGGGATCATGCGCGCCGTCTGGGCGGACGTCCGCCACAAGGGCGTGGTCGAGGGAGGCTCGACGATCACGCAGCAGTTCGTCAAGAACACATACACGAAGGACCAGCGGTCGATCGCGCGGAAGCTGAAGGAGGCCGCGCTCGCCTGGCAGCTCGAGCAACGGTGGTCGAAGGACCGAATTCTGACCGCCTACCTGAACACGATCTACTTCGGCAACGGCGCCTACGGCGTCGAGCAGGCGGCACAGACCTATTTCCACCACAGTGCGGCGCCCGGCAAGCTGACACTGTGGGAGGCGGCGCTGCTCGCGGGGATCCCGAGCGACCCGAGCGCATACGACCCCGCGACGAACCCCGTCGCGGCGAAGCAACGGCGCGACCACGTCCTGCAGGAGATGCTCGACCAGGGCGACATCACCCGGGCCGACTACACGCGCGCGATCGCGCAGCCGCTGCCGGAACGGGAGGAGATCAACCTGCCGGGTGACGAGGGGCCCGCCCAGTACTTCGCGAACTACGTCAAGCAGCAACTCGTGGATCGCTACGGCTCCGGTCGCGTCTTCGGAGGCGGCCTGCGGGTGCACACGTCGATCGACCTCAAGCTCCAGAAGATGGCGCGGAACTCGATCGGCAAGTGGCTGACGAACCCGTCCGGGCCGACGGCCGCGCTCGTAGCGGTCGACCCGCACGACGGCCGCGTGCTGGCGATGTTCGGTGGTAACAACTTCCGGAAGAGCCAGTTCAACCTCGCGGTCCAGGGCGAACGCCAGGCGGGATCCTCCTTCAAGCCGTTCGTTCTGGCGACGGCGGTACGGGAGGGAGTTGCACCCAGCACGACGTTCGCGTCGCAGCCGGTCACGATCAACGCCGGCGGACGCCTCTGGGAAGTCCACAACTACGAGGACGAGTACCTGGGCCCGATCACCATCCAACAGGCAACGCAGTACTCCGACAACGCAGTCTTCGCCCAGTTGACGAAGCTCGTCGGGCCGGAGGGCATCGTCCGCACGGCGAAGGCGCTCGGCATCAGGAGCAAGCTGCAGCCGTACTTCTCGATCGGCCTCGGCGCGCAGGGCGTCAACCCCCTCGAGATGGCCCGCGCGTTCTCGGCGTTCGCGAACGGCGGTCGCCGAATCGACGGGGCCGCCTTCGGCAACACGCCGCGAGTGATCCTGCGCGTGACGAACGACAAGGGCAAGACGGTCGACAACAACTCGCCGCGGCCACGGCAGGAGCTGAGCGAGAACAACGCCGCGCTGATCGACTCGCTGCTCGAGAACGTGATCAAGGGCGGAACCGGCAAGGCTGCGACACTCTCGGGCGGCCGGCCGGCCGCCGGCAAGACCGGCACCACCGAGAACTATGGCGACGCGTGGTTCGTTGGCTTCACCCCGCAGCTCGCCGTTGCGGTCTGGGTCGGCTACCCCAACCGCCTGCGCCCCATGCTGACGGAGTACCACGGCGATCCGGTCGCCGGCGGCACGTTCCCGGCGCTGATCTGGAAGAGCTTCATGGAGCGCGCGCTCCCCTATCTCGGCGCGGAGCCCAAGTCCTTCCCGTCCGTGTCGATCCCGTACGCATCGCCGAAGAACGTCGTGCTGCGGGACGGGCGGCTGCAGCTCGACAACGGCTACTGCCACAACACCGAGTCGATCGAATACTTCGGCGACTCCGGCCCGAGCAAAATCGCGAACTGCCTGCCGAACGAGGTCGAGGTGCCGGACGTCGTCGGCGTTCCGGCCCGTCAGGCGACCCAGACGCTCCAGGCCCAGCCGCTCGAGGCGGCTTACGTGTACCGGCCGGCGGTGCCGCGGCAGAAGCTCGGGATCGTGCTTCGGCAGTTCCCCGCGGGCGGCCGCCATCTCTCCTCCCACGCGCGCGTGACGCTCGTGCTCGCGAAGGCGACGCACGGGGTCGTTCCGAACCTCGTCGGCCTCACGCTCGACCGCGCGCGGAAGAAGCTGGAGCGGCTCAAGCTGGACGCCAACGTGACTCTCGAGGATGCCTCCGGCTCGTCACGGGTCGTGGCGCAGTCACCGAAGGCGGGCCGCGCGGCCGGACCCGACATGCACGTCACGCTGGCCGTAAAGCACGACTGAGATACCGCGAGCCGGCGAGCCCATAGCGCCACGGGAGCTCGGTCGCGCGGGTGATCCCGATGCGCGGCCCCCTGACGATCTCGGGCTCCTCGTCACGCTGCTCGAGGCGGAACGGCGGCCGGTCGAGCGCCAGGCCGTCGTGGTCGCGCGTGATCGCAAGGGCCTGGCAGAGGCGACCGGGCCCGGCGCAGAGCAGGCGCTCGTCGGTCAGGCCCCTGCGCTCCCGCATCGCGTCGAGGCCGTGCGTCGGCGCGAGCGCGCGGATCAGAACGGCATCGGCCGTTCCCTCCTCCCCGCAGACGAAGTTGACGCACCAGTGGATCCCATAGGAGCGGTAGACGTAGGCATGGCCGGGCGGCCCGAACATCGTTGCGTTCCGCTCGGTTCGCCCGCGGTAGCCGTGGGCGGCCGGATCCTCGTGGTGATAGGCCTCGAGCTCGACGATCGTGCCGCCCACGCCGTCGACGAGGAAGGTCGCCCCGATCAGCTCGGCCGCGACGTCGTGCACCGACCGGTCGAAGAACGATCGCGCGATCATGTCGCGGCCTTCGCGTCGTAGCGGAGCAGCGCCGGTATCGCCAGCGTGAGCAGGCCGCATCCCGCAATGCAGGCGAGACCGCCGGAAACGATTGAGAACCGCAGGCTCGTGAACGAGGCGAGCACGCCCGCCTCGACGTTCCCAAGCGTCGGCGCAGCGGCGACCTGCGTGAACTCGATGCCGGTGACCCGGCCACGCATCTCGTCGGGGGTCGCCATCAGCACGATCGTGCTCCGGAGCACGGCGCTGACGAAATCGGCCGCCCCGGCGACAGCAAGCAACAGCAGTGCGAGCCAGAGGACGTTGGCGTAGCCGAAACCGACCAGCGCCGCTCCCCAGGCCGCCGCCGCGATGACGACGCCGAGGCCCTGACGGCGAACCTGGCCGACCCAGCCGGAGAAGATCGACGCGACGAAGGCGCCGGCGTACGGAGCCGCGTAGAGGAAGCCGACGGTCTTCGAGCCGCCCCCGAAATGCTCGCCCAGCGCAGGGAAGAGCGCCATCGGCATCCCGAAGATCATCGCGTTCGTGTCGACGAGGAAGATGCCGAGAATCACGGGCTGGCTGCGCACGTAGCGGAACCCGTCCACGATCGAGGCCACGCTTGCGCGTTCGGCATCGGGGGCCGCGGGAAGCGGCGGCAGCAGCCAGATGCTCGCAAGCGACGCGCCGAAGCTCGCGACGTCGATCAGATAGGTGCCGGTCAGACCGACGGCCGCGATCATCAGACCGCCGGCAGCCGGGCCCGCGACGGCCGCGAAGTTGGAGTAGAGGCTTTCCAGGGCGTTCGCCGCGACCAGTTGCTCCTCCCTGACGATCCGCGGCAGGAGCGATCGCATCGACGGCGTCCCGAAGCTGAAGACCGCCGTACCCAGGAAGTCGAGGACGTAGAGTGCCCAGACCTGCGGGTCCGGAAGCGAGGCGTTGACGGCGAGCCCGACCGAAACGAGCGCGAAGCCGACCTCGCTGACGAGGAGGATCCGGCGCCGGTCGAGAGCATCCGCGACCGCGCCGCCGACGATCGGCATGACGATCAGAGGCACGAGTGTCGTCAGGGCGAGCAGCCCGACGTACAGCGTCGAATGCGTGAGCTGGTAGAGCTGGTAGGGGACCGCGATCCACGTGATCTCGCCGGCCAGAAACGAGATCGACTGGCCGAAGAAGAGCCGCCGGAAAGGCGGCGACTCCCGCAACGGCGTCAGGTCGAGCGTCAGCTGCCCGAAACGTCCAGCGGCTCGCGGCGGCGCGGCGCCGACCGGCTCCTCGGGCGGCTCGGGAAACGACGGCAGGCGCTCGTCCGGCACGGCCGCGGAGCCTAGCGACGGCCTGCCCGGGCCCTAGAAGAGCTTGTCGGCGTCCCCAGGTTTGGCCGTCGCCTCGAGCAACCGGCGCGCGCGGCGGCCGAGATCGTTCACATCGACGCGGCCCTCCTGCGTCTGCTCCGCAACTCGCTCCGCGAGGTCGAGGGCCTGGTCGAGCAGCGGCGTGCCACCGAGATCCTGCTGCCCCATCTCGTGCAGGATCGTGCGCTCCGTCCGCGAGGCCACGATCGGCTCGCTGACGCCCTCCACCCAGACGAGGGTGCGCCGGCCATGCCCACGCCGCTCGTCGCGAATCGGCTCGACGGCGTAGATCTTGTCCGCCCGCGCGTACTTGCCAAAGCCGAGGAAAACCATGCGGTTGGCGTCTGCCATGCGCCGATTATCGCTGCGCGACCGGCGATGACAGGGTGACGCGCGCGCGACAACTTGGTCCCCCACCCTGGGTGGGGCTTGACGCCCGCCTCCCTCGAGGCCGAGGGTACGCCGATTCCACGCGCGGAATCGAGCCGCCTTCGCGACGATCGTGTGTCGTTTCTCGCGGCGGCTAGCCGCCGAGCGCGGCCCGCAGCGTCTCGACCACGCGGGCCTGGTCGTCCTGCTCGAGCTGCGGGAAGAACGGCAGAGCCAGCGTTCGGGAGCACACGCCCTCCGCGACCGGGAACATGCCCTCGCGGAAGCCGTAGCGCTCGCGCATGTACGGCTGGAGGTGGACGCACGGCACGTACTCGGCGCTACCGATCCCATGCTCCCGGAGCTCGGTCATGACCGCGTCGCGGTCGATGCCCGCTGCCAGCTCGACCACGTAGACGAACCACGAACGACGGTGATCCGGGTCGTCCGCGAGCGGCGTCTCGACCCCCTCGACGTCGGCCAGAAGCTCCTCGTAGCGAGCGGCGGCGGCGGCGCGCCGCTCGAGGATCCGGTCGAGCTTCTCGAGCTGCGCGATCCCGAGAGCCGCCTGCACGTCCGTCCAGCGGTAGTTGAACCCGAGCCGGACGTGGTCGAACCAGGCACCGGTGTCGTACGTGCGGCCCTGGTTGCGCAGGCTGCGCAGCAGTTGCCACTCCTCTTCGGAGTGGGTGACGACGACGCCCCCCTCACCGGTCGCGACCTGCTTGTTCGGGTAGAAGCCGAAGACCGCCGAGGGCCCGTGACCGCCGACGGGCGTCCCCTTGTACTCGGCGCCCAGGGCCTCGGCCGAGTCCTGGATCAGGATGAGGCCGTGCCGGTCGCAGACGGCGCGAATCTCGTCCAACTCACACGGATAACCGAACATGTCGACGGCGACGACGCCTTTCGTCCGGGCCGTGATCGCGGCTTCCAGGGCGGCCGGGTCGAGGTTCAGCGTTCGCGGATCGACGTCGGCGAAGGCCGGCGTGGCGCCCTCGAACATGAAGCAGTTCGCGGAGGCGACGAACGAGACCGGCGAAGTGATCACCTCGTCCCCCGAACCGAAGCCGGCGATGTGACAGAGCAGGTGGAGCCCGGCGGTACCACTCGAGACCGCCGCCGCGTACGCCGCGCCGACCCGCTCCGCAGCGAGCTCCTCGAACCGGTCGATCGTGGGCCCGAGCGACAGGCGGCCCGAGCGCAGCACTTCGAGGACGAGCTCCTCTTCCCGCTCGTCCAACCAGGGCCGAGCGAGGGGTATGTCGCGTGTGCCTGTGCTCACGCGCCGGCTGGCGTGCGCTCGGCGTACTCGAGCCACTGCGCCCAGCGCTCGCTGCGCCCGCGCACGGTGTCGATGTACGCCTCCTGCAACTCGAGCGTCACCGGGCCGACCCCGATCTCGACGTCGTCGATCTCGCGCAGGGGCGTCACCTCGGCGGCGGTCCCACACATGAACGCCTCGTCCGCCAGATAGAGGTCCGAGCGGATCAGGCTCTTCTCGGTCACCCGGTACCCGAGGTCCTGGGCGATCTGGATCACCGTGTCCCGGGTGATCCCCGGCAGGATCGACGTCGCCAGGTCGGGCGTGTAGATGACGCCGTCCTTGACGACGAAGACGTTCTCCCCGGAGCCGTCGGCGACGTAGCCCTCGGCGGTGAGCAGGATCGCCTCGTCGTAGCCGGCGCGATTCGCCTCGGTGACGGCGAGCATCGAGTTGAGGTAGACGCCTGTGGCCTTGGCGACGTGCGGGATCACGTTGGGGCCGATCCGCTGCCAGCTGGAGATCTTGGCGCGGATGCCCTTCTTGAGGCCGTCCTCGCCCAGGTAGGCGCCCCAGGGCCAGCTCATGATCACGACGTCGATCGGGTTGCCGACGGCTGAGACGCCGAGCTCCCCGTAGCCGTAGAACGCAATCGGGCGGAGGTAGCACTCGGGCAGCCCGTTGACGGCGATCAGCTCGTGGCAGACCCCGCGCAGCTCCTCGACCGAGAAGGGCAGCTCCATGCCGAGCAGCCTGGCCGAGTTGTCGAGTCGCTTGAGGTGGTCGGTGAGCCGGAAGACCGCGGTGCCGTTCGGCGTCTCGTAGGCGCGGATCCCCTCGAACACGCCGGAGCCGTAGTGCAACCCGTGCGCGCCCACGTGCACTCGTGCGTCGTCCCACGCGACGAGCTCGCCGTTCATCCAGATCTTCTCGGTCTCACGCATCCATGACCTCCTTTGCATAGATGTTATGCGTGCGGTTCGACGGCGTCCATGGGCTCGGCCTTGGCAAGGCGGACGAGGTCTGCAGACGTCAGCGCGGCCATGTGCCGCGTGGAACCGGCGCCGATCCAGACGAGCCGGTGCTGGAGCAGCGATCGCTCGACATACACGGATTCGACCGCCTGTAGCGGGAACGGGGCCACCGCGCCCGGCTCGAACCCGGTTGCCGCGTGCACCTGCTCGGCGCCGGCGATCCGGGCCGACGAACAGCCCGCCGCGGCGGCCACCTTCTTCCGATCGGCGCGCCGGTCGCCCGGAATGAGCACCACGACGGCGCGGCCGTCGCAGTCGAAGACGAGTGACTTGACGATCTGGCCGAGCGCGCAGCCGACCGCGCTGGCGGCATCTTCGGCCGTCGGCGTGCCCTCGGAGAACTCCTCGATGCGGGCCTCGACCCCGGCCTCGCGCAAATGCGCAGCCACGCGCTCAACCTCGTCGGGCCAGGCACGGGCGACCACCCCGAAAGGCTACCGGCCGAAACCCTCCCAGCGGATCGTTCGAATCGTGCGACAGCTCGACCCGCTCGGCGTAGCTAATACAGACCGGGGACGAACCGGCAGGGCGTCGTCTGCCGGTAGGCGGCGTACTCCGGGTACCGCTCCTCCAGCCACGCCTCCTCGACACGGGCCTTGAGGTCGAAGAGAACGGCGAGCAAGGCCGTCGGGATCAGGCCGAGGGGCGATTCGACCAAAGACCAGCCGAGCGCCATCAGGAGCACGGCGCCGTAGACGGGATGGCGGACGGCGCGGTAGACGCCGTGCTGGACGAGGTCGCCGCGCTCGGGCGGCTTCGGCATGACCGTCAGCGAGGCGCCGAGGGAAATCGCCGCGACCAGCAGCAGGGCGACGCCGAACGCGGCCGAGATGAGACCGAGGATCGTCAGCACGCCCTCGAGCCGGTGCGGCCAGTAGACGCCTGTGAACGCCGTCGCCACCACCGCCGCCATCAGCAGCAGCTGGACGACGAACCAGCCCTCGCCGCGCCGTCCGAGGTCAGGTAAGCGCGATGACGCGGGCATCGTCGAAACCCTGCTCGCGGATCTCGTCGACGAGGTCCGCTGGCGGCGGGCTGTCGAGCGAGAGCGCCATCAACGCCTTGCCGCCGCGACGTGTGCGCGAGACGGCCATGTTGGCAATGTTGACGCCCGCCTCGCCGAAAAGCGAGCCGACCCGGCCGATCACTCCGGGGACGTCGTCGTAGCGGAAGAACACGAGCAGGGGCGCGAGCTCCATCTCGAGCTCGAAGCCGAGGGCGCTGACGAGCCAGTGGCGATTCTCGTTGCCGATGGTCGTGCCGGCGACGCGGACGTCGTCACCGTTCGAACGGACGGTGACCCGCACGAGGTTCGTGAAGTCGCGACAGACCCGCCGCCGTTCCTCGAGCACCTCGATGCCGCGCTCGGCGGCGATCACTGGCGCGTTCACGTAGTTGACGGGCGTGTCGGCGCGTCCCTGGAACGCCCCGTTCAACGCCGCGACGGTCAGCAGCCTCGTGTCGTACCCGGACAGGCCGCCGTCGTAGGAGAGCGTGATCCGGTCGGCGCGACCGCCGGCGAGCTCCAACGCGAGCTTGCCAAGCTTGGCCGCCAGCGGCACGAACGGCCCGAGCGACTCGAGATCCTCGGCCCTGATCGCCGGGATGTTGACCGCGTTGGTCACGAGCGCGCCGTCCAGCGCGGCGGCCACCTGCTCCGCCACGATCACCCCGGCGCGATCCTGAGCCTCCTCGGTCGACGCCGCGAGATGCGGTGTGACGACGACGTTGTCGAGCTCGAGTAGCGGGCCCTGGTACGGCTCGGCCGAGAAGACGTCCAGGGCCGCGGCCGCGACCCGTCCCGACTTCAACGCCTTGACGAGCGCGTCCTCGTCGACGAGCTCGCCTCGGGCAGCGTTGACGAGCCGAACGCCGTCGCGCATTCGCTCGAAGGCGGCGGAGCCGATCGAGCCGCGCGTCTCATCGGTCAAGGGGAGGTGCAGTGTCAGGAAGTCCGCGGCGGCGAAGACGTCCTCGGGCGTCTCGACCCGCTCGACACCAAGCTCGCGGAAGCGCTCCTTGGCCACGAACGGGTCGTAGGCGACGACGCGCATGCCGAGCCCGAGCGCTCGTCGTGCGACCTGCTGGCCGATTCGCCCGAAGCCGAGCACCCCGAGCGTCTTGCCCTCGAGCTCGATCCCGCCCCACCGGCCGCGCTCCCACCGGCCCTGCTTGAGCGCAGCGTGCGCCTGCGCGATGTTCCGCGAGAGGGCGACCAGAAGTCCGATCGTGTGCTCCGATGCGGAGACGACGGTGGACTCGGGCGCGTTCGCGACGACGATGCCTCGGCGTGTCGCGGCCTCGACGTCGACGTTGTCCACCCCTACCCCCGCGCGGCCGATCACCTTCAGCTTCTCCGCGCGCTCGAGCAGTTCCGCCGTCAGCTTCGTGGCCGAGCGGATCACGATCCCCTCGTAGCTGCCGATCTGCTCGGCGAGATCGCCGTTCAACTCGACGTCGACCTCGAACCGCTCCCGGAGCAGCTCCACGCCGGCATCGGCGATCTGCTCGCGGATCAGGACGCGCGGCCTGCTCACACGCTGACGTGCTGCTCGTACGCCTCGAGCGCTCGCGTCACGCCGACGCCACGCTCGACGTCCGCACCCAGGTCCGCGAGCACGAGCTCCACAGCCGCGAGGGCCGTCGTGATGTCGAAGACGTCGAAGTAGCCGATGTGTCCGATCCGGAAGATCTTCCCTTTCAGGCCGCCCTGACCGTTCGCGATCGTGATCCCGTACCGGTCGCGGAGCGCCAGGACGACGTCGGTCGCGTCTACTCCGTCCGGCGCCCGGATCGCGGTGACGACGGCCGAGCGCTCCTCATCGGGCGAGAACAGCTCGAGCCCCATCGCCTTCACGCCCTCACGGCAGGCGCGGCCGAGCCGGGCGTGGCGGTCGAACGCCGCCTCGAGCCCGGCTTCGAGGAGCAGGCCCAGGGCGACGTCGAGCGCGGCCACGAGCGAGACCGGCGGCGTGAATGGCGCATCGAGCGAGGCCTGGGCCTTCCGCGTGCGCTCCCAATCGAAGTAGAAGCGCGGCGACTCGCCGCGTGCGGCCCACGCGCGCTCGGAGACCGAGGCCATGGCCAGGCCGGGCGGGGACATCAGTGCCTTCTGCGAGCCGGAGACGACGACGTCGAGCCCCCACGCGTCCGCCTCGAGCGGGACGGCGCCGAGGCTCGAGACGCCGTCGACGACGCTGAGCGCGCCGGCCTCGGCGGCCGCGGCGGCGATCGCCCGGACGTCGCAGACGACCCCGGTCGACGTCTCCGAGTGCGTGATCAGAACCGCTTTCGCCCCGCCGAGCTCGCCGAGCCGGGCGGAGACGTCCTCGGCCGTGGGGATCTCGCCCCATGCGTACTCGACGCGCTCCACGGCCGCCCCGTAGGCCGCGGCGATCGCGGCCCACCGCTCGCCGAAATGTCCCGCCGAGACCACGAGCACCCGCTCGCCCGGGGAGCAGATGTTCGCGACCGCCGACTCCATGACGCCGCTGCCCGCGGAGCCGAAGAGCAGGACTTCGGCGTCGGTACGAAAGACATCGCGCAGCCGTGCCAGGCACCGCTCGTACACGGGCCGGAAATCGGGGCTGCGATGGTGGACGATCGGCTGCGAGAGCGCGGCCAGGACCTCCGGCGGCACCGGCGTCGGCCCGGGCGTCAGGAGGTAGCGCTTCCCGCTCACGCGCTCCTGAGCCTAGCTCAGGAGTCGGCTACGGAAGAACGGTGAGCGGGTCGACCGCCGCGCCGCGGACGCGCACCTCGAAGTGCAGGTGGGGCCCCCTCGATTCGCCCGTCGAGCCGACGCGCCCGATGCGCGTACCCACAGCGACCATCCGTCCGGGGCGCACGATGATCGCCGACAGGTGCGCGTACATCGTCATCACGCCGCCTCCGTGCGCGACCTCGACGAGGTTTCCGTAGCCGCCTCTGTCAAAGCCCGCGAAGACGACCCTGCCGCGGGACGCCGCTCCGACGGGCGTTCCGGTCGCGGCCGGGAGGTCGATGCCGGGGTGGAAGCTCGTCCCGCGGGGACCGAACCGATCGCCGACCGCGGCCTGCAGCGGCCACGCAAGCGCGATCGGACACCGCGGCGCGGGCGCCCGGAGCGCTCGGAAGGTTCCAGGGCCCGCAACGCCGTTGGGAGAGAGATGCGCCCGGCGCTGGAACTTGAGCAGCGCGCGCAGCGTGTGCCCGCCGAAGCCGCCGTCGATCGTCGCGCTCGGAAAACCGTGCCACGCAAGCGCGAACTGGAGCTCCGCCACGTCCCAGCCCGTCATCCCGGGCCCCAGGCGTCGCGAGCCGAGCGTGTGCCTGGCGAAACGACCGAATGCGCGCCGCGTCCTCGGCCCGACGATGCCGTCGGGAGTCAGCCCATGCTTCCGCTGGAACCGGATCACCGCGGCCGTCGTCCCGGGCCCGATCACGCCGTCGACCGGCCCCCGGTACACGTGGTGGTGGCGCAGCGTCACCTGCAGTGCGGCAACGCCCGGCCGGCCTGAGGCGTGAGCCGCGGGCGCGGCCAGCACGAAACCGATCGCGACCAGCGGAGCTGCACGGAGTGGGCGAAAGCTCGGCATCCCTCGTTCGAGGGATCGGAGAGTACCGGGAAATCTTTAGCCGGAGTGCCCCAAATGCAGGTAAAACCTAGGTTTCGCCCTCCCAGTAGTCGACGCCGTCGGCCCGTTTGACCATGATCTTGTCGCGGTCGTCTTCCGGCCACAGGCCGATCTTGTCGCTGTCCGGGTAGACGGCGGCGTTCGGAACGATCATCGTCGAGAACATCAGGAACCGGGTGGGCTCGTCGCCCCGGTTCGTCAGCTTGTGGGCTCCCTCCGGCCCGGCCGGGAACGCGACGGTGTCTCCGGGCTCGAGCTCGTCCTCGCCGCCCGGATGCCGGACCGTGAGGCGGCCCGAGAGGACGATCAGCCACTCCTCGTTGCCGTACTCGTAGTGGTAGGGGCAGTTGCTCTGCCCCGGAGGCAGCTCGTAGATCGTCGCGCCCAGCTTCGAGCCGCCGATCGAGGGCCCGAACCGGTTGAAGCCGCCGACGTACCCCTCGGGATCGCCTTCGTCCCACTGCAGTTCGCTGGTGAAAGCGTTGACGCGCCGAAGCTCGCTCACGCCGCGCACCTTGTCAGATCAGCCCTGGGTCGACTTGTACAGCCCGACCAGGTGTCCCTCCGGATCCTGGAACTGCGCGATCGTGACCATCGGCATCTCGGTCACGGGCATCACGACAGTCCCGCCGGCGCCCTCGATCTTGTCCAGCGTCGCCTGCGGGTCGTCGACTTCGACGTAGAAGGTCGCATGCCCGTTGCCCGCCGGCGTCGTGCCGATGCCACCGCCGATCCCGGTCTGGGACGGATCCGTCATTCCGTAGTCCACGCCTTCCATGCCCTCGCCCTCGGGCATCTGGAACTGCCACCCGAAGACATCGCCGTAGAAGCTGCGGAGCTTCTCCCCGTCCTGTCCAACGACCTCGAACCAGCCAACCGTATTGGCCATCTCGCCCTCCCTTGCGACCCCTCGGTTTCCAGTTGAGACGTTACCGATCGGATTTCGCTAGGCGTCCAGCTTCTCGCGCAGCCGTTCGTTGACGACCTTCGGGTTCGCCTTGCCCTGCGTCTGGCGCATCACCTCGCCGACGAAGAAGCCGAGCAAACCTTTCTTGCCGTTGCGATACGCCTCGACCTGGCCTGCGTTCTCGCTCAGGATCCGATCGATCACGGGGTCGAGCTCCGAGCTGTCGGCGACGGTTCGCTCCTGCAGGTAGCGGTCCGCGGAAAAGCCGTCATCCGCGCTCGCCGCAACGGCGGCGTCGAAGGCCTCGCGCGGGATTTCGTCGCGCTCGGCGAGCACCCTCGCGAGCTCGGCGCCGTCTACCCGCGCGGGATCGACGTCGTGGCGAGCGACGTCGTTCAAGACGAAGGCGGCGGCCGGCCTGACCTCGATCCCGGCCTCGTTGAGAGCTTCGAAGAGACGGACGCGCGCGGGCTCGGCGTTGAGGGCCTCGGCGTCGCGTAACTCGAGCCCGCCGCCGAGGAGTAGCTGGAGCCTCGTCGCCGGCAGCTCCGGCAGCTGCTCTCGAAGCTCGTCGAGCGACCATTCGCCCCTCGGCTCGACCGGGACGAGGTCGGGCTCGGGGAAGTAACGGTAATCCTGTGCCTCCTCCTTCGAGCGAAGTGGCGGCGCGTCCTCGCGGGTCGGATCGAAGTGCAGCGTCTCCTGCTCGACCTCCCCGCCGTCCTCGTAGATCTGGATCTGCCGCTGGATCTCGCGCTCGATCCCGCGGGCAGCGAACGCGAACGAGTTCATGTTCTTCAGCTCGGTGCGGGTGCGGAGCTCGTCCGAACCCTCCGGGCGAACGCTGACGTTGACGTCGAACCGCAGCGAGCCCTTCTCCATCTCGGCGTCGGAGATCCCGAGCTCGACGACGGTCTGCCGGAGGAGCTGGAGGAAGCGGCGCGCCTGGTCGGCGGAGCGGATGTCCGGATCGGTGACGATCTCGACGAGCGGCGTCCCTCCTCGGTTGAAGTCGATGTGCGAGGCCGTGGCACCGTGGATCCGCCCTTCCGCACTACCGACGTGGAGCGTCTTCGCAGCGTCCTCCTCCAAGTGAGCGCGCGTGATCCCGATCACGGCTTCACCCTCGGCGCCGGCAAGAGCCAGGCGTCCGTTCACGCAGAGGGGCTCGTCGTACTGGGAGATCTGGTAGCCCTTCGGCAGGTCGGGGTAGAAGTAGTGCTTGCGGTGGAAGACCGCCCGCTGGGCGATCTCACAGTCGAGCGCCAGGCCCAGCAGGATCGTCATCTCGATCGCGCGCCGGTTCGGGACGGGGAGCGTTCCGGGGTGGGCGAGGCAGACCGGGCACGTGCGCGTGTTCGCCGGGTCGAGCGCGCCGACCGCGCAACGGCAGAACATCTTCGTCGCCGTCTTCAGATGCACGTGGATCTCGAGGCCGATCACCGGCTCCCAGCTCATCGCAGCCGCTCCGGGACGGAGTCGAAGTCGAGCGCCCGTTCGAGTGCGTGTCCCGCGCGGAACAGCATGTTCTCCGCGAACTGCCGCCCGATCAGCTGCAGCCCGACGGGCAGCCCTTCCGAGAGCCCGCACGGGATCGAGAGACCGGGAAGGCCGGCGATGTTCGACGGGATCGTCAGTACGTCCGAGAGGTACATCGCGAGTGGGTTCTCGGCCTTCTCGCCGATCCGGAAGGCGACCGTCGGCGACGTCGGCGAGACGAGGAGGTCGAAACGTTCGAAGAGCGCCTCGTGCTCCTGCTTGATCAGCGTCCGCACCTTCTGGGCCTGGCCGTAGAAGGCCTCGTAGTACCCGGCCGAGAGGGCATACGTGCCGAGCATGATCCGCCGCTTCGGCTCGTCGCCGAAGCCCTCGTCGCGCGTGCGGGCGTACAGCCCCCGAAGGTCCACGACCTCGTCGGTGCGATGGCCGTAGCGGACGCCGTCGTAGCGGGCCAGGTTCGAAGATGCCTCCGCAGGCGCGATCAGGTAGTAGCAGGCAAGGCCGTAGTCGACCGATCGCGGCAGGCTGCACTCCCGGATCTCCGCGCCGAGCTCGCGGGCGCGCTCGAGCGCGACGTTCACCTGCTCCGAGACGCCCGGCTCGATTCCCTCGCCCTCGTTCAGCTCCGTCGGGACTCCGATCCGCAGGCCCTTCAAATCCTCGCGCTCGGGCACCTCCACCGGCTCCGGAAGCTCGACTGTCGTCGAGTCGCACGGATCCCGGCCGGCGATCGTCCGGTACAGCACCGCGCAGTCGCGGACGGTCTTCGTGATCGGGCCGATCTGGTCGAGGCTGGACGCAAAGGCGACGATGCCGTAGCGGCTGACCGTCCCGTACGTCGGCCGCAGGCCGACGACGCCGCACAGGGCGGCGGGCTGCTTGATCGAGCCGCCGGTGTCGGAGCCGAGCGCCCAGGGAGCGAGGCCGCCGGCGACCGCCGCCGTCGAGCCCCCGGAGGAGCCGCCCGGGACACGCTCCGGATCCCAGGGGTTGTGCGAGGGCCCGAAGCCGGAGTTCTCGGTCGAGGACCCCATCGCGAACTCGTCCATGTTCGTCTTGCCGAGCAGCGGCATGGCCGCGTCCTTGCAGCGGGTCGCGACGGTCGCGTCGAAGACGGGCTTGTAGCCCGCGAGGATCTTCGAGGCCGCGGTCGTCTCGACGCCGCGGGTCGAGATCAGATCCTTGAATGCGATCGGCACCCCATCGCCGTCGGGCTCGTCGACCGTCGTCAGGTACGCGTGCAACTCGGCGTCGCGGGCGCCGATCGCCTCGCGGAAGGCGGCGTGCAGCTCGGCCCCGGAGACCTCGCCCCGCTCGAGAAGGCCGGTGGCCTCCTCGGCCGTAAGCCTCAGCGTGTCGATCACGCGGGCCGCTCCGAGCCGAACCCCCCCGGGGGGCGCAAAAGCGCCCCTACCGAAACGCTATCGGCGGCCGGCGGACGCGTGGGAAACGCGTCCGTGACGGAAGCGTCAAGCCGGCTGTGGGCCCCGAGCAAGGAGCTCACCTTGCTGGAACGCGGAAGAAGTCGCCTTCGCGATCGGGCGCGTTCTCGAGCGCGTCGTCGACCGGGAGCGAGGGCCGCGACTCGTCGTCCGCCAACACGTTCACGAGCTCGAGGGGGTGCGCGGTCGGCTCGACCCCCGAGAGATCGAGCTCTGCGACCTTTCCGACGGCCTCGAGGATCGCGTTCAGCTGCTCGCGGAACCGCTCGACCTCTTCCTCGCTCAGCTCGAGCCGCGCGAGGTTCGCCACGTGAAGGACTTCTTCTCTCGAGATCGCCACCGTCTTGCATCCTCCCAAAAAGAAAGCGGCCCCCTTTCGGAGGCCGCTTGTGATTTCCGGTTCCGAAAGGTCTTAGATCGCCTGGACGTTCACTGCCTGCAGGCCCTTGTCGCCCTGCTCGACATCGAACTGAACGCGCTGACCCTCGGTCAGCGAGCGGTAGCCCTCCATCGTGATCTTCGAATGGTGGACGAAAACGTCCTCGCCACCCTCGCGCTCGATGAAGCCGTACCCCTTCTCGTTCGAGAACCACTTGACGGTGCCCTCAGCCAACGAAGCACTCCTTCCTACACCAAACAAAACGACGGCTCGGGCACCGAGCCGCCGACCAGCATCTGAAGCGGGCGAAACATAGCGTCACCCCTTTGGGAACGCAAGGACGCCCCGCCGGTACCGCGCCGCCTTGACGGTGTTGCGCAGGAGCATCGCGATCGTCATCGGCCCGACACCGCCGGGCACGGGCGTGATGAAGCCCGCCAGCTCGCCGGCATCGGGCGCGACGTCGCCCACGAGACCGTTGTCCGTGCGGTTGATGCCCACGTCGACGACCGCCGAGCCCTGCTTGACCATGTCCTGGGTGATGACCTCGGGCGAGCCGACGGCCACCACCAGCACGTCGGCCTCGAGCGTCAGCTCGGCGAGATCGCGGGTCCGGGAGTGGGCGATCGTGACCGTGGCGTTCGCCTGCAGGAGCAGGTGTGCGATCGGCTTGCCGACGATGTCGCTGCGCCCGACCACGACGGCTCGGTGGCCCTCGAGCGGCACGCGATGCTCGGCCAGCAGCGCCATGATCCCGAGCGGCGTGGCCGGCACCAGCGTCGGCCGGCCGAGATAGAGCTGGCCGGCGTTGAACGGGTGGAAGCCGTCGACGTCCTTGTCGGGCTCGACAGCGCGGATCACGCGCGCCTCGTCGATCTGCGGCGGGAGCGGCAGCTGCACGAGGATCCCGTCGACGTCGTCTGCGGCGTTGAGCTCGGAGACGAGCCCGAGCAGCGCGTCCTCGCTCACGTCCTCTGGCAGCTTGCGGTCGTCGGACTCGATCCCGGCCTCCTGCGCGGCCTCGTGCTTGCGCTTCAGGTAGATCGTGGACGCCGGGTCCTCGCCGACCTGAACCGTCACGAGCTTGAGGCCCCCCAGCTCACGCACGTCGTCCGCCACCTCGGCGCGGATCCTGCCCGCCAGGGGCGGCCCTTCCATCAGCGTCGCCACGACTCGGCTAGACGGGCAGCTCGACGTCGCTGACGTCGAGGCCGAGGGACTCGGCGAGCCTGACTCCGATCTCGAGGTCCTCCTTCAGGCGCTCGATGTCGCGCGCGTGCATCGCGCGGCCGATGAAGGCTCGTTCCTTCGGGCGCCAGAGCGCGTGCTCGACGAACGTCGGCAGCAACCGGTTCGCGGCGTCGACGAGCTTGCGCTTCGTCTGCTTCGAGGCGTTCTGGAGCAGGACGCGCTCGTACGCCATACCGGCGCCGTGGTGGATCCCGTCGTCCGTCGTCAGCCGGTTGCAGAGGTCCTCGAGCAGGGTCCCGCGCGAGGCCCGGGCGATCAGCCGGAAGCGCGAGATGATCAGCCGCTCGTAGAAGACCTGCATCTGGAAGACCTTCTCCTCGAGCGTGTCGGCCTCGAGCGTCATGTGCGCGAGCGTGTCGAGATGCGGGTCGCGCTCCGCGGTGCCACCGATCTCGCCGGAGAGGCGCAGCCACGCCTCCGTGTGGCGCGACTCGTCCTGCACCATCGTCGAGTAGTAGAGCTTCGCCTCGTGGTCCGGCGCGATGTTCAGGAGCTGCGAGGCCATCTCGCAGGCCAGCTCGTCGGCCTGGAGCTGCTGGGTGATCACCGAGCGCCACATGTCGCGCCTGCGGGCGACCTTCTCCGGGGTTCCCTTCGTCTCCGGGATCGGGGGGATCTCGCCCCACGGCAGGTCGCGCACCTGCCACTCGGCGCGCTTTGCGAGCTCGTAGAACCGGAGCACCCCGGCGTACGCCGATGAGTCCTCGTGCTGCTGCTCGACGACCTCCTTGGTGGCCACGGCCCGGAGATTAACGCCCGGTCGCCGAATAAGCTGCCGCCCATGGAGCTGAGGCGCTGGCCCCGCAAGAACGACCCGGAATCGATCAGGGCGCGGCAGGACGAGGTGCGCGGGCTGACCCAGGACGGCGAGGTCTTCTCGCACGACCTGGAGCCGTTCGCCGAGGCGCAAGAGGCGCTCACCGGCGTCGCGGTCATCCCCGTGTCGGTGATCGGGCCGATCGAGCTCGAGCTCGGCGAGTACGAGCTGGAGGAGCCCTTCGGCCGTCTCGTCGAGACCGATCGCAGCTCCGATCGCGTCTACGTCCCGCTCGCGCATACCGAGGGCGGTTTGTCCGCGTCGCTCTACCGCGGCGCGCGGGCTGCGGCCGAATCCGGTGGCTTCAGGACGTTCGTCCTCGCCGACCGGATCACGCGAGCGTCGTGTTTCGTCTGCGGCTCGACCGAGGAGGCGGTGACGCTGTCGCGCTTCCTCGACGCCCACGTCGCCGAGATGCGGCGCTGGCTCGCCGAGCGCGTCGAGGGCGATCCGGCCCTGTCGAAGCACGCGAAGCTGCGCGAGGTCGAGACCCATGTGGTCGGGCCCATGTGCCACGTCCTCTGGGCGTTCACGACCGGCGACGCCTGCGGCCCGAACATGATGACCCGCAATGCCTACGCGCTGAACATGGGCTACGTGATGGAACAGGGGCCGCTGACGCCTCAGCGCGCGATCCTCGAGGCCAACATGGGCGGCGACAAGAAGCCGTCGCACCGCTACTTCGAGCGCGGCGGGCACGGCAAGACCGTGATCGCGGAGTGCACACTCGGGGAGGAGCCTGTCCGCCGCATGCTGCGAACCTCCGTCGACGACCTGCTCGAGCTCTCCTGGGCCGGGACGCACGGGGCGGTGGCCTCGGGCATGCAGTCGGTCGCGTTCACGCCGGCCTCGGCGATCGCGGCGATCTTCGCGGCCACCGGCCAGGACCTCGGCATGGTCGGGACGAGCTCGATGGCCCACGGCACCGGCCGTCGCGTCGAAGGCGGCCTGAACTGCTCGATCCGCCTGCCCGGGCTCGAGGTCGGGACGGTCGGCGGCGGAACGACGCTGCCCTACGCGCGCTCATGGCTGGCGCTGATGGGCTGCGCCGGCTCCGGCAAGGTCTACCGCTTCGCCCAGATCGTGGCCGCGGCCACCCTCGCGCTCGAGATCTCAGCCTCGGCGGCGATGGCAACGGCCGGCTCACGCGAGTTCTTCCGCGCCCATAACGAACGCGGCGGAATGCGCTGATTCGTGAGGATCTTGTTGCCAGAACGTGCAACAGTCAGGCTGCGGGCCCGATATCGTTCCGGTAGGGGGTGTTTTGCGCCCCCCAATGGGGCTGCGCGGGCGGCATGAGCGCGGCGGGCGGCGGAGTGGAGGGACGGGTGCCGCCGCATCACGATCCGGCCTGCTGGGGCTGCGGCGACAATCCCACCGGGATCCACCTCCGCCGGCCCGAGAGCGAAGGCCTCACGGAGTACGAGTCCTACCTCGCGTTCGACGAGCGGCACCAGGCGGCGCCGGGGCTCGTCCACGGGGGGCTCGTCGCCGCGGCGCTCGACGAGGCATGCGGGCTCCTGGCGACCTGGTACCGGTTCCCGACCGTGACCGGGCGGCTGTTCGTTCACTACCGCAGTCCGGTGCCGATCAACACGGAGCTGCTCGTGCGGGCGCGCCTGCGGCGCGAGCACGGCCGGCACCTCCACGTGGACGGTCAGCTCGTCGACGGCGACGACGTCCTCGCCGACGCCCGGGGCGGGTTCGTGCACGTACCGCTCGAGCATTTCCTCCGCACCCCGGAAGGCCGCGCGGCCGGTGAGGAGTGGCGCCGCCGGCTGGAAGGCGCGGACGACGGCTCGCGGTACTCGGCGGAATAGGAGTCGGGCAAGGTAGGTTGAAGCCGACGTGAAGCTCGAAGGCGTCCACCACGTCACCGCGATCACCGCGGACGCCCCGCGGAACGTCGACTTCTACGCAGGGGTGCTCGGCCTGCGCCTAGTCAAGAAGACGGTGAACCAGGACGACCCGACGGTCTATCACCTCTTCTACGCGGACGAGCAGGGCGACCCCGGCTCGGACATCACGTTCTTCGAGTATCCGGGCGCGCGCCAGGGCCGCGCCGGCGCCGGGATGGTGCACACGGTGCAGTGGCGCGTCGGCTCGCCCGAGGCGGTTGAATTCTGGGAGAAGCGGCTCGACAACCACGTTCTCTCTCGCGACGGCGACCGGCTGACGTTCGTCGACCCCGAGGGCCTTCGCCACGAGCTCGCCGTCGTCGCGACGAGCGACGAGCCGCTCACCGCCGATCATCCCGAGGTTCCGGCGGAACTCGCGCTGCAGGGGTTCGACGGGGTGCGCGCTTTTGCCACCGAGCCCGACCGTAGCCGCGAGTTGCTCGAGCAGACGCTCGGCTTCGCACCGCAGGGCGGTCGCGCCTGGGAAGTTCGCGGAGACGAGCGGGGCGGGACGTACGGCTACGACGAGGCGCCCCCTTCAGCCGGCGTCGGCGGGGCGGGCACGGTCCACCACGTCGCCTGGGCCTCGACCCTCGACGACCACGACGCGTGGCGCGAGCGAGTCGCGCGAGCCGGCGCCCACGTGACTCCCGTGATCGACCGCTTCTACTTCAAGTCGATCTACTTCCGCGAGCCGAGCGGCGTCCTTTTCGAGATCGCCACCATCGGCCCCGGGTTCGCAACCGACGAGCCGATCGAGCACCTCGGTGAGCGGTTGTCGCTGCCGCCGAACTTCGAGCACCTGCGGGACCAGGTCGAGCCGGTGCTGACGCCGCTGCCGAACCCACGGCGGCCGGCGCCCGCCCGGTGACCCTCGACAGCCTCGCGTACCGCCTGCGGCCGGCCGCCGGCGATCCCGAGGGCGCGCTCGTCCTCTTCCACGGGCGCGGAGCCGACGAAAACGACCTCTTTCCGCTCCTGGACCTCCTCGATCCGGAGCGGCGGCTCGTGGCCGCGACTCCGCGCGGGCCGCTGTCGCTGCCTCCCGGCGGAGCACACTGGTACGTCGTTCGCCGGGTCGGCTTCCCCGACAAGGAGACCTTCGACGCGAGCTACCAGCGGGCCGGAGCCTGGCTCGACGCTTTCGCCGAGCAGACGGGCGTCGCGCCGCGGCGGACGGTCCTCGGCGGCTTCTCGCAGGGCGCGGTGATGTCGTATGCGCTCGGGCTCGGGCGTGGGCGGCCCCGGCTTGCCGGGCTTCTCGGGCTCAGTGGCTTCCTCCCGACCGTGGACGGTTTCGAGCTCGACGTCTCACCGCCGCTGCCGCCCGTCGCAATCGGGCACGGCGAGTACGACCCCGTGATCCCGGTCGAGTTCAGCAGGGAGGCCAGGCGGAGGCTCGAACAGGCGGGCGCGGACGTCCTCTACCGCGAGTATCCGCTGCCGCACGCGATCGACCCCCGCTTCCTCGTCGAGGCGCGCGACTACCTCATCGATCGGATTCGAGCAGCGAGTACATGACGTGGTCGCGCGGGACGCCGTTCAGCTCGATCCACGCGCGCAGCACGCCCTCGCGCCGGTAGCCCGCCTTCTCCGCGACGCGCTGCGATGCGAGATTGTCGACGTCCGCGTGCAGCTGGAGCCGGCGGAAGCCTT
>DATMIX010000063.1:0-44011 GCA_035554095.1 Gaiellaceae bacterium | reverse complement strand
CGTGTCCTGGGGTCTGACCCCGGACGAGCCGGCGGACACGTCGTTGTGTTTCGCGAGAAGTCGCCTGCTTCAAGGCGTTTTGTCCATCGAAGGCGTGTCCTGGGGTCTGACCCCGGGACACGCCCCCGAAGGGCCTAGCGTGTGCCTTCCGCTTTCTCCCACGTCAGCGACGCGCCCGAGCGGAGGTACCGCGCCAGGGACGCGATCGTCGCCGTCGTCATCAGCAGGTAGTAGTGCGCGATCCCGGCGCCCGGGACCGGAGCGCGGAACCGGCCCGCCAGCGCCAGCGCGAGCCACCCGCCCTGCGTCGCCAGCGCGGCCTTGTACACCGCGCCCTCGCCGACCAAAGCCACGTTCGTGCCGAGCAGGACGACGTGGAGGAGCCCGCTCGCGTAGCGCAGGTGCCGGTGGGAGACGAGCTCGACCGCGTAGAGCGGCGGCACACCGCGGAGCGTCTTGCCCGAGAGGATGAACCCCCACGACCACGGGAGCATCCGCACCTTGCGGCGGAACTCGTCCGCGCTCTCCGGCGTCGGCTTCTCGTGCGCGATCGCCTCGGGCTCGTAGACGGCGCGCCGGCCCCGGCGGACGGCGAGCGTTGGGAAGCTGAGGTCGTGCCCGAAGGGCGCCTCCGCGTAGTCGGACCGCCGGATCGCGTAGATCGAGCCGTTCCCGCCCGTGATCGAGCCGAGCCGCGACTCGCTGTCGCGCAGCCAGAGCTCGTAGCGCCAGTACACACCCTCGCGATTGGCGCCGTCCGCGGCCTGCAGCGTCAGGCGGCCGCAGACGTACGCGACGTCCTCGTCGGCGAAGTTCCGGACGAGCCTGCGCAGGGAGTCGGGCGCCCAGGTCGTGTTCGCGTCGGTGAAGGCGACCACGTCGCTTTCGGTCGCACTCACGGTCTTGTCGAGCCCGGGTAGCTTGCCGCCGCGCGACCACCGCATCAGGCGCACGCGCGGCTCGCGGGCCGCGACCTCCTCGACGATCCCGTCCGTCCCGTCGCTCGACTCGTCCGAGGAGACGACGATCTCGAGCTTGTCGGCCGGGTAGTCCAGCTCCAGCAGGTTCTCGACCCGCCGCCGGATCACCGTCTCCTCGTTGTACGCCGGCACGACGACAGTGACGCTCGGGGTGATCTCGCCCTTCCGCACCCGCCGCGGCCGCAACCGCGCAGCCGCGGCGGCCGCCGCCGGATAGCCGGCATGCGTCCAAGCGAGGGCACCGAGGCTGCCCCAGAAGAGCGCCTTCAGGACGAGCATCGGCGGAAAAGTATCCCTACGCCCGGGCCCGGTAGGCCGGAAAGAACCCGTCCAACCCGACGCCGCCCGCCAGCGCGCGGTACGCATCCTCGTCGTGGATCGCCTTCCCCACGGCGAACTCGCGCGCGCCGCCGGGGTCGAAGCGGCGCTTGAACTCGTAGAGCGAGTCGGCGCGGCCCCCGACCCCGCCGCCGAGATGCAGCAGCTCGTAGCCGCTCTGGCGAGCCCACCGAGCCGTTTCGAACAGCGCGAGGTTGCTCGCCCCGAGCGAACGACCTTCCTCGCTCGAGGCCCCGAGGTGGTAGTGCAGCCACGGCTCTGACGCGAAGCAGAGGACGCTCGCCGCGAGCTCGCCCCCGCGCCGCACGTCCACCAGCACCGTCGGCAAAGCCGCCAGCGACGCCCAGTACTCCGCGGTGAACAGGTAGAAGGAATCTGCGGCGAGCCGGGCCATCGTCCGCTCGTAGAGCGCTGCGAACTCGCCGAGGTCGGGGCCCTCCTGGACATCCACCTCGAGCCCGGCACGCTGCGCCTTGCGGATCACGCGGCGATGGTGCGAATGGAGCCGCTCGAACAGGTCGTCGCCCCGAAGCCGCCACGCGATTGTCCCGCCCAGCAAGTCGATGTGGACCGGCGCGTACCGGTGGTTCTCGTAGAGCGGGTGGAAACGCACGAAGCTCGAGACGACGGCGCGGTCGCGGCACCACTGCTCGTAGGCCTCGTAGAAGCCCGGCGCGTCACCCCCGGGCGCCGCGACGGGCCCGCCGTACCCGTACGGCGTGACAACGTCCCGCCGCCCCTCGAACTCGCGGAGGATCAACGGAAAGACGGTGCCCTCCGCGTGGAGGAACGTCGCGGCGCCGGGCTCGAGCAGGCACGCGCTCTCGACGTACTCGCGGGTCAGATAGACGTCGCCGAGACCGAGCCGCGCGAGCAGCGCGTTCCAGTCCCCCGCTGCGACCTCCATCAGTGCTCTTGGCGGGCGCGGGCGCGCTCGATGTTCATGGTGTCCTCGACGGGCTGCTCCTGCGAGCGTAAGAACTGCGCGAAGGTCGTGAGCACGATCCGCGCGTCGAGGCGGAGGGACCAGTTCTCGACGTACCAGGCATCCTGCTCGAACCGCTCGGGCCAGCCGATCTCCTCCCGGCCGTGAACCTGCGACCAGCCGGTGATCCCCGGCAGCATTGCAAGCCGGCGGCCGTCGCTCTCGGAGTAGTTCGCGACCTGGTCGACGAGATCCGGCCGCGGGCCGACGACGCTCATCTCACCCTTGAGCACGTTGATCAGCTGCGGCAGCTCGTCGAGGCTCGTCCGGCGGAGGAAGCGGCCGCTGCGCGTGATCCGCGGGTCGTCGGGGACGATGCCCCACGGATCCTCGAGGCCGAGCCGCTTCCCGACCTCGATCGCGTCATCGACCATCGTCCGGAACTTCAGCATGCGGAACGGGCGCCCGTTCTTGCCCGCCCGCACCTGGGCGATCAGCGCCGGCCGCCCGTCGTCGATCCAGATCCAGACCGCGATCGCAGCGAGCGCGGGGCTCAACAGCACGAGCGCGATCGCGGCCATGACCCGGTCGATGACGACCTTCAGCGCCCGCATAGCTCCTCGTAGAGGCGCTCGTGCCGCTCCGCGGACGCGTCCCACGTGAGCGCCGCCGCGGCCTTCTCCGCACCCGCAGCCGCTCGAGAAAGCGCCCCCGGACTTTGCAACAGTCTGTTACAAGCTTCGGCAAGCGCGGTTGGGTCGCCCGGCGGGACGACCTCGCCCGCGCCGAACTCCCGCACCTGCTCTCCGAGCGAGCCCACGTCCGTGACCACGACCGGGCGACGGTACCCGATCGCCGTTGCAAGGACGCCGGACGAGTCCAGCTCGCGGTACGGCAGGACGACGGCCGCGGCACGCGCCATCAGCTCCGGCACCTCGCCGTCGGGGACGAAGCGGAGCTGCCACTCGATGCGCCCGTCGACGCCCAGCTCGCGCGCCAGCGCCCGCGCCGGCTCCGCGGGATCGACCGGATCGCCCGCGACGACGAGCCTCGCGGCCGGCATCTCGGCCATCGCCCGCACGAGCACGTCCAGGCCCTTGTAGTCGCGGATCAGCCCGAAGAAGAGGAGCGTCTGCCCGCTCGGCGGCGCGACCGGCCGCGGCGCCTCGAAGACCGGGTGCGGAATCCGCACCGCGCCGTCCACGCCCAACTTTCGCAGCCGCTCCACGGCCGCCTGGGAGTGCACCACGACCCGGTCGAACAGCCCGAGGACCTCGGGCCAGACCGCGAGCGCCCGGTCTCGCCGCGGCACGACGTCGTGCGCGGTCAGCACCGCGGGCTGCCGCAGGCGGCGCGCCCAGCGCCGGTCGAGCTCGGGTCGCGGCAGCCATTGGACGTGGACGACGTCGGGCTCGAGCGCCTTCAGCCGGTTGAGCAGGATCCCGAAGCTCGGCCCGTACTCGAGCGCCCGCAGCGGCCGCCGCAGCGGCGAGCGCGGCGAGCGACGGAGCGCGCGGCTGCTGAGAGGCATGAAGATGTCCTCTCGCTCGTAGCCCTCGACACGCGGCGCTTCACCGTGGAGGAACGGCGCCGCGAGCAGCGTCACCTCATGGCCGCGCCGCGCCAGGCCCGAAGCGAGCCCGTGGTCGTACGGAGGCGTGTAGCTGAGCGGATCGACCAGCGCGACCCGCATCACATGCGCGAGCGCAGGTACGCGACGCTCGCGAGCGCCGGGAGAGGGTCGTCGGCGGCAAAGACCGAGCGCACCTTCTTCCGGCGCACGTAGTGCGAGAGAAAGGCGCGCGGGCGCAGCTCGCCGCGTCGAGCCATCTGGGCAGAGACCCAGACGTCCTTGGCCATGTAGACCCAGGAAACGCCGTCAGGCGGCGCGCCGTTCGGCGAGGCGGGGCGGCCCGTCAGGTCGTCGTAGGCGATCCGCGCCAGGTTGAAGCCCCGCGCCATCGCCACCCCGGCCCAGATCGGCAAACGCGTGTTCACCTCGACGAGCTTCAGCGCCCCGTCGCGCGGGTCGCGCACGAGCTCGACGTGGGCGAACCCCCGGTAGCCGACGTGCCTCAAGAGCCGCAGGCCGTGCTCCTCCACCTCGGGATCGCGCCGGGCCTCGAAGACCGCGCTGGTGCCGAAGCGCAGCGGCCCTTGCCTGACCTTCCGCCCGGTGACGTTCGCGAGCGGCTCACCGTCGCGCCCGATGTAGGTGAGGAGCGAGAAGACCGCCTCGTGCGAGTCGGGGATGAGCTCCTGGACGATCGTGTCGAAGCCGTGTTCGTGCGCCCGTCTCCACGCCGTCACGGCGGCGTCGACATCGGGAGCGACGACGGCCTTCTCGCCGAAGGCGAGGGCGAACTCCTGGCCCTCCGCCGGTTTGACGAGCAAGGGTGGCCGCAGCTCCGCGCTACGGATCGCCGCCTCGTCGCTGGCGAGAATCGTGCCCGGCGCGGGCACGCCGGCCGCCGCCCCCTCCGCGGGCAGACGCTCCTTGCGCCGGAGCCGGCGGACGACGTCCGGATCGTCGGGCAGCGGCACGTCCGCGACCGCGCGCACCGCGTCCCAGTTCCGCAGGACGAAGGCGACGTTCTCGTCGCGCTCCGGAAACAGCACAGGCCGTCCGCTCTGGGCGCCGAGGACCTCCAGAACCTCGGCGTCGGAGCCGACGACCCGGCGGCTCTGGAGATACCTCGAGCGCAGGCCGAACTCGCGCTCGTCGAACGCGATGCCGTGCACCGCGATTCCGTCCCGGCCGAGAGCGCGGCTGAGGGCGAGCCCTGCGTGCAGGAGCCCGAAGACGACGACCGGCCTCACGCGAGCGCTTCCTCGTAGGCCTGCAGGGTCAGAGCGGTGACGCGCTCCCAGCCGAAATGGTCGCGCGCGCGCTCGCGGGCGTTCGCACCGAGCCGCTCGCGCAGGCCGCGGTCGTCGAGCAGGCGGCGCAGCGCCTCCCGCAGAGCCGGAACGTCGCGCGGCGGCACGAGCAGACCGGTCTCCTCGTGGACGACGAGATCGAGCAGGCCGCCGACCGCGCCCGCGACCACGGCGCGGCCGTGCGCCATCGCCTCCACGCAGACGACGCCGAAGCCTTCCCGATGCGAGGGCACCGCGACCACCGCCGCGCGGTCGTACAGGGGGCCGAGCTCGTCGTGCGGCACGAAGCCGCGCGCCTCCGGAACCCGATCGCGCAGCGGACCGTCACCCACGATCGTCAGCTTCATCCCGCCGTCGGCGGCCGCGAGCAGGTCGAGGATCCCCTTCTCGGCCGAGAGCCGGCCCGCGTAGAGCACCTCGGGCGGCTCTGCTTCCTCGCCGACCTCGGCCGGCACGTCGACGCCGCTCGGGATGACGCGCACGTGCCGCGCCCCGAGCTCGCGCGCGGCGTCGGCGAGCGCGTTCGAGGCGCAGATCGTCAGCCGCGCCTTCCGCAGCACAGGCCGCGCCAGCCACGGCGCCCGCTTTGCGAGTTCGACGTCGGTCCCCCAGACCTGGACGACGTACGGCCTGCGGAGCGTCGCCGCCACGGCGCCGGAGGGAAGCCAGTGCGCGTGGACGAGGTCGGCGTCGCGGGCGGCGCGTGCCGCCGCGCGGCGAAACCCGCCCAGCATCAGCGGCAGCAGGAGCGCCCGGGCAGGCCGCCGCCTCAGGTTCCCGACCACCCCCGAGCCGTAGGCGATCCCGTAATGACGGAAGCTCGCGGGCGAGACGACCTCCACCTCGACCCCGCACCCGCGCACGCGCTCCACCGCGTCCGCGACGAAGCTCCCGGCGGCGTCGCCGGGACGGCGCGGGTACGACGTCGTCAGGACCGCGACCTTCAAACGATCACGCGGGTGCGGCCAGCCGCCGCCCGAACACGACCGGCACGGCCAGGACGAGCAGCGCGAACGCGTAGAAGTAGAAGAACGTCATCGTCAGGTAGAAGGCGTTGGCGGCCATCGTCCCCACGAGCGCGGCGGTCAGCCCCCAGGCGAGCGGGCGGACCCGCGCCGCCAGGGGATCCCGCGCCGCTGCGAGCGCGCGGCCGATCGCCCTCGCGTCGCGGAGCCGGCGGAAGAGGTACCAGATGAACGCGGCGAAGAGCAGCGTCCCGACCACGCCGGTCTCGACCATCAGCGCAACGTAGAACGAGTGCGGCCCCCAGTTCGTCTTGCCGGTGACGAACTCGTAGTAGACCGAGAAGTTGTTGAACCCGAGCCCGAAGAGCGGATGCGAATGCAGCACCTGCGGGACGAAGTCGTAGATCTGGAAATGGATCGTCGTCGAGCGGCCGCCGCGTTGGAGCCGCGATGCGATCACCGTGTGGAAGAACTGCGGGCGCCGGTGGATCTGCCAGGCGACGACGAGGCCCACGAGCGCGAGCGGCCCCAGCATCGCCCGCGAGAGCAGCAGCCGACGGTACGGGATCAGGAGCACGAGGAACCCGGCGGCGAGGCCGAGGAGCCCGCTGCGCGAGAGCGTCGCCAGCTCGACGGCCAGCAGCGCCGCGATCACGACCGCGAGCGGCGGCTTCAGCGGGTGCTTTCGCTCCAGGCGCAGGTAGATCGGCCCGAGCACGAGCAGCGGAACGACGAGCGCGATCCCGAGGTGGTTCGGATCCGGCGTCAGGCCGTTGATGCGGTAGACGTTCGAGCCGGCGACCGCGCCGTAGATGTTGATCTGGCTGGAGTGGCCGGTAAGCGGCTCGATCACGCTCGCGTCGAGGTTGTGGCCGGTCTGGGCCGCGGCCAGCTGGAGGACGCCGTAGAGGGCGTTGACCGCGACGCCGGCGCAGAACCAGCCGAGCAGCCGCCAGTAGACGCGCTCGCTCGAGCGCGCGAGGTAGTCGATCGCCGCGACGAGGAAGGCGAAGTGGAGGAAGAACTTCCCGAGCCCTTTGCCGAACTGGGTCAGCCCCTGCGTGGTCTCGAGGTTGTAGAAGCCGATCAGGTAGACGAGCAGGAAAAGCGCGAAGAACACGGCGACCACTCCGGCCGTGCGTGGAATCGAGGCGTCGTGGCGAGGCAGGCGCCGCAGCAGGTACGCGACGACGAAGAGGAGCGAGATGACCTCGGAGAGGCTGATCTTCCCGGCCACGTTCCAGTAGAGCTGCTCGAAGCTCATCGTGAAGACAGCGGCGAAGAGCAGGAAGTCGGTGAGGCGGCGAGACGGCATCAGGTCACCTCCTGGAGCAGCTCGGAGAGCTCCTCGACGCGCTTGCGCCGCGAGATCCGCTCGCGCAGGGCCGGCTCGAGGGGCGTGCCGTCGAGCCGGCCGGCACGCCAGCGGGCCTCGAGCCCCACCAGCGCCTCACGGATCCCGGCGACGTCCTCGGGCGGCACGACGATGCCGGCGCCCGCTTCGCGCACGAGCTTCGCCGCCGCGCCGTCGGGCGGCACCGCCGCGATGATCGGCCGCTCGGCGGCGAGGTACTCGAAGATCTTCCCGGGCAGGACCGGCGATCCTCGCTCGCCCGCCTGCGGCAGCAGCAGGAGCAACGCCTCCGAGTTCCGCTGGTACGCGAGCGAGCGCCGCCTCGAGCCGAACGGCAGCAGTTCGAGGCGGTCGCCGAGGCCCAGCCCTTCCGCCCACTCCCGATCGCGCGTGGTCAGCTCGCCCACGAACCGCGCCGTGACCGTCTCCAGCCCCGACTCGACCAGCGCCGTCAGGAACGGCCTCGGGTTCCGCTTGCCGAAGAAGCTGCCTGTGTGCGTGATCCGAAAACGGTCGCCCGGCTCGTACTCGAGCCCCTCGAAGTCGTCGTAGTCGGCCCCGTTCGGGATCACCGTCACCGGCGCGTTCGGCTCGTAGCTGCGGATCTCGTCGGCGATCCCCTCCCAGGCGGTCACGATCGCGTCGGCCTGCGAGGCGACGAGCCTGGCGACGAGCTTCTGCACATTCTCCTTCATGCGCGCGGGCAACCGCTCGACCGGGTTGTCGGCGTCCGTGATCAGCGGATCGCGCAGGTCGGCGACCCACTTGACGCCGGTCGCGCCCTTGACCGCGGCGCCGATCAGGTTCAGCGAGTTCGGCGGTGACGTCGTCAGCACGGCGTCGATCCCCTCGCGCTTGACGATCCGGATCGCGGCGGGAATCGCGTTCGGCGCCCAGGTGACGGACTTGTCGGGGACGAGGGCGCGCCGGAAGAGCGCACCGGCCTGGTAGCGGAGCCGGTCGGCGCCCTCGAGCTTGTACAGGTCTTCGGAGGGGATTCGCCCGCGCGGGCCGTGAAAAGGCGCCCGGTGCACCCACGCCTGCGTGGGCGGCCGGGCCTCGTGGTCGCGGTGCACCCACTTCGGATCGTCGGGGGCGAGCACGTGCGTCTCGATCCCGAAGCTCGGCAGATGGGTGGCGAACTTCAACGGGCGTTGAACGCCGCCGCCGCCGGCGGGCGGAAAATACATCGTCAGGAGCAGGACTTTCATCCGAGGCGATAGAGAACGTACCGCCGGTCGCGGTACGCGCGCGGCAGGTCGAGCGTCAGGTTGTGGCGGCGCCGGTCGACGACGATCCAGCGCGCACCGTAGTACCTCGGCACGGAGAGGTCGCCGCCGTGCGAGTAGAAGTGGAAGGCGTCACGCAGCCGCGCGCGCGGCCTGTTCGCCTTCGTCGCGGCGACATGCGCGAAGGGCGCGTTCGCGAGGTACACGGGCGCGTAGGCGGCGAGCAGGTAGCCGGTCTCCGGATCGGCGAAGAGGACGTCCTTCGGCCGGGCGCCCTCTCGGAGGGTCCTGATCAGGCCGCGGGTGAGCGCGCCCGAGCCGCTGCCACTCCGAGACCAGTTCGAAAAGCCGTGCACGGCCACGGGGACGGCGAATAGTGCGACCGCGAGCGCGGCGACGGGGCCGCGGCGGTCGAGCCGGTCCCACCGGTGCGCCAACGTGCCGACCACGAGCGCCGCAAGGCCGCCGACGAGCGCGACCCAGGCGGGCCAGGCCGGCGTCGTGCCGTGGAAGCGGTAGCCGAACTCGCCGGGATACGCCAGCTGCAGGACGATGCCGGCCGCGAGCGCGAGCGGCAGGAGCGCCACCCCGATCACGCCGGCGAGGGCCGCGGCTCCGCCCGCCAGGGCATACGGGAGCGGCACGAACCCCGCGAAACGGCGGGCCTGCGAGATCGAGACCGCGTCTGCGAAGTGCGGGAAGACGTACGGGACGACCGTCAACGCGAAGACCGCGAGCGAACCGCCCAGCACCCACGCCGCCCAACGCCTGCGGATCGCCAGCAGCGCGAGCGGCACGCAGACGAGAGCGGCGACGGCGACGGCCCCGCTGCGCGAGAAGAGCTGCTCGGTGACGTGGTAGTGCTCGGTGTTGCCTGCGAGCTGACCGTGGTACTTCGCGAAGGCGCGCTCGACCTCCACCGAGGAGGGATCGTGGGTCGTCGTCGCCTCGACGACGGGCCTGAGCCACGCGAGCGCGATCGCGGTCGGCACCGCGAGCGCGACCACGCCCATCGCCGCCGAGACGAGCTCGCGCCGAACCAGCAGGGCGCGGACGATCACGAAGCCGACCAGCGGGATGCCGACGAAGAGCGCGTAGGTCGGGTGAATCAGCGCGAGGGCGCCCGCGGCCGCCGCGGTCGACGCGAAGAGCCGCCACGACGGAGCGCGGACGTAGGAGAAGTAGAGGGCGAGGAGCGCCGGGACGACGAGCTGGCGGGACGCGGTCGCGGGCAGCGCCAGCGACGTGTATGAGCCGCCGTGCCCGGGGGCGAGGCCCGTCAGGGCGAGCTGCGCGAGCGCGACCGCCGCTCCGGCCCAGGCAGACCGGAAGAGGGCGAGCCCCGCCTCGTAGAAGAGGACGAGGGAGAGCGGCGCGAGCACGGTCGGGGTGTTGCGGCCGACGCCGATCGGGTCGAGCCCGCCCAGCTTCGCGATCAGGGCGAGGAAGCCGTGCCAGAGCGGAAACGCGTAGCCGGGGTGCAGGCTGCCATGCGTGAACTCGCCGACGTTCCGCAGCGACAGGGAGCCGAACGTCTCCAGCTTGCGCACGCGGGCGAGGTGGAAGAAGGCGTCGCCGTCGAGCACCGCGACGAACCAGAGGCCGATCCCGAGCGCGATCCCGGCAACGAGCACCGCCAGCCCGCCACGTCCCGCCAGACCTTCGACCGGCCGAAAGGAGAAGGGCAGCGCGGCAGCCGAGATGACGCCGAGCAGAACCGCGGTTAAGACGAGCGACGCGTGAACGGCGAACGTCACCGCGAGCGCGGCGAACAGCGCAGCGAGCGACCAGGCGAATGCCGGCGCGAAGCCACGAAGCCTCAGGGCCCGCGAGATGAGGGCGCCGGGGATCAGCAGGCACGCGGTCGCCGCCGCGAGCCGCAGCCCGAGCCCGACTCCCGTCGCCGGGAGCAGGCGCGCGAGGGCGAGTGCCGGCACGGCCAGCAGGAGGAGGGGGATGCGCCTCACCGCGATCGAAGCAGAGAGCCGGCGTTGCCGGAGGCGAGCCACCGCGCGGCCTCGCGGTAGCTCCGTGCGCGATCGCCTCGGAAGAGGAGCAGCCGAACGCGGACGCCGGCGAGCAGCAGGCGGCGGGCCCGCTCGGCCTCCCTGGCCCCCCGATGCTTCGCGAGGAACCGCAGGTGGCCGCGGACGTTTTCGGCGAAAAGCGTGCCGCCGTGGGAGGCGCCGCCCACGTGCACCACCTCCGCGCCCGGGAAGAAGTACACCTGCCACCCGGCTTGGCGGAAGCGGTAGCACCAGTCGGTCTCCTCGCTGAACATGAAGAAGTCCTCGTCGAAGAGCCCGACCTCGTCGGCCGCATCGCGGCGCACGAGCAGGCACGCACCGAAGAGCCAGTCGACGCTTCGCACCTCGTCGTGTGCGAATCCGCCCTCGTAGAAGGCGTTCAGGGCGCGGGAGCGCGGCGCGAGCTTCCGCAGGAAGAGGTACTCGGTCGACAACCGCCACAGAGTCGGGAACGACCTCGCCGAGCGCTGGAGCGAACCGTCGGGGTTCAGGAGCCTCGGCCCAACGACGGCCGCGTCCGGATGGGCGTCCGCGAACTCGACGAGCCGCTCGATCGCGTCGCCGAGGACCCAGGCGTCCGAGTTCAGGAGCAGGTAGTACCGGCCCGACGCCAGCCGCATCCCCGTGTTGTTGCCGGCCCCCATGCCGACGTTCTCCTGCTCGACGACCCTCGCCTCGGGAAACTTCTCGCGCACCAGCTCGACCGTTCCGTCCGCGGAGCCGTTGTCGACGACGATCGTCTCGTTGCCGCGAACGCTCTCGAGGCAGCGCTCGATCCAGTCGCGCGAGTTGTACGTGACGACGACGACCGAGACGTCAGGCATCGGGCTGCTCTTGTACCGGTGGTCGTGTGCGCCCGCGCAGGTTCTCCCACGCGAAGATCCCCAGCCCGGGCAGCGAGACGCAGATGACGACGACGAAGAAGAGGAAGCCCGTCGCGAACGCCGCGTCGGCGCTGACGCCGAGCTTGCCGAGGAAGCTGACGAAGAACGACTCGCGGACGGCGATGCCGTTGAGCGTGAACGGCACGAGCATGATCAGGAAGAAGAGCGGCCCCATCACGTAGTACGGACGCGGCGAGAGATCGACGCCGACTGCCTTGCCTGTCATCCAGATCGCGAGGACGCGTACCGCCTGGACGGCGAGGGTCAGCGCGAAGACCCCGAGCATCAGCGCGACGTCGTGCCGGTAGGAATGCAGACCCTCGTAGACCGCGCGCACGGGGCGCTCGATCCGCATGAGCCGAAGCAGTGGAGCCGTGCGCGCGAGCAGCGGACGCAGCCGTCTCGAGAAGAGCAGCACCGCGAGCAGCAACGTCCCGAGCACGAAGGCTCCCTCGATCCACAGGTACGCGCCGATGTCGTAGTGCCCGAGCGCGAGGACGAAGCCGATCGCCGCGAGCGTGAGCGTGGCGGCACCGCCGAGCGCGCGCTCGAGCAGGATCGACGCCGCGATCGGACCGCCGTTGCCGGGATGCCGGCGGGCGGTCTCGAAGATGCGGACGGCATCGCCGCCGACCGCCGTCGGCAGCAGCTGGCCGCCCGTGTAGGCGACGAAGTACGCGCGGACGAGCCACGCGAGGCGGTCGTGGATCCCCTTCGCCGCGAGCAGGCGCTGCCAGCGCCAGGCCATCGGCCAGACCGAGCCGATGGTGATCGCGACAGCGCCGAGGAAGTACCAGACGTTCGCGTGGACGAGGATGTGCAGCGTCCGCGAGACGTCGATCTTCCAGAGGATGTACGCGGCACAGAGGCCGGTGACGGCGAGCGTCGCGGCAAGCCGGAGCAGCCGGCGTCTCGTCACGGCGGGGAGCTACGCGGCCGCTTTGACCGGGTTCGGGCTTGCTGCATGGGCCGTGCCGAAGGGTACGAGATCGGCGACGTCGATCGGCTCACCGAGCGCGCCCTTGAGCACCAGCAGGTTCACGTCGAGGCCGCCCGGCTCGCGCCAAAGGGTCGCGTCGTGGGTCGCCACGACCTCGGCGACCCGCGGGCCCTCCGGGCCGAGGCGGATCTCGGTCTGCGTCGGCCCGGCCTCGATCCCGAGCGAGACGACGGCCGCGGCGGCGAGCTCGCCGAGGCCACCCGGGTCGGCGGTGAGCAGCTCGTGGAAGACACCTCGCACAGTGAAGCCGTGGACGATCACCTCGGGCCCCTCGACGAGCTCCTCGACGAGGGCGGTCGCGGAGCGCGAGCAGTCGATCGCGGCCCTGATCGCCGCCGGCAGCTCGGACCGGTCGCGGACGACCGAGAGCCCGTGGCCGCCGCGGTCGGAGGGCTTCACGACGCAGGGAACCTGCACGTCGTCGTGCTCGTGGGTCGCCAGCCGCCAGGGCACGTGCGGCACGCCGGCTTCCACGAAGCGCTCGCGCTGCTTGAGGCGCGAGGTGGCCAAGACGGCCACCGCCGGCGCGAGCGCGTGCGGCAGGCCCAGCCTGTGGGCGACGCGGGCAGCGATGCCCACGGTCAGGTCGGATCCGGCCGAGATGACCGCGTCGATCCGCTCGGCCTCGGCGAGGCGGTGGATTGCCGCCTCGTCCTCGCAGGCGATCAGCGCGCGCCGGTCCGCGAGCCGGAACCCGGGAGCCGAGGCCTCACCGTCAACCGCGATCACGAACACGTCTTGCGCACGCGCCGCCTCCAGCAGCCCGAGTTGCGCGGTTCCCGCCCCGAGGACGAGAAGGCGCGGCTGGGGCCGAGGCTTCACCGGCACCATTGTCGCGATCGCATGCGACGGTGCCCGAAACACGGGTAAACTCGTTTTACCGGTGTCGCCGAAACTCCCTCCGCGCTACGACGTCCCGAAGGCTGCCCCGGAGCCGCTGCGGATCGTGCAGGAACTGGTCAACTCGGTCGACCTCGAGCACGGCGTCGAATGGCTCGGCACCCCGCGTGAGCTCCAGACCTGGCTGCGCGGGCGCCGGCTCGACGGCCGGAAACGGGCGACGTCGGCGGAGCTCAAGCGCGTCCACGAGCTGCGAGACACCCTGCGCGAGCTGCTGATCGCGAACAACGAGCAGCGGGCCGCACCCGAGGCCGCGGACGCGCTCGAGCAGGCCGCCACGCGGGCCCGGCTGACGCTCGAGCTCGACGAGCACGGGCACCTCGCGCTCACCCCGCGGGCCGGCGGCGTCGACGGCGCGGTCGGGCGCATCCTCGCGCTCGTGTACGAGGCCATGGCCGACGGCACCTGGCACCGCCTCAAAGCGTGCCGCCAGTGCGCCTGGGCCTATTACGACTACTCGAAGAACCGTTCGGCCACCTGGTGCTCGATGGCCATCTGCGGCAACCGCACCAAGACGCGCGCCTACCGGCGCCGCCGCCAGAAAACCTCGTAACAGACTGTTGCTAAGTCACGAGCGCGGTCAGGGCTTCGGCCACGCGATCGAGCTGCGACTCGGTCAAGCGCGTGTGGAACGGGAGCGCGACCGCGCGGTCGAAGACGCGTGACGCGCCGGGGAACTCGCCCTGGTCGCGGTAGGCGGCGAGCCGGTGCAGCGCATACGTGCCGACCTGGGCCTCAATCCCTTGCTCGCGGAGCGCGCCGATCACCCCCGCGGCCCCGTCGACCTGGATCACGTAGGCCTGCCACCCGTGGACGTCGCCCTCGTCGGCCGCGGGGGTCTCGACAACGTCGCGGAGCCGCTCGGTGTAGCCGGCCGCGACACGCGTTCGCTCCGCGAGCAGCTCCCCGAGCCGCGCGAGCTGCGGGATACCGACCGCGCAGAGGATGTCCGAGAGGCGGTAGTTCAGCCCGGGCTGTGCGATCTCGAAGTTCCCCCGGGGCTCGATCCCGTGGTGGCGCATCCGGCGGACGGCGTCCGCGACGGCGGAATCGTCCGTCGTTACCGCTCCGCCCTCGCCCGTGGTGACGATCTTGCGCGGGTGGAACGAGAGGCAGCCGAGCGCGCCCAGGCCACCGCACGGCCGGCCCGCTCGTCTCGCCCCGAGAGCTCCGGCGGCGTCTTCCAACACGGGCAGGTCGCTCGGCAGCTGCTCGATCCGGGCGGGCCTCCCGAACAGGTCGACCGCGATGATTGCCCTGGTCCGCGCCCCGATCTCGACCCGGGCGGGATCGAGGTTCATCGTCTCGGGGTCCACATCGACGAGGACCGGCCGCGCACCGGCGAGCGCGACGACGTTGGCCGTCGCCGGGAAGGTGTAGGCCGGGACGAGGACCTCGTCGCCCGGGCCGATCCCGAGCGCGAGGACGGCGAGGTGCAGCGCGGCCGTTCCGGAAGAGACCACGATCGCCTGCTCGACCCCACAGGCTTCCGCGAGCCCCCGCTCGAGCTCCTCGACCTTCGGGCCCATCGTCAGCTGGCCGCTCTCGAGCACCTCCGCGACCGCCTCGGCCTCGGCGGCGCCGACGTCGGGCCAGGCCAGCCGGATTAGGTCAGTGCCGGCGCCTGTTCCCTGTACCACGCGATCGTCCGGGCGAGGCCCTCGTCGAGCTCGACCTTCGCTTCGAAGCCGAGCTCCTCGCGAGCCTTCTCCACGTTCGGGATCCGCAGCTCCACGTCGGCGTAGTGCAACGGCTGGAAGACGATCTCGCCCGGGCTCTCCGTGAGCCGCTTGATCCGCTGCGCGAGGTCGAAGATCGTCACCGCGGACCGCGCGTTGCCCACGTTGAAGGTCTGGCCCACCGCCTCGTCCTTCTCCAGGCAGAGGAGCAGCGCATCGACCATGTCGTCGACGTAGCACCAGGCGCGGATCTGCGAGCCGTCGCCGTGGATCGTCAGGTCGTGGCCGGCCAGCGCGGCCTCGATGAACGCGCGGATCGCACCGCCGCCGATCTGGCCCGGCCCGAAGACGTTGAAGGGCCGCACCGTGACGACCGGAATCCCGTGCTCCTCGCGGTAGGCGTGGGCCATATGCTCGCCCGCGAGCTTCGAGACGGCGTAGGTCCAGCGAGCCTCGCCGACAGAGCCGATCGTCGAGACGTGGCCCTCGCCGACGTTGTAGGCGTGCGTGCCGAAGATCTCGCTCGTCGAGAACTCGACCAGGCGCTCGACCGAGCCGCGCGTGGCCAGGGCGGCCTCGAGCACGTTGTACGTCCCGATCAGATTGACGCGCATCGTCCGCACCGGGCTCTCGCGCACGGTGTCGACACCGGCGATCGCAGCTAGGTGAACGATGTGAGTTGCGCCGGCCGCCGCGTCCCGGACCGCGTCGGCGTCGAGGACGTCGGCCTGGATGAAGGTCAGGTTCGGATGCTCGGCGACATCGGTGCCCGACATCGCGTCGCGGTGCAGGTTGTCCAGCGCGACGACCTCGTTCTGGTCCACGAGCCTGCGCGCGAGGGTCGAGCCGATGAAGCCCGCCCCGCCAGTGAGGAGAATGCGCTTCCCGGAAAGCGCCACGGCGGCGAGTCTAGCGGCGCGGTTGGCCGGAAACCTCCTGCAAGCCTCGCTCGTTAGCATCGCCGATCGTGGAAGGCACAGTCCTCTTCGTCGGCGCGGGCCGGCACCAGCGGCGCGCGATCCGGCGGGCGAGGGAGCTCGGCCTTCGCACGATCGCGGTGGACCGGAACCCCGAGGCGCTGGGCCTCGGCGAGGCGGACACCGCCGAGGTCGTCGATTTCATGGACGTAGCGGCCGTGACGGAGGTCGGGCGACGCCACTCGGTCGACGGTGTCCTGACGGTCTCGGCCGACCGGGCCGTTCCCGTCGTGGCGGCGGTCGCCGAGGCGCTCGGCCTGCCCGGGATCGGCACCGAGACCGCGCACCTGATGACGCACAAGGTGGCGATGCGGACGCGCCTCGCCGAGGCAGGGGTGCCTCAGCCCCGCTACGCGGCGGCACGCTCCCTGCACGAGGCCTACGCCGCCGCGGAGACGGTCGGCTTCCCGGCGGTGCTGAAGCCGGCGGACTCGGGAGGCCAGCGCGGTGTCTTCCACGTCGGGTCGATCGGCGATCTGGAGGCGCACCTGCACACCGCGCTGAACGAGTCCCCCTCGGGCGAGGCGATCATCGAGAGCTACCACGAAGGGCTCGAGCTGAACGGCCTCGCGATCGCCCGCGAGGGCCGGGTGACGCCGCTGACGCTCTCCGATCGGCTGCGGCCACCCGGGATCGGCTTCGGGGTCGGCTGGATCCACGTCTACCCCTCGCGGCTCTTCTCGGACCCGCTCGCCGAGGCCGAGCAGGCGGCGGTGTCGACCGTGCACGCGCTCGGGCTGGAGAACGGGATCGCGTTCCCGCAGCTGATCGTCGGCGAGGACGACCGCCCGTACATGGTCGAGTGCGCGGCGCGGATTCCCGGCGGTCAGATGGCCGACCTCGCGACGCACGCCGTCGGGGTCGACCTGGTCGAGATCGCGCTGCGCCAAGCTCTCGGCCTCGACGTGCCAGACGAGCTCGTGACGCCGCGCTTCCAGAAGCCGCTCGCGATCCGCTTTCTCACCGCGAAGCCCGGACCCCTTCCGACCGGCCGCGTCCGCAGGGTCGGCCCGCTCGACAAGGTGCTGGCCTTTCCCGGCGTCGTCCAGGCGGACGTGTTCCTGCAGGAGGGCGAGACGATCAGGCCCGTGCGCCTCGACGGCGACCGGCGTGGCTACGTGATCGCGGTCGGCGACACGAACGTCGAGGCACTCGAGCGCGCGGAGGCCGCGGCCACCCTTCTGGACGTCGAGGTCGAGTGATGGACTTTTCGAGCCAGTCGCGCCGCGCCACCCCCACCCCGATCAGCCCCACCCTGGGTGGGGAGGAACGTTCCACCCGCCACCCGCGGCGAGCGTACCGCGACGGCGCGAACACACCTGCAACCGTTCCGTGCCGAAGGTGTGACACTTGAGCTGCACGTTCGAGCTCGAGCACTACGGGCACCTGCTCGAAGCAGCGAAGTCAGGCGGCTATCGGTTCGCCTTCTTCGACCGCGAGCCGCAGGCCGGCGACCTGCTCCTTCGCCACGACGTCGATCTCTCGCTCGACGCGGCGCTGACCCTCGCCGCGCTCGAGGCCGAGGCGGGCGCGCAGGCGACGTACTTCCTCATGACGCGGAGCGTCTTCTACAACCTCGCCTCCGCCGAGGGGGAGGGGGCGCTCGCACGCCTGCGGAGCCTCGGTCACCGGGTCGGCCTCCACGCCGTCCACCCGCACCTCGAGCTCGACGACCGCTTCGACCCCGTCGTCGCGTGGCACAACCCCGACCCGTCCTTCATGAGGGAGCCGCTCGACGGCGCCGTCAACGTGATGCAGGCGCCGTACTTCGACTCCGATCACTACCGTTCCGACTCGAACCAGCACTGGCGAAGCGGCTGCCCGCACGAGGACCTCGCCGCCGGCCGGTTCGAGTGGCTGCAGCTGCTCACCCATCCCGAGATCTGGGCCTATCCCGGCGCGACGATGCGCGAGACGATGGTCTCCATGCTCGACGCCGAGCGCGAGCGCGACGTCGAGCGCCTCGCCGACGATCGAATCGACCTGACGTGAAGGCGCTGACGGTTCTGCTGACCGCGTCCGGCGCGCCCGGCACGGCTGCCCTCGCCCGTGCCCTGCGCGAGAACGGGGAGCGCGAGGTCCGCATCGTCGGGACGGACATGGCCGAGCTGAGCATCGGCAAGCACGTCGCCGACGGGTTTCACCTCACCCCGCCGGGGACGGATCCGGCCTTCGCCGAGGCGCTCGCCGCGATCTGCGAGCGCGAGGGCGTCGACGCCGTGATCCCGCAGTCGTCCTACGAGCTGCTCGCCCTCGCAGAGGCGAAGCAGCGGTTCGGGGAGACCGCGGTCCTCGTCGCGTCACCCGACGCCGTCCGCCGCTCGAACGACAAGGCGGAGAGCTACGCGTTGCTGGACGAGATCGGCGTTCGCGGCCCGAAGTGGCGGCGGGTGCGCGGCGGCGATGCGATCGCGGCGGCGGCGCGCGACCTCGGCTATCCGGACGTCGACGTCGCCTTCAAGCCGCTCGTCTCCTCGGGGTCGCGCGGCTTCCGCGTGATGTCGGCTTCCGCCGACCGCCGGACGCAGCTGTTCGAGAACCGCCCGGGGGTCGCCGAGGCGCTCCGACTGGAGGAGCTCGTGGAGCTGGTCGGAGACGACGACACGGAGGTGCTCGTGATGGAGCTCGCGACCGGCGCCGAGCGGACGATCGACGGGATCGCGCGCGACGGACGGCTCCTGCTCGCGCACCCGAAGACACGCGAGGAGATGCGCGCAGGGCTCGCGATGTACTTCCAGACCCTCGACGACCCCGAGCTGATGGGCGTCGCCGCGAGGATCGCGGCGGAGCTTTCCCTCGATCACTTCTTCAACATCCAGCTCGTCGGCGGCGCCGTGATCGAGATCAACCCGCGGATCTCGACGATCGTCTACCAGGAGGACCTCAACCTCCCCTACCTCGGCGTCAAGCGCGCGCTCGGCGAGATCTCCGAAGACGAGCTCGCGAGCCTTGCCGCTCGTGTCCGCCCGACCCGTAGGGCGCTGCGCTACTTCGACCAGGTCGAGTGGGACTCCGCGTAACGCACTGCCCGGTCAACTTCGCGGGCATCGGCTGGACGAACGTGCAGGCGCTGCGCCGCCGTGGCGTCGACGCCCGGCTCGTCGTGTTCAACACCCACGACGCGCATCCCGAGACGGACGAGAACCTTCTTCTTCCGCGCGGCCCGGCCTGGCGGCGCCAGTGGCTCCAGTTCCGGGCTCTCGGGCGGCTGCTGCCGAGGACCGACGTGTTCCATTTCTACTTCGGTCTCACGCTCGTGCCGAAGCGGTTCCAGTTCCCGATCCTCCGGGCGGCTCGCAAGAAGTCCGTCTTCCACTTCGTGGGCTCGGACATCCGTGGCAGGAGCCTGGACGAGCTCGCGTACGGCAAGCTGGCCGACGTCCAGATCGTCGGCTCCTACGACGCGGCCCGCTGGATCCCGGAGGCCGAGGTCGTACCGCCGGGGATCGACCTGAGCGCGATCTCGCCGGCTCCGGCCCGCGACGAGGGATCGGTGCGAATTGCACACGCGGCGCTGTCGCGTCGGCGGAAGGGAACGGACGTGATCGTCGCGGCCTGCGAGGAGCTCGGCGTCGACCTCGACGTGATCGAGAACGTGCGCCACGACGAGGTCGGCCCGCGGCTCGCGCAGGCCGACGTCGTCGTCGACCAGCTCAACTCCGGCTGGTACGGCCTCTTCGCGATCGAGGCGATGGCACACGGCAAGCCCGTCGCGGGATACATCCTCGACGAGGCGGCGGCACGGACCGCGGAGGCCTTCGGCGCCGAGGTCCCGATCATCCGCACGACGAAGGAGAGCCTCGCCGCGGATCTGCGGCCGCTCGTCGAATCCGCTGCTCTCCGCCGCGAACGCGGTGAGGCGAGCCGCGCCTACGTGGAACGTGTCCACGACGCCGACACGATGGCCGACCGCCTGATCGATATCTACAGTCACCTCTAAGAGATGGCGCTGTGGTAGGACACGCGCATCGCGTGCGGGACCGGGTGAAGACGGCCTGCTAGCGCAGCAGATCAAGCGCCTCGCCTCGCAGTCCCTCGTCTACGGGCTCGGCGGTCTCATCTCCCGGGTGCTCTCCGTCCTGCTGCTGCCGCTCTACACGAGCTACCTGCACGGTCGGGACTACGGCCGCGTCGAGACCCTGACGGCGCTCACCGCCGTCCTCGTGGCGGTGCTGCGGCTCGGCATCTCGAGCGCGTTCTTCCGCTACTACTTCGACTCCACGGAGTGGGAGCACCGGCTCCGGGTCGTGCGCACCTCCTTCTGGTTCACGATGGGCAGCGCGACGCTCGGCCTCGCCGCCGGCTGGCTCCTGGCTCCCGAGATCGCGGACCTGCTTTCGCTCGGCGCGGGCCAGGACTGGCTCGTCCGGGCGGCGTTCGTCGGCCTCTGGGCGCAGATGAACTACGAGCAGCTGACGTCGCTGTTCAGGGTCGAGGAGCGCCCCGTCCTCTTCACGGCCGCCACGATCGCGAACCTGTTGATCACCGTCGCCGCGACGGTCGTGCTCGTCGTCGGCTTCGACGAGCGGGCGATGGGGGTCGTGGTCGGGAACTGGATCGGCACTCTGAGCGTCTACCTCGTCCTGCTCGGCTACCGTCGCTACCAGCTCGGGCTCCAGTTCGACCGGCGCCTGTTCCGGGAGATGAACCGCTTCGGGATGCCGCTCGTGCCGTCGCAGATCGCGCTCTGGACGCTGAGCTTCAGCGACCGCTTCTTCATCGCGAAGCTCAAGGGGCAGACGGAGGTCGGCCATTACGCGGTCGGCGTTCGGATCGCGTCCGCAGCGCTCCTCCTCCTGGCCGCCTTCAGGCTCGCCTGGCCGGCCTTCGCCTACTCGATCGAGGACGAGGACGAGGCGAAGCACACCTACGGCTTCGTGCTCACCTACGTTCTCTTCGTCTTCTCGTGGCTGGCCCTGACGCTCGGGCTGCTCGCACCCTGGCTCGTGCGGCTGCTGACCGGGCGCCCCGAGTTCTACGAGGGTGCGCGAGTCGTGCCGCTGACGGCCTTCGCGATCACCGCGCTCGGCGGCTACATGGTCGTCTCGATCGGCATCGGCCGCGCGCGCAAGACGCAGTTCAACTGGGTCGTCACCGGCGTCGCGGCCGCGATCGACATCGTCCTCAACCTCGCGCTCGTGCCGCGCTACGGGATGATCGGCGCCGCGATCGCTGGGGCAGCCGCGTACGCATCCATGTTCGCGCTGATGTCGGTGCACGCGCAGCGCATCTACCCCGTCCCGTACCAGTGGCGGCGCGTCGCGATGGCGATCGGGACTGCCGTCGGGCTGACGATCCTCGGCAAGGCGCTCGACGTGCCGCTCGGCCTCGCCGTCGTGTTCGCCCTCGCCTATCCGATCATCCTGCTTCCGCTCGGCTTCTACCTGCCTGCGGAGCGGCGACGGCTGCTGGCTGCCGGCCGGCGGCTCGTCGCCGCGGCTCGCTGACACGCGCCTCGGCGAGAGCGACCGCCGCGAGCGGGGTCAGTCCGAGTGCACCCCACGCGACGGGGTCTTCGAAGAAGGCGTTGTAGAACAGGCTGTGCACGGCGATCGCGGCGAGCACCGTTCCGAGCGCGAGGGCAACACGCCCGGCGAACGTCCGCCCGGCGCCTCGGAACGCCAGCCAGAACGCGGTCGCAAGCAACCAGATGAAGAGCGCCTCGCCGACGACGCCCGTTTCCGCCGCGACCGTGACCGGCGTGTCGTGCGAGGCGGCGGCCTTCGGCTCCTTGCCCTTGAGGCCCGTCCGCTCCGCGTACGCATGCTTGAACCCGCCGATGCCCACCCCCTGAACCGGGTGGTGGACGGCGATCGCAAGCCCGTTCTCGACGAGCTTGAAGCGGCCTCCAGAAGCACTGTCGAGCGAATGGTTGCGGACGCTCGGCATCGCGAGTGCAGCGACGAGGACCACGACCGCGACGACGCCGAGCAGCGCGAGCGTCCTGCGACCCCAGGCGAACCACGCGATCAGGCCGACCCCCACGCACAGGGCGACGAAGCTCGACTGCGAGAACGAGAGGACGAGCCCGATCCACGCGACGACGATCGCCGCGGTCGCCGCGAGCGCGACGCGACGCGCCGCCCCGTGGACGACGAGCACGAGGCTCGCCAGGATCGCGACGACCAGGAAGCGGCCGTAGATCGACGGGTCCCAGAACACCGAGTTGACGCGGTAGAACGACGCGTAGACGTTCGCGGTGATCACCTTCGGGTTCCAGAAGACGTCCCTCGTCTCGTACTGGTAGATCCCGACCACGGCAAAGACGGCGGCCATCCCCGCGAGTAGCGCCCAGACCCCGCCGAGCCAATCCCGCCGCCACGGCAGCCGCGCGAGGACGAGAGCCAGCAGACCGAACGGGAGGTAGAAGGCGAGCAGGTCGATCGACCCCTGTCTGAGGTCTTCGCTCCAGGCGAGCGAGAGACCGCTCCAGAGCACGAGAAGCGCGAGCGGCAGAGTGAGCCGCCCAAGCTCCTGCGCGCGGCCGTCGCCCTTGAAGAGCTGCCATCCCAGCGCGATCGCGGCGGCGGCGATCACGCCGTACATCGGCACGAGCAGGTTCGCTTCGGTCGAGCCGACCGTGACCGGGATCCGCGCCGGCACGCACGCAAGCGCCGCCAGCGGCAGCAACCACGGCCAGCGCAGGAGCAGCGCGGCGGCACCCGCCACGAGGACGACGCCGGCGACGGCACCCGCGGCGAGCAGCCCCCGGTGACCCGAGGGCGCGAGGTAGTAGGCCAGGACGGCGCACCCTGCAACCCACGCCCCGAGGCCGGCTAGCCTCAACTCCCGGCGCGGGGCGGCGATGAGAGCCGCCAGGCCCACGGCCGCAACCGGGCCGGCCACGCGCGCGAGGTCCGCGATCACGGCTCCACCTCGATCCGCGCCTGATCGCGGTGCCCACGCGCCGAGACGACGAGGACGTAGCGCCCGGGCTCGCCGGCGGCGAGTGAAAGGCGCCGCTTCCTCGAGCGGCCGTGCCGAGGCCCGATCCGCCAGGTGTAGCGGTGCGCGTCGGTCGACACGAAGACGACGATCCGGCCGCCGGTGTGGGTCCGGAGCACATGCCGGCCGAGCTCGATGTAACGGAGGCGCACGTGGAACGGCCGGCTCGCGGGGCCGGTGTTGCCGGCCCGGTCGATCCCCCGCAGCTCGAGCCGGTAGCGGCCGGCGGGGCGGGGCAGTCCGTCGGCGCGGCCGTTCCACTTCAGCGAGCCGCCCGACTGGAACCTCTTCGCCTTCACGACCAGGTGCCCGTTGGCGTAGAGGACCGCGCGAACGGGCTCGCTCGCCCTGAACCGCATGGTCAGGTAGTCGAGCCGGTAGTCGCCGTCGGGCGAGAAGACCCGGAGACTCTGGCCGCGCAGCGAGATTCTCGGCTTCTTCGTGTCGACGACGATGGGGTTGGGCAGCAGGATCGTCCGATGCGCGGCCGCCAGGTGAACGCGCGGCTTGTAGACGCCGTCGCCGGCAGGGGCTCCGAAATCGTCGCGCCCGTCCCACGTGAAGGTCGCCGTCCCCTTGCGCCTGTGCCGCGACGTCGCGACTTGACGGACGACGTCGCCGTTCGCGTTCACCAACGCGAGGGAGACGCTGTCGCCCTTGCGCAGTCGGAACGAGATCCTCGCCGCGGCGCCGGCGGCCGGCGAGACCTCCTTGTCGACGTGCGTGTCGAGAATCGGGCTGCGCTCGAGCTTCAGGCGCTCGGTGACCGCGAAGGCGGCGGCGGAACCGCCGAGCAACGCGACGACGAGCAGCGCCGGCAGGAAACGCGCCAAGGTGCGGCGAGTTTAGATGTGTCCGCTAGGGAAGTGGGGGCTCGGTCGCCAGGCCGCGCCGGTCCGAGCGTCGCTGCTGCCGGACCTCCCGCACCGCCCAGAGGAGGAAGACCGCTCCGCCGACGACGAAGCCGGAGAGCAGGATCCAGTCCGACCCGGGCGGGTCGATCAGCTTGATCCCGCTGAGCACGAGGACGCCGGCGAGCCCCAGCCGGAGCGCCTGCTCCGGGACGCGTAGCGTCAGCTTGCTCGAGAGCAGAATGCCGGGCACCGACCCCAGCAGCAGCCAGAACATCGCGTGCAGGTCGACGTTGCCGGCGAAGAGGTGTCCCGCCCCCGCGACCCAGAGGAGCGCCGCGGCGTGGAAGATGTCGGTGCCGACGATCTTCGGGATCGTGAGCGGGTAGACGAGCACCATCACGAGCCCGAAGAACGTGCCGCTGCCCACCGAGGTCAGCCCGACGATGAAGCCGAAGACGCCGCCGATGGCGACCGCGAGCAGCCGGTCGCGCCTGGTCAGCAGGAAGGGCGCGTCGGTCGGCTGGACGCCGACCTTGATCAGCGTCTTGGCCACCAGTCCGATACCGCCGAGGACGAGGGCGGCGCCGATCGCATAGGCCTCGACCGACTGGACGCCGTCGCCGTACCGGTGCTTCAGCCAGGTCGCGACGCCGACCCCGAGCAGCGACAGCGGCCCCGAGCCGATGAACATCCAGAACGTCAGCCTGGCATGCACCGTGCCGAGGCGGCGGTGCCGCACGGCGCCGAAGGTCTTGAAGACGGCGCCGTGCAGGACGTCCGTACCGACCGCCAGCGTCGGCTTGAAACCGAACACGATCACGAGGATCGGCGTCAACAGCGAGCCGCCGCCCATGCCGGTCAGGCCGACGAGCGCCCCGATCAGCAGCCCGGTGAGCGTGAACTGCCAGGTCATCGCCTAGCTGCGGTACGCCTCGATCAGAACCTCCGCAACTTCAGGACGTGAGAACTCGACCGGCGGCAGCTCCCCGTTCCCCAGCATCTCCCGCACCTTCGTCCCCGAGAGGAAGACGTGGTCGTCACCACCGTGCGGGCACGTCTTCGGCGTCGCCATCTGGCCGCACTTCTTGCACCAGAATGCGTGCTCGAAGAACATCGGCTCGACGTCGAGCTCGTGCGGCTCGAACTCGTCGAAGATCAGCTGCGCGTCGTAGGTGCCGTAGTAGTCGCCGACGCCCGCATGATCGCGGCCGACGATGAAGTGCGAGCAGCCGTAGTTCTTGCGGCAGATCGCGTGCCAGATCGCCTCGCGCGGGCCGGCGTACCGCATCGCCGCGGGAAACGCGGACAGGACGACGCGGTTCTCCGGGTAGTAGTTCTCGAGCAGGATGCGGTAGCAGTCGACGCGCGTCTTCGCGGGGACGTCGTCGGACTTCGTGTCGCCGACGAGCGGGTGGATCAAGAGGCCGTCGACCGTCTCGAGGGCGCCCTTCGTCAGGTACTCGTGGGCGCGGTGGATGGGGTTGCGCGTCTGGAAGCCGACGACGCGACGCCAGCCGCGCTCGGCGAACGCGGCGCGGGTATCGGCCGGGTCGAGCGCGAGCTCGGGAAACGCGGGCTCGGCCCGCTCGAACACGGTCACGCGCCCCGCGAGGTAGAGCGGCCGCTGCTCGTAGAGGCGGGCGACGCCCGGATGCGCGTCGTCTGTCGTCCGGAAGGCACAGCGTGCCTCGCGCTCCTTGTCGTACTCGTAGACCTCGTCGACCTCGAGCACCGCGACCGGCTTGCCGGCCTCGTCCGTGAGCGCGACGCCGTCGCCCCGCGGCTCACGGTCGACCGCGAGACAGACCGGCAGCGCCCAGGGCAGGCCCTTCGAGAGCCGCATGTCTTCGAGCACGCGGTCGTAGTCGTCGCGACCCATGAACCCTTCGAGCGGCGAGAGCGCCCCCGAGGCGAGCATGTCGAGGTCGGACAGCTCGCGCGAGGTCAGCGGAACCTGCTCGAGGCTCTCGACGTTGTCCGGCCGCGTGCCGGTGCGGTCGACGAGGTACCCGCCGTGCGGCGCGATCAGGTGCTGCTCGGTCTCGACCGCAGTCACGCCGCCATCCTGATGTGCGCGAGCCCGCGCTCGCCGAGGAGCTCGAGCACCCGGGTCGCGCTCTCCTCCGGAGTCTCCGCCTCGGTGTCGATCACGAGCGCCGGGGCCGACGGCTCCTCGTACGGATCGGAGACGCCTGTGAACTCCTTGATCTCGCCCGCGAAGGCCTTCTCGTACAGGCCTTTCACGTCCCGGCGCGCACACTCCTCGACCGACGCCTTGACGTACACCTCGACGAACTCGCCGTGCTCCTCGACCAGCCCGCGCGCCTTCCGGCGCGTCTCCTCGTAGGGCGAGATCGCGCTCACGAGCACGGGCGCGCCGTGCCGCGTCAACCGGGAGGCGACCCACCCGATCCGCTCGATGTTCGTGTCGCGATCCTCCTTCGAGAAGCCGAGCCCCTTGGACAGGTGCGTCCGGACGATGTCGCCGTCCAGGTACTCGACCGGGTGGTCGTTCTTTTCGAGCTCGGCGCCGACGATCTCGGCGATCGTCGACTTGCCTGCGCCGCTAAGGCCCGTAAACCACAGCGTGAAGCCTTTGTTCACTTTTCTCCCTTTCGTCTGCCTTGCCGGGCCACGGGGGAACCTCCCGGTTCCCCCGAAACCCCCTCCACTGGTCCGCTGGCGCGGACAATGCCTTCGGCATGGATGCCGCACTCGAGCTTGTCGGAGCCGGCCCAGCGGCCCGCGCGCTCCTCCTCGTCCGGCGCCGTCGGCCTGGTGCAGGGGATACAGCCGATCGAGCGGTAGCCCGTCTCGTGCAGCGGGTTGTACGGGATCTCGTTGACCTGGATGTAGGCCCAGACGCGCTTCTCGTCCCAGTCCGCGAGCGGGTGGAACTTCCAGACGTCGTAGCGCTGCGACCACTGGAGCTTGGGGGTCGCGGCGCGGCTGGGCGATTGGTCGCGGCGGATGCCGGAGATCCAGGCGTCGTACGGCTCCAGCGCCGCGAGCAGCGGCTCGACCTTGCGGATGTGGCAGCAGCGGTCCGGATCGCTTTCCCACAGGTTCGGGCCCTCGCGCTTGTGCTGCTCGGCGACCGTGAGCACCTGCGGCTGCTCGAGCGTGAGCCCGTAGCGCTCGACGAGACGGTCGCGCGTCTCGTAGGTCTCGCGGAAGAAGAGCTGCGTGTCGAGCTCGATCACGGGGATGTCGAGCTCGAGCTCGCTGACCATGTGGACGAGCACGGACGACTGCTTCTGCCAGGAGCAGGTCAGGCAGAGCTTGTCGCCGAACTCCGCGTATCCCCAGCGGAGCAGCTCCTCCGCCGGCATCGACTCGAAGTCGAGCTCAGGCAGTGGGGGCGCGCTCGCCACCGAGCAGCACCTCCTTCAACGTGTCGCCCCTGAGCCCGAGCCGCAGCGTCTCGAGCGGGATCACCTCGTCCGGCGGGATGTTGCCGAGGTTCACCTGCGGCCCGAACTGCTTGATGAACCACGCCTGCGACGACTTCGTCGGCGCCTCGAAGATCAGCGCCTCGACGTCGACCTCATGGGCGATCTCGTCGACCAGGCCGGTGCGCATCTCCCCGGTCGGGCGGTAGATGCCGGCCGTACCTCCCTCGCGGCCCTCCGTGATCACCTTCCAGGCGCCGGCGTCGAGCTCTTCCTTGATCCACTCGACCCACTGGTACGGCGCGAAGACCGCCTCGGCGTCCTTCGAGCCGACCTCGGAGAGGACGGTGAAGTCACGGGCGAAGTCGGCGATCAGCTCGAGCTTGCGCTCGCGCTCGAGGTCGATGACGCCGTCGGAGATCTCGACGTGCGTCAGCCCCAGCTCGGTCAGCCAGCCCTTGTACTCGTCGACCTTGTCCTGGGCGAGCACGGCCTCGATGAACGTGCCGCCGATGACGACCGGCTTCTCGCGCAGCACGTCGAGCTTCGCTCGCAGGTTCGGGGTCACGTACGACGTGCCCCAGCCGAGCTTGACGATGTCGATGTAGGCGCCGCTCGTCTCGAGGACGTCCTCCCACGCGCGAGGACCGAGGCCCTTGTCGATCACGTGCGTGAGGCCGCCCGAGCGCTTCGGCAGGCCGAGGTCAAAGCCGGGCATAAAGCTCCTTCAGCTTCTCCTGCGCAGCGGTCTGGACGTCGTGGTAGAGGGAGTTGCCGTGGGCGTCGATGCCGACCGTGAGCGGGCCGAAGTCCCGGACGCGGAACTTCCACAGGCACTCGGGCATCAGCTCCTCCCAGTGGACCTCCTCGATCTCCTCGATCTGCGTCGTCTCGAGTGCCGCGGCGCCACCGACGATGGCGAAATAGATCATCCCGAGCCTCTGCATGGGCTCGATCGCCTCGTCCGGGAAGCCGCCCTTGCCGCAGATCGCGCGGACGCCGTACTGGGCGCCGAGCGGCTCGGTGAAGCGGACCATGCGGGCCGAGGTGGTGGTGCCGATGCAAAGCGGGTCGTAGCCGCCGTCGTCCCGCTTGCGCACGTTCGGCGCCGTGTGGAGCAGGAACGCGCCCGTCAGGTCGAGCGGCGGCTCCACGCCCTGATCGAAGATCCGGATCTGGGTCCGGTCGCGGATGCCGACGATGTGGCCCTGAACGGTCACCTCGTCCCCGGCGCGCAGCTGGAGGATCTCCGCCTCGTCCGTGATCGGGAACTTCACCTCATGCTTGGCCACGGCTAGACCAGACCTCTCCCGACGTCGGACACCGTTACGAGAGTGTGACGGCGGTGGCCGAAGCGCCTGCAAATCGCGCGGTTCACGGCGGTGTCCGACACGGGGTTTGAAGCGCCACGAAGCTCGAACGGGTCTCGCATCAAGCCTCCCGGTCGTACTCGACTTCGCCGTCGGCGCTCACATGGGCGCTCGCGCGGCGCGCGGCCCAGCACTGGTAGTTGACCGCGACGGGGTTGAGGGTCATGTGCGTGTCCGCATGCTCGATGTGGCACTGGAGGACGGTGACGTCGCCGCCCAGGCCCATCGGGCCGATGCCGGTCTCGTTCAGCAGCGCGAACAGCTCGTCCTCGAGCTCGGCGACGACCGGATCCTGGTTGCGCGTTCCGATCGGGCGCGCGATCGCCTCCTTCGCGAGATACATGGCGTAGTCGGCCGAGCCCCCGATCCCGACGCCGACGATCCCCGGCGGGCACGGCTTGCCTCCTGCGCCGACGATCGACTCCAGCACGAACTGCTTGATCCCCTTCACGCCGTCGGCGGGGACGCACATCTTGAGGAAGCTCATGTTCTCGGAGCCCGAGCCCTTCGGGACGCACTTCACGTCCAGCCCGTCCCAGTCCGGGATGAACTCCCAGTGGACGATCGGCAGCCGGTGGCCCGTGTTCGGACCGGTGTTCTCGCGCGTGATCGTGTGGACGGCGTTCGAGCGGAGCGGATGCTCGACCGTCGCGTGCTCGGTCCCGTGCTTCAGCGCGGCGTAGATCCTGGCCGGATGCAGGGGAAAGTGCTCGCCGACCCGGCACGTGTAGACGGCGATGCCGGTGTCCTGGCAGACGAGGTTGTTCTGCTCGTCCGCGACGGCCACGTTCTTGACGATCGTGTCCAGCACGCGCTGGCCCGGAACCGACGTCTCCCGGTCGCGCGCAGCGACGAGGGCGTCGCGGAGATCCTGAGGGATGTCCTTCAGCGCCCACACGTACAAATACGCCGCCGCGTCCTCGACCGCGTGCTGGAGATCGGTTTCGACGACGCTCATCGCGCCACCTCCGCCGCAGCGGCGCCCGCGCGCCGGCCGAAGACGGTGCACTCGAGCAGGGAGTTGCCCATCATCCGGTTGCGCCCGTGCGTGCCGCCCGCGATCTCGCCGCAGGCGAAGACGCCCGCGAGGGTCGTCTCGGCGCGCTCGTCGATGACGAGCCCGCCGTTCTGATAGTGCAGGACGGGATAAGTCAGGATCGGCTCCTTCAGCGGGTCGACGCCCGCCGCACGGTAGCGGCGCAGCATGTAGGGCAGCGACACGTCGGCGTCTTCCTCCGGGATGCGGGTCGTGTCGAGGTAGACCGCGGGTCGCCCGTCGGGCGTCTCGACGCCGCGCCCCGCTGCGACCTCGTCGAAGATCGCCTGCGAGACCTCGTCACGCGGCCCGAGAGGATCGGTGAACTCCTCGCGCTCGGCGTTGAGCAGCGTCGCACCGTAGGCGCGAGTCGTCTCCGGGATCGAATAGCCCTGCATGTTCCCCGGCCAGGCCCCGCCGTTCGGGTGGTACTGCAGCGCGTCGAGATCGCGTGACTCCGCTCCGAGGTCGAGCGCGATCCGCGTCACCTCGCCGGTGGCCCCCGGGTGATTCGTCGAGAGCTCGCCGCGCTCCTCCGCCTCGCGGTAGCAGCGCCCGCCGGCCGCGAGCACCACCGCTGCCGCGTCGATCACGTGCTCACCGCAGCGGGCGCGCCAACCGTTCTCCGCCGGCTCGAGCGAGCTGAGCGGCGACTTCGGGAACGTCTGGATGCGAGACGCCTCGGCCGCGTCGCGCAGCGCCGCCGTGATCGCGTGCCCGGTCCGGTCCCCCACCTGGAGCAGCCGCTTCCGGCTCGCGCCGCCGCATCTGGCGAGCCGGTAGCCGCCGTTCTCGCGCGTGAACTCGACGCCAAGCTCCTCGAGCCAGTGAATCGCGCCCGGCGCCTCGCTCGTCAGGACCTCGACGAGCTTCCGGTTCGCCGTCTCGTGCGAGCTCTGCCAGACGTCCTCCGCGTGCTGCTCCGGAGAGTCGTCGGCCCCGAACGCGGCCTGGATCCCACCCTGCGCCTTCGCCGAGTTGCACGACTGCAGCGACCCCTTCGCGGCGAGCGCCACCCTGGCGCCCGCGCGGTCGGCCGAGACGGCTGCTGCGAGGCCGGAAGCGCCGCTCCCGATCACGAGCACGTCGAAAGACACGGGCTGCGCCATGACCTTCGGAGTCTACCACTGTCTACGTAATCCCATGCATTAGTAAACCTTATTTGAGGCGCGGGTCACCAGACCGACCGCAGGAGCTCCGTGACCTCCGCCGGCGACGCGTGCCGCGGATTCGCCTTCGCTCCTGCACGCGCCGCGGCCGCCTCGCCCAGCACGGGCAGATCCTCTTCGGGCACTCCGAGGTCGCGAAGGCGTTCGAAGCCGCCGAGACGAGCGAGCTCGCGGACCCGCTCGACAGGGTCGCCGCCGATCGCCGCCGCGAAGCGGCCGACCGCCTCGGCGGCGAGGGGCTCGTTGAAGCGCAGCGCCGCCGGCAGGCAGATCGCGTTCAGCGCCCCGTGCGGGAGGCCATAGCGGCCACCGATGGCCTGCGCCATCGCATGCCCCAGGCCGAGCCCCGCCAGCGCCAGCGCGTGGCCCGCCGCCTCGGCGCCCTCGAGGAGCTGCCGGCGCGCCGCGGCGTCGTGGCCGTCCTCCGCCACCCGAGGCAGCGAGACAGCGATGTCCCGCGCGCCCGCGAGTGCATACCGGTCGCCTTCGTCGTTCCGGCCGGCGACGTAGAGCGCCTCGGCACAGTGTGCGAGGGCATTCAGCGCGGTACCGACCGATTCCGCACGCGGCAGGTCGAGCGTGAGCTCGGGCTCGTAGACGATGCCGGCGAGGTTCGCGCCGGAGCCGCCGCCCGTCATCCGCCGCTCCGGGTTGCGGATGCCGAAGCCGGTGGCCCATTCGGCGCCCGAGTACGTCGTCGGCACGGACACGACGGGAAGGCCGGTCTCGGCCGAGACCGCTTTCGCAAGGTCGATCGCGCTCCCACCACCGACGGCCAGTAGACCGTCGGCTGGAGCCGCCTCCGCCGCGATCTCCGCGATCCGGTCGCTCGGAACCTCCCGCCAGCGGCCGAACTCGGGGAGGTCGAGCTTCGACCAGCGCTCGCTTGCGATCACGTACGGCCGCTCGATCCCGAGCTCGCCGAGAACCCTTTGCAGCTCGCCGAGGCCCCAACGGACGATCACGCCCCGAGCCTCGCGCGCGCGAACTCCACGAAGGCTTCCGCCGCCCGGGTCGGCGACCGGCCCGCGGGCCGCACGAGCGAGATCTCGCGCGCCGGCTCGAGACCCTTGACGCGGGCGGGCGCGAGCGTGCCGGCCGCAAGCTCGGCCTCGACCCCCGAGCGGGAGATGAACGTGACGCCGAAGCCCGCCACGACCGCGCTCTTGACGGATTCCTGCAGGCCGAGCTCGAGGCGCACGTCGAGGTCGCGGAGGCGGACGCCCGCATGCCGTAACTCGTCCTCGATCACGTGGCGGACGCCCGCGCCCTCTTGCATCATGATCAGCGGCTCGCCCCGCAGCGCGTCGAGGGACACCTGCTTACCGGCGAAGGGATGCCCGGGCGGCACCGCGAGGATCACCTCGTCGCGGAAGAACGGCTCGAAGACGACGCCGCGGTGACGCGGTGACGCGCCGACGACACCCAGCTCCAGCTCGCGCTCCGCCACTTGCTCGATCACGTGGTTCGTGTCCGAGATCGTGAGCGCGACACGGAGCTCGGGGTGCTCGCGCTGGAACTCCCCGAGCAGCACGGGAACGACCGTCCCGCCGGGCCCCGTGGATGCCCCGAGCGAGAGCTCGCCACGCAGCTCGCCGTCGTCGGCACCGCTGACCTCCTCGAGCAGCTGGCCCTCGATCGACAGCATCCGCTGGGCGGCGCGATAGAGTCGCCGGCCCGCCTCGGTCGGCTCCACGCGCCGGCCGGAACGGTCGAGCAGCTTCGTGCCGAGACGCTTCTCGAGTGAGCGCACCTGCAGGCTCACCGCCGGCTGGGTCACCCCGAGCCGTTCCGCCGCCTGCGAGAAGCTCTTCCGCTCGACCACCTCGCAGAAGGCCGCGAGTTGTCGCGTATCCATAAGCATCTATTATGGCGGCGTGCGCAAGCTCACCGGTTTCGCTTTCGTCTCGCTCGGCCTTCTGGCCGGGTGCGGCTCGTCCGACAACGCCTCCACGTCCCGGGACGAGCAGGCGCTCAACCAGAGCGCGGCACGGTTCGTCGTGCGGGTTCAGGCCGACCTTCGCCTCGGCAAGTTCCAGCGAGCGTGGCGGTCGCTCCATCCCGCCGAGCAGCGCGTCGTCTCGGCGAAGCGGCTCGCGTCCTGCTATCCGCGCAAGGAGTTTCCCGAGACCGTCACGTTCCGGGCGACGCAGTCGGAGGACGTGGACTGGCTCGTCCCGGGCACGACGGATTCGGTCGAGACGAAGGAGGTCACGGTGACCGCCAAATCGCCGGGTGCAAAGGCGGAGACGTTCACCCAGCACGTCGTCCGCGTCGGCGGTCAGTGGAAGTGGATGCTGAGCAAGACCTTCTTCGACAAGGCGAGGCGCGGCGCCTGCTGATCAGGCGGCCGCGAGCGCGGCCAGAACGTCCTCGCCGTACCGCTCGAGCTTCGTCGGCCCGACGCCCGGCACCTCCGCCAGCTCCGACAGCGTTCGCGGTGCCCGCTCGGCGATCTCCTCCAGCGTCGAATTGTGGAAGACGACGTAGGCCGGAACCTCGTCCGCCTTGGCGCGCTCGAGCCGCCACCGCTTCAGCGTCTTGAAGGACGGGGGCAGCTCCTCCTCGGTGCGCCGCGGCGCGGCCTCGCGCCTCGTCGTCACCCCGAGCTCGGCGAGAAAGCGGCTGGGACGGCGCGTCCATGTGAGCGCGAGATCCTTTCTCGCGCGCGTGATGCCGACGTAGAGGAGGCGCCGCTCCTCCGCGATCGAGGCCTCGTCTCCGAGCGACAGCTTGCAGGGCAGCTCACGCTCCTCGACGCGCGGCAGGAAGACGGCGTCCCACTCCAGGCCCTTCGCGCGGTGGAGGGTGAGCAGGTGGACGCCCCCCTGCGCGCCATGGTCGAACCGCTCTCGCAGCCACTCGACCCAGGCCGCGACGTCGCGTTCACCGTCGTCGAACTCCTCGGCGAGGCGGACGAGCCGGGCGAGGTCGTTCTGGCGCGTCAGCTCCCGCTCGCCCAGACGCTCGGGCGGGCTCTCGAGCCAGCCGTGCTCGAGAGCCAAGCGGCGCACCTCGTAGGCGACCGACCGGGAGCTCGAGCCGTGTAGCGCCCTCAGCACCTGTCGCGCCGCGTCACGGGTCAGGAGCGCAGCGCCCTGGAACGGGATCTTCGCGTCGCTCAACACCTCCTCGAAGTCCGCCGAACGGGCGTTGAGGCGGACGAGCACGGCCATCTCCTCCAGGGGCGTCCCTGCGCCGTGAAGCTCGCGGACGCGCTCGACCACGAACGCGCCCTCTGCGTCGGGGCCCTCGAAGCTCCGCAGCTCGGGCTCCGGCCCCGCCGGCCTGGTCTCGCGAAGCTCCTTCTCGGCGCCCCCGAGCTTCGGGACGAGCCGGTTCGCGAGCCCGAGCACCTGCGGCGTCGAGCGATAGTTCGCCTCCAGCCGGACGACCGTCGCGTGGGGGAAACGCTTCGGCAGCGAGAGCAGGTACTCGGGCGTCGCACCCGTGAACGCATAGATCGACTGGTAATCGTCGCCGACCGCACAGACGTCGTCACGGTCGCCGAGCCACAGCTCGAGCAGCGTCTGCTGAAGGAGGTTCACGTCCTGGTATTCGTCGACGGTGAAGGCGCGGTACCGCTCTCGCACCTCCCTGAGCGCGTCGGGCTCCTCCTCGAGCATCGCGATCGCCGAGGTGAGCAAATCCTCGAAATCGAGCGAGCCGGCGTCGCTCTTGCGACGCTCGTACTCGCGGAAGACGCGTGCCATGAGGTCGTCGGGGATCGGCGGCTCGTGCCCGTCGAGGCCGCGGCGATACGTCTCCGGCGTCAGGCGGCGGTTTTTGGCCCACTCCACCTCGGTGGCGAGATCGACCGCCGGCCGGAACTTGTACGGCATCGGCAGCGTGTTGCCGATCTGGCGGAGAAGCAGCGCCTTCGAGGCGAGGATCCGTCCCGGCGGCTCGCCGCGGAACCAGCGCAGCTGGGCCAGGGCCGCGGAGTGGAACGTGCGCGCCCTGACGCCGGCCGCACCGAGGGACGCGAGGCGCTCGCGCATCTCCCGCGCGGCCTTGTCCGTGAACGTGACCGCAAGGACCTCCTCCGCGCCGAAGACCCCGGCCGCGACCTGGTTGGCGATGCGGCGCGTGATCGTCGTCGTCTTGCCCGAGCCGGCCCCGGCCAGGATGCACACCGGCCCGCGAACGGCCTCGACCGCACGCCGCTGCTCGGCGTTGAGGCCGTCGAAGATCGCTTCCGCGTCCACGCGGCCACCCTAGCCCCGACGTGTGACGGCGCAGTCACGCAGGTGTGACGAGAGCGTGATTTCGCTCTAACGCGACGCCGCAGCTCGACCGCTAGTGCAGCGTGTCTTCGAGGACCGAGTCGCGGTCCGGCACGACCGCGTAGCGTGGATCGCGCGACATGGCGGCGAGGCGTGAGACGACCTCGAGGGTCTCGCCGGCCTCGACGCAGCGCTCGAGCTCGCCCAGCTCCTCGTCGAGCCAGACCGCGTCGACGACCGGGCCGCTGACGCGGCGGATCTTCGGATGGAGCGTCTCGACGACGGTCTCGCCGTCACCCCACAGCTCCTCGTGCAGCTTCTCACCCGGGCGCGTGCCCACGAACTCGATCGGAACCTCGGCGCCGTCCTTGCCCGACAGGCGGATCATCTGCTCGGCGAGCTCGACGATCTTCACCGGCTCGCCCATGTCGAGTACGAAGACGTGGCCCTCGCCGCCGATCGCGCCCGCCTGGATCACGAGCGAAGCCGCCTCGGGAATCGTCATGAAGAACCGCGTCATCTCGGGATGCGTGACGGTGACGGGGCCGCCCTTCTCGATCTGGCGCCGGAAGATCGGGATCACGCTTCCCGACGAGCCGAGCACGTTCCCGAACCGGACGGCGACGAAGCGCGTCGCCACGTCCTCTCGTGCGCCGTAGGCCTCGACCACCCACTCGCAGACCGCCTTCGACTGGCCCATCACGGTCTTCGGGTTGACCGCCTTGTCGGTCGACACGAGCACGAAGCGCGCCGCGCCCTGCTCCACGGCGACGTCCGCGACGACCTTCGTCGCCAGGGCGTTGTTGCGCACAGACTCGAGCGGGTTCGCCTCCATCAGCGGCACGTGTTTGTACGCGGCCGCGTGGAAGACGACGCTCGGCCGGTACTTGTCGAAGACCTGCCGCATCTTGACCGCGTTCCCGACGTCGGCGAGCACGGGGAGGGCCGCGGTGAAGCCGCGCTCGTCGACGAGCTCGCGCTCGATCTCGAACAGCGCCGTCTCGCCGAGATCGACGAGGATCAGCCGCCGGGGGCCGAGGCGCGTGAGCTGGCGGCACAGCTCGGAGCCGATCGAGCCGCCGGCGCCCGTGACGAGGACTGTCTGGCTCTCGACGTAGGGCGCGGCCGAGTCGAGATCGACGTCGACGGGCTCACGGCCGAGGACGTCCTCCACCTGAACCGGGCGGATCTGGCCGGCGAGCTCGACGTCACCGCTGATCAGCTCGTGCAGGCCCGGGAGCGTCTTGACGGGGACACGCTCGTCGCGCGTGATCGTGACGACCTTCTGGCGGAACTCTCCCGAGGCGGACGGGACCGCGATCAGGATCTCGTCCGGCTTGTTGTCGCGTAGGAGGTGCGGCAGGTCCGCCGTCGTCCCGAGAACACGCACGCCGTGCACCCGGATGTTCTTCTTGCGCGGATCGTCGTCGACGAGGCCGATCGGCGTGTAGCCGAGCTGCGGGTTGCGATGCATCTCGCGGATCGTGTCCCGCGCCGCCTCGCCGGCGCCGACGACGAGCACCTCCTTGCCGCGCGCCACCAGCCGCCCCGCGGCCGGGCGCTCGAAGACGGTCCGTGCCAGCAACCGGGAGCCTGCGATCAGCGCCATCAGGAGCAACCAGTCCATGACCGCGATCGAGCGCGGGAGGCGCACGTCGGCGACCGGGCTCGCGAAGTAGACCGTCACGTCCGCGACGAGGGAGGCAACGGTCACCCCGCGCACCGCGCCCCACATGTCGCGTGTCGAGACGTAGCGCCACCAGCGGTCGTAGAAGCCGAAGAGGATGAAAACGACCAGCTTGATGCCGACGACGATCAGGACCGTCCGCTCGAACAGCGTGTCGTAGTAGACCGGGACACCGTGGTCGAAGCGCAGCTCGAACGCGAGGAACCAGGCGAGCGCGATGAGCCCGCCGTCGGCGACGAGCTGCCAGAGCCGGTGCCGGTTGACCGGGATCAACGGGATCCCAGGGCCCGCACGGCGGAGGCTTCGCGAACGACCGAGACGACCCGCTCCTGGATCTCCTGCGGGATCCCGGCCCACATCGGCAATGCCAGGTTCTCGCGGGCGGCGCGCTCGGTCTCCGCGAAGGCCCCCTCCTCGTACCCCAGCTCCCTCAGCGCGGGCTGGAGGTGAAGCGGCGTCACGTAGTAGGACGCGTTGCCGATCCCGGCCGCTGCCAGGGCTTCGGCGATCCGCGCGCGCTCGGGGGTTCGCACGACGTACATGTGGTAGACGTGGCCGGGCTCGTCCTCGGGCAGCTCGCAGAACTCACCGAGCCCGAGCTCCGCGTAGCGTGCCGCCGCCTCGCGCCGTGACCGGTTCCACCCGTCGAGCTCGCCCAGGAACAGCCGGAGCACGGCTGCCTGGAGCTCGTCGAGCCGGGAGTTGGTTCCCACGTAGGCGAATGTCTGCTTGTCCTTGGAGCCGTGGAAACGCAGCATTCGCACCCGCGCCGCCAGCTCCTCGTCGGTCGCCGCGACGAGACCGCCGTCACCGAGCGCGAAGAGGTTCTTGGTCGGGAAGAAGCTGAACGTCGAGGCGACGCCGGTCGTCGCGATCCCGGACGCGCCGAACGCCTGCGCGGCGTCCTCGATGATCGGCACGCCGAGCCGGGTCAGCTCGCCCAGCGGGGCCGGCCGGCCGAACAGGTGCACCGGCATGATCGCGCGCGTGCTCTCGGTCACCTTGGCCGCGGCGTCCTCGGGATCGAGGTTCAAGGACACCGGGTCGATGTCGACGAAGACCGGCCTCGCGCCGGTGCGCATGATCGCCTCGGCGGTCGCGTAGAACGTGAACGAGGGGCAGATCACCTCGTCGCCGGGGCCGATCTCCATCGCGTCCAGGACGAGCACGATCGCGTCGGTGCCGTTGGCGACCCCGACGGTCTCCGGCACACCCAGATACGCCGCGGCCTCGTCCTCGAACGCGCTCACGTGCGGGCCGAGGATGAAGCGGCCGGACTCGAGCACCTCCTGCATGCGCTCGAGGATCTGCGGGATCAGGCGCGCGTACTGAGCCCGGACGTCAACGAGAGGAACCGGCACGGCGAGCCAGTGTAGACGAGCGCCGCCGCAGGATCAGGTAGAGCACCGCCCCGAGAATCGCGGCAACGACCGCGTATTCGACCCATCGGAAGTCGTGGTGGAACCGGTCCCAGCTGTTCCCGAGCGCCCAGCCCGCACCCGCGATCCCGAAGCACCAGGGGATCGTTCCCACGAACGTGAGCACGGTGAAACGCACGAGTGGCATCCGCATGAAGCCCGCGGGGATCGAGATGAACGACCGCACCACCGGAGTCACGCGCCCGAGCAGCACGGCCCAGTCGCCGTATCGCTCGAACCAGCGGTCGGCCCGCGCGAGCTTCGCCCGGTCGAGGTGGAACCAACGGCCCCGCTCTTCCAGCAGCGGCCGGCCGGCGTAGGCGCCGATCGCCCAGCCGAGCAGGGAGCCGAGCGTGTAGCCGATCACGCCGGCGAGCGAGATCGCGACGTACCCCCAGAGGTCCGACTCGATGCGGTTGCCGAACAAAACGACGTTCTGGCCCGCGAACGCCCCGGCCGCCAGCGCCCCCGCGTAGAGCATCACGAGCTCGCTCGCCGCCGGGAGGACGGCGTCCACGAACATCAGGGCGAAGACCGCGTAGAGACCGTGGTCGCCGACGAAGGACGTCAGCGAGCTCGTCAGGGAGGCGAGCACGGGCCCGGAGTGTACGGAGGCCCGTGACTACCCGCGCCGGACGCGCAGCGTTTGCGTCAGCTCGACCGGGCCGTAGCCGTTCTGCGCGCGGACGCGAACGAGGTAGCGGCCTCCGTAGACGAGGTTCCCCCGCGAGTTGCGGCCGTCCCAGCGCACGTTCGCGGTGCCTGCTTTGACCGACCCCTGGCCGAGCTTGCGCAGGACGACGCCGTTCGTGCTCTCGATCGTCGTCCTCACCCTCGCGGCGCGGGTCAGCCTGAAGGACGCGGCGGTCACGCGCCTGTTCGCCCGCACGACTGCGAGCGACGGCGTGCGGAGATACCCGAGCGTGTTGTTGAGCCAGAACGGCTGGTCGGCTGTGGAGGTGCGCCCGAGGTCGTCGACGGCCGTGACGGCCCAGCGCCAGCGACCTTCTGCCTCGGAGCTGCCGTCGGCCTTCGTCCCCGGATAGGAGAACCTGTACGTGCCCGGCGCCTGAACCCCCGTCTGCGTGAAACGGGCGACGCCGTCGGGGCCGACGATCCTCGCCGTGACGTTGGACCGCCTGACCACCTTGAAGCTGAGGAGCTCGCGGTCGCCGGCCCCGTCGCCGTTCGGTGACAGCACCGGATCCGAGGGCGCGGGCACGTAGACGCCGTAGTAGTAGACGAACAGTGCATCCGAGACTGCGCGCTCGCCGGAGGGATCGGAGGGCCGGTTCAGCCTCTGCCCGTCGAAGGCGAGCGTGGTCGAGGGCCCGGGCTCGAGGCCGGAGGCCGTGACGCAGCCGAGCCGGACGAGCTGCTGCGCGAGCTCGTAGTTGGTGAGGCCGACGCTGTAGCCGACCTGTCCGCCGTCCACTGCGACGAGCACGATCGAGCCGTCACGGCGCTGCCCGACGGCCGTCCGCGCGGTTCGCGGCGCGAGGATCGAGGGCGCGAAGCTCTCGAACGCGCGGAACACGGGCTTGCCGTTCTTGACGAGCAGCGGCCCTCCGCCGATCGCATCCACCGCCGCGTTCCAGCCCGAGCTGAGCACGTACCGGATCAGTACCCGCGAGCCCGGGGGCGCCTCGGCCTGCAGCTTCTGCGCCGAGCCTCCCAGCGCGGAGAGGACGGCCCCGCCCGCCGGGATCGGCGTGTTGCCACCCTGCGTGAACTGCACGACGGGGCCCGCGAGGTCGGCGCCCGGGGTCAGCGCGGGGAACGGATAGATGACCGCTTCGGTGGCGCCGGCGGCGGGCGGTGTGGCGGTTCCCCAGACAGGCGTGTAGAGCGAGATCCCGCCGGGGTTCGCCGGCGCGTTGAGCCCGGTGATAGGGCGGCGCTGGCCGCGTCCTTGCCAGAAAGCGTTCCAGAGCGCACGGCGGACGTCGAGCGTCCCGGCCGCGGAGATGCCGACGCTCGCGCGGGTGGAGTTCGGAACGCTGTAGAGAACCCGGTCCTGGATCAGGATCCCCGCGGGCCGGCCGTCGCGGGCGTCGAAGAAGTCGCCGTTCACCCCCGCCACGGTGGCGGACGTCGAGGCCTGGCGCTGCATCGCCGTCACGCGCTCGCGCCCGGCGATCGCCAGATCGGAGAGGGCTGGTCGCAAGCTCCAGAGGCCCCCCGGCCGCGGCGCGACGATCGAGTGCACGGCGACGGGCCCGTGCGGCGTGAAGACGACCTGCTTCGTGTACGTCATCCCCGGGATCAGCGTGCGCGTGTAGGCGCCGGCGGGCGCGGCGAAGATGCCGGCCAGCAGCGCTGCGATGACGACGCGGCGAAGCAACGGACCCCGCAGCAAGGTAGCGGAAGCGGCAGGCTGCCAAGATCCCGTGGTGACGACAGTGCGAGTCGCGCTCGCGTTCCTGGTCCTGCTCGCGACACCGGCCTGCGGCTCGCATGGAAAGCAGGCGACCCCGACGGCGCCGGCTCCACGGCCGCGAGAGCACGCCAGCCGCATCGTTCACCCGCACGACCGGCCCGTCCCGATCCTCAACTACCACGTGGTGGGCACCCCGCCGCCGGACGCACCGTTTCCGGAGCTCTACGTCCGCCGCTCGGATTTCGCGGCGCAGCTTCGCTGGCTCCGGCGACAGGGCTACCAGGCCGTGTCGCTGCGCCGGGTGTACGACTACTGGCGGCGCGGCCTGGCCCTGCCGTCACGACCGATCGTGCTGAGCTTCGACGACGGCTATCCCGAGGACTTCACGAACGTGCGCCCGCTCCTGCGCCGGTTCCACTGGCCGGGTGTCCTCAATCTCGCGGTCCAGAACGTCCTCGACCGCAAGCTGACGATCCCGCAGCTGCGGGAGCTCGTGCGCAGCGGCTGGGAGATCGACGCGCACTCCTTGACGCATCCCGACCTGACGACGCTCGACGCCGCCGAGCTGCGGCGCCAGGTCGCCGGCTCGCGCCTGTGGATCCGGCGACGGCTCGGCGTGCCCGTCGACTTCTTCTGCTACCCGGCCGGCGTCTACGACGGGGCCGTCGTGCGCGCCGTGCGCGCGGCGGGCTTCCGCGGCGCGACGACGACCGAGCCGGGAATTGCGAGCCCCGGCGATGGTCTCTTCACCCTCGACCGCATCCGCATGAACGGCAGCGACGGGGTATCCGGCCTCGCCGCGCACCTGTCGTCGCCGCGGTAACTTGCGGTTGTGAGCACGGCCTCCGCGTCTCGCACAGAGCTCGTCGAGCAGCTGATGGCGCGGTTCCCGCACCTTCCGCGGGAGGCGGTGTTGAAGGAGGATCTGCTGCGGACGGGGATCTCCTTCGCCGACTCGGCCCTCAGCGAGAACCTCGACGGCGAGGTGAAGCCGAAGTCGTACTTCATCTTCTCCTTCGACCAGAAGCCGCTCGCGGAGCTCGGCGAGGCGGCGCGACGGCGGCCGCCCGAGGAGATCGCGCTCAGCGGCGGCCCCTACGAGCTGCGGCGGACGATCGTCTCCGTCCGCGTCAACCCGGATTCCCCGTACGGCGCAGCCCGGGACGAGCACGGCGACCTGCGCCTGTCGCTCGACGGTCGCGACATCGCCGAGATCGCCCTGCCGCCGATGCCCGAGTACTACCGGCACACGCTCGCGAACGGCAAGACCGTGATGGAGACGGCGCCGACGATCCAGTGGGGCTACTTGATCTACCTGACCGTGCTGCGCCTGTGCCAGTACTTCGGTGCGCACGAGGAGTGCGGGTTCTGCGACATCAACCACAACTGGCGCCAGCACAAGAAGGAGGGCCGTCCCTACACGGGCGTGAAGCCCGTCGAGGACGTGCTCGAAGCGCTCGAGCTGATCGACCGCTACGACACGGCGAGGGCGAGCAAGGCGTACACGCTGACCGGCGGTTCCGTTACGGGCACCGTCGACGGCCTGGCCGAGGCGGACTTCTACGGCCGCTACGCGCAGGCGATCGAGGACCGCTTCCCGAAGCGGTGGATCGGCAAGGTGGTCGCCCAGGCGCTGCCCCGTGCGGACGTGCAGCGCTACAAGGACTACGGGATAACGATCTACCACCCGAACTACGAGGTCTGGGACAAGCGCCTGTTCGAGCTCATCTCACCCGGCAAGCAGCGCTACGTCGGCCGCGAGGAGTGGCACAGGCGGATCTTCGACGCCGCGGAAGTGTTCGGCGCGCGCTACGTGATTCCGAACTTCGTCGCCGGCGTCGAGCTGGCGAAGCCGCACGGATTCGCGACGGTCGACGAGGCGATCGCCAGCACGACCGAGGGCCTCGACCATTTCATGAGCCGCGGGATCACGCCACGCTTCACGACCTGGTGCCCGGAGCCGACGACGCCGCTCGGCCGCGCCAATCCAGACGGCGCGCCGCTCGAGTACCACATCCGTCTTCTCGAGGCATACCGTGACACGCTCGAGAAGCACGGCCTGAAGCCGCCGCCCGGCTACGGCGTGGCCGGCCCGGGCAACGCGGTCTTCTCCGTCAGCTCGTTCATGGACACGCTCGCGCCCGACGAGGTGCCCGTCGAGGAGGCGGTGCCGGCGTGAGCGGGCGGATCGGCGTCGACGATGCGCGAGAGCTCTGGAACGACGCATCGGACGAGGAGCTGAGGCGGCTCGCCCAGGACGTCCGCGGCCGCTGGCACGAGCCCGGTCACGCCACCTACATGGTGATGCGGATCATCAACTACACGAACGTCTGCGTCGCGCAGTGCGACTACTGCGCGTTCTACGTGCTCCCGAATCAGGATGGCGGCTACGTCCTCTCCCGCGACGACGTGTTCGCGAAGATCGACGAGCTCGTCGAGTTCGGCGGCGACCTCGTCGCCTTCAACGGCGGCTTCAACCCGAGGCTGCCGCTCGACTACTACTGCGACCTCTTCTCCGCCGTGCGGGAGCGCTACGGCGACCGGGTCGAGTTCTATGCACTCACGGTTGCGGAGTTCGTCTTCCTCGCCGACCGGGCGAGGCTGAGCTACGCGGACGCCGCCGCGCGCCTGCGCGACGCCGGCGTGCACTGGGTCACCGGCGGTGGCAGCGAGATCCTGACGGAGGACTTCCGCGCTCGCCACGCCAGGTGGAAGTACACGGTCGAGGACTACTTCGAGGCACAGCGGGCGATCGTCGACAGCGGCATGAAGACCACCGCGACGATGGTGATCGGGTTCGACGAGACCCTCGACGAGCGGCTCGAGCACCTCCGGCGCACGCGGGCCTTCCAGGACGAGACGGACGGCCTCTTCTCGTTCCTCTGTTGGACGTACAAGCCGTACGGCACCGCCTTCGGCGGCCGCGAGATCGCGCCGCGCGAGTACTGGCGCCACATCGCGCTCTCACGGATCTTCCTCGACAACATCAAGCACGTTCGGACGTCGGTCCTGACGCAGAACGAGGACGCGTTCCGCGCGCTCGACTACGGCGCCGACGACTTCGACCTGCCGATCGAGGACGAGGTCACCGAGAAGGCCGGTGCGACGATCGACCTCGACCTCGAGGGCCTGCTCGCGATCCCGCGGCGGCTCGGCTACGAGGTCTCCTACCGGCGAGCCGAGCGACCCGCTGCGCTGACCCCGCGCTAGCCGGGCTACTCGCGGGTGGCAGGTACGCTGCCCGCGTGTTCCCGTGGCTCATCTTCGCCGTGGTCGCCGTACCTCTGGTTCTGGTCGCCTTCGTGGCGACACGTCGCAGAACGGCTGCCGGCGAGCAGCCCGCCGGCGAGGACGCGCTAACGGAGCGGGAGCTCACCGAGGCGGAGGCCTACGAG
>DATMIX010000062.1:0-3311 GCA_035554095.1 Gaiellaceae bacterium | reverse complement strand
CGGGCGGCGGCCCCGGCGTGATGGAGGCGGCGAACCGGGGGGCGCGAGAGGGCGGCGGCCTCTCGGTCGGTTTCAACATCGAGCTTCCGCACGAGCAGCACGAGAACGGGTACCTCGACATCGAGCTCACGTTCGACCACTTCTATGTGCGCAAGACGATGTTCGTGAAGGCCGCGGAGGGCTTCGTCATCTTCCCCGGCGGCTTCGGCACCCTCGACGAGCTCTTCGAGGCCCTGACCTTGATCCAGACCGGGAAGGTGTTGGACTTCCCCGTCGTCCTCTTCGACACCGACTACTGGCAGCCGATGCTCGATTGGATGCGCACTCGGTTGCTCGCGGACAAGATGGTCTCATCCGACGACATCGATCTCCTTCACCTGACCGACGACCCGGAGGAGCCCGTCAGGATCGTCGTCGACCACTCCAACCGGCGGCGCGCGAAAGTGCCGGCCGAGCCGCGCAAGGCCGACGCACAGTAAACGCGGTTTACCCGGTCGGAAACGGATAGACGCTGATCGCGTTGCTGACGTCGGCGTGACCGGCGTTGTCGGACACCGTGATCGTCTGCAACCCGACCGTTCGCACGATCACGCGCGCGAAGTTCTTGGCGCCGAGATCGGTCGCGGTGAACTGGTACGGCGTCGGTAGAAACGCCTCGGGATCGCTGCTCGAGAAGGTGACCACGCCCGTGTAGCAACAGGCGACGTTGCCGTACCGGTCCTCGGCGCGCACGTTGATCCCGAATGGCGTCCCGCTTGTCGTGATACTCGGCGCGTTGATCGCCAGGTGGTCGATCGGCGCGCCGGTGACGACGACGACCGGTTGCTTCTTCTGAGCGAGCGGCCGGAACGTCGGCTTGATCACGACCCTGATCCGCCTGACCTTCGTCTTTCGCTTCCCCGTCTTCGTCTTGACGACCTTCCTGATCGTCTTGGTCTTGACGACGCCCGCGTTCGGCCGGGTCTGCGTGAGGAAGACATAGCCGTCGGCGGCGAGCGTCGAAGCGGTCGCGGGGCCGTACGTCACTGTGAAGCTCTGCCCTCGCTTGCACGAGGTCGCGATCAGCAGTCGCCGGGCGACCACGCGAGTCAGCTTCGTCGCACTGGCACAGCTCCCGCGCGCCAGCGACACGAAGCCGGGCGAGCCTGCGGGCGCCGTGCGCGGAGGGGTCCAGCCGCGAGGGATGTCGAGCAGTGTCTGGCCGATCAGCGCACCGTCGTCCGCGGTGAAGACGAGCGTGAACGTCCCGGTGCTGCCGGCGGCGACCTTGGCCGGCTTCACCGTGATCCGGCCGACACCGAGCGCGGCCGTCGGCGACTGAGCCGGCACGAGCAGCAGCGCGAGCCCGAGGACGGGCGCGAGAACGAGCGCGCGACAGTGCTTCGTGATCGTCATCAGGGACCCCTACGAATTCGCGAAGCCGAAGTTAAGCAGCGTCCGCGCGTCGCCGTACGGATTCGGCGAGTGGAGCACGACCGCGATCAGGCTCGTCGAGCCGCGCCGCGCCGACGCGACCAGACAATGGCCGGCGAGCGTCGTCCAGCCCGTCTTGACCCCGTCCGCCCCTCTGTACGTGCCGAGTAACTGGTTCTTGTTGACGTAGGTCTTGGCGAAGGTCGGCCGCGGCCACCTCACATGGGCGATGCGCGTCCGCACGATCGCTCGGAACTTCGGGATCGCCATCGCGTAGCGGGCCAGCGCGGCGAGGTCCCGAGCAGAGGAGTAGTTCCGCTTGTCGAGGACCCCGCTCGGGGTGGTGAAGTGCGTATCGGCGAGGCCGAGCTCGTGCGCCTTTTCATTCATCAACTCGAGGAAAGCGCCCTTGCTTCCAGCAGCGCCGATCGCGAGCGCGAGCGCATCGTCGTTGCCGGAGAAAAGCATCAGGCCGTACATGAGCTTCCAGACCGGGACGCGCTCGTGGGCGCGGAGGCCTTCCCGGCTCAGCGCCACCCGAGTGACGATGGGGTTGATCCGAATCGTCTTCTCCAGCGGCAGATGCTCGAGCGCGAGGACGCCGGTCATGATCTTCGTGGTCGAAGCGATCGGCCGCCGCTGCCGAGCCCGCTTCGCCCAAAGGATCGTCCCCGTGCCGGCATCGACGAGGATCGCGGCCGGAGCGGAGATCGGGCGTCGCAGAGCGTGCTCGAGGCGCGGCTCGGCACCCCCCACCAAAAGCCGCGTCCCTGGTGTGAACGGCACGGCGGCCGCGAGGCGCTGGTCGGATGCTGCGGCCCTAAGGCTGTTGAGCGTCGCCTGCGAGGCGACCCGGGGCTGGACGGAGGGCGGAGCGTGGTGAGTAGTGCGCTTGCCGCGCGCGAACGCCCAGTGCTGCGTCGCACCCAGCGAAGCCAGGGCCACGAGCACCGCGAGCAGGAGGAACGCCACGGCGTGACGCCCGCGCCGGGAGCGGCGTCGGCGCCGCTTGACGGGTTGCAGAACGGAGTACGGCATCGTCTCGGACGGCTCCGGCGGCGAGTCTAGCTCCCAATTTCGCCCCTCTACACTTCGGTCGTGGAGCTCCGCGACCTGCCCTCAGTCGACGAGCTCGCGCGTCACGAGCGCCTCTCGGCGGCGCCGCGGCCGCTCGTGGTGACGGCTGCCCGATCCGCCCTCGCGCGCGCGCGTGAAGAAATCCAGGCCGGCGCGAACCCAGGCGACCTCGTGGCGCGGGTCGAGCAGGAGCTCGAGGCGAGCCGCGGCGCCAAGCTCCGCCCGGTCGTCAACGCGACCGGCGTGATCGTCCACACGAACCTCGGCCGCGCGCCGCTCGCGGCGGCGGCGCTCGACCGTGTGCGCGAGGTCGGAAGGGGCTACTCGAACCTCGAGTACGACCTCCACGAAGGGTCCCGGGGCTCACGACAGGACCACGTCGCACCGATCCTGCGCCGGCTCACGGGCGCAGAGGCGGCGCTGATCGTCAACAACAACGCCGCGGCGGTCCTGCTCGCGCTCGCCGCGCTCGCCGAGGGCCGCGATGTGCTCGTCTCCCGCGGCGAGCTGATCGAGATCGGCGACGGCTTCCGGATCCCGGACGTCCTGGCGCGCTCCGGTGCCCGCCTGCGCGAGCTGGGCACCACCAACCGCACCCGGGCAGCCGACTACGAACACGCGATCAGCGCCGAGACCGGGCTGATCCTGCGGGTGCACCAGTCGAACTTCCGGGTCGTCGGGTTCACGGAGCAGCCGTCCCTGGAGGAGCTCGCGGCGGTCGCCCGGCGGAGCGGGTTGCCGCTCGTGGACGACCTCGGCTCCGGGGTTCTGGTGCACCTCGAAGGCGAGCCCTCGGCGAAGGAGAGCCTTGCTGCCGGCGC
>DATMIX010000061.1:0-4398 GCA_035554095.1 Gaiellaceae bacterium | reverse complement strand
GGTAGTCCATCGCGACGTGGATGCCGTCGAGCTCGCGGCCAGGATCGCCGACTACGCGCGGCCGCGCGAGGTCCTCGTGAGTGAAGAAGCAAGGCGAAGTACGGGGGGCGCTGAGGTCGAGTTCCAGCTCATCGGGGACGTGCCTCTCAAGGGCGTGTCTCGCACCGTGCGACTCCACAAGGCCGTGCGCGCAGCGACCTGAGCCCACCCGCCGTCCGCTTTCGCAAGCGACTCCGCCGGCATCTTTACGATTTGCGTATGACCCGCTACCTGCACACGATGTATCGCATCACCGAGCCGGAGACGAGCCGTGCCTTCTACGAGGCGCTCGGCTTCGAGTTCCGGCGCGAGCTGCCGATCGTGCGTGACGGGCAGCTCGAGGCCACCAACTACTTCTTCGGGGTGCCCGGCCAGGACGAGGAACTCGAGCTTACGTTCAACCACGACGGGCGCACGTACGAGCTCGGCACGGCTTACGGCCACATTGCGATCGGCGTCGATGACCTCGACGAAACGCTTCGCCGACTCGAGGAGCAGGGGATCGAGCCGGAGCGGCCGCCGTACCAGGTTCGCGAGGGCGGCTCGCGCCTCTGCTTCGTCCGCGATCCGGACGGCTACCGGATCGAGCTGATCGACCGCTAGCTCGCTAGCGCGTCAGATACGCGACGCGGCCCTGCTCGCCCGACGCCCAGCACGCGTTCGGGCTCGCGCAGTCGGTCGTGTCGAAGCTGCCGTCGTCGAACCGGCTCCACGTGCGGCCGTGGTCGGTGCTGACGTCGCTTCCCGAGGGGCCGACCGCGATCGCGGTGTGGCCGTCGACCCACGTGGCGCCCGAGCGGTACTCCGGCGGGGCGCCCGTGATGAGCCGCCAGCTCCGGCCGCCATCGTCAGTGAGCGCGAAGTTGTCGGGCGAGGCGGTGGGCGCAAGGAAGTCGCCGCCGACCGCGAGCCCGTGCTGCTGGCTTCGGAAGGCGAGCGCGAAGATGCCGCCTGCCGGAGTGCTGCGGATCGGCGTCGACGCGACCGTCCACGTCAGGCCACGGTCGGTCGAGCGGAACACGCGTGCCTGCGCGGCCCCGCCCGTGGCGAACCAGGCCGTGTGGCCGTGGTTGGACGTGATGCACTGGCCGCTGGCAGCGAAGGCGAACTCGCCCGGCAGCGCCTGCGGCATCCCGGCCGGGTCGACGACATGCCAGCTGAGACCCCCGTCCTCGGTCGCGAGGATGCGGAACTTGTTGCCGTCGGGCGGGTCAGACAGGGCGAGCCCGCGCCTTTCGTCGAAGAACGTCATGCAGTCGTAAAACGCGTTCGGGTCGGGGTTCACGAAGGTCAGCGTCCAGTGCTGGCCGCCGTCCGAGGTCACGTAGATGCGCGAGTCCGGGCCGTTCCCGATCGAGAGGATGACCGCGTGGTCGGCGTCGAACGCCTCGATGTCCCGGAACTGGAGAGCCTGGGTGCCGGGCGGGCCCACCTGCTGCCAGGTCGCCCCCCGGTCGGTCGTGCGGAGCACGGTGCCGAGGCTGCCGCTCGTCCAGGCGGTGGTCGCGCTCACGGCCGCCAGGCCGCGGAGGCGCGCCGCCGATCCCGTCGGCGTAAGGTGCCAGGCGTAGCTGGAGCTGCCGGCGGCCGCGAGGGTCACGATGACGCCGGCGAGCGCGAAACCGACAGAGAGGAGCGACATGCGCCTCAGCACACTGCGGAACCTAACGCCGCGCGACGCCGGGAGCAACTGATGGGCGAGAGCCCGGTCAGGGAGCTACGGCTCGCCCTGACGATCGAGGACTACGAGACCGCGCTCCGCTTCTACCGCGACGTGCTCGGTCTGCCCGTTGTCTCGGCCTGGGAGCGCGACAGCGGCAGCGGCGCAATTCTCGACGCCGGCCAAGCGACGCTCGAGCTCCTGTCAGTCGACCAGACGGCTCTCGTCGACCAGGTCGAGGTCGGCGCGACCGGCGTTTCCGGTCCGGTGCGGATCGCGCTGGAGGTCGAGGACTCGGTGGACACGGCTCAGCGGCTCGTCGACGGCGGCGCGGAGCAGCTTGCGGAGCCCGCCGTGACGCCCTGGTCACACCGCAACGTCCGCTTGCGCGCGCCCGACGGCATGCAGTTGACCCTCTTTACCGTGCTGGACAGTGCGTCATGAACGATGGACGCCCATCGTGATCGCCCCGACGTAGCCGCCCTGGCGCCGGCGGCTGAGCCGCAGGAGCGAGCGCTTGCCGCCCTGGGCGAAGACGAAGTCGTTCGAGTTGCGCGTCGAGCGGCGCGGTCGGCGGTTGTACGGCGTGCGCTTGAAGACGGCGTCCGTGATCGCGTCGGAGAAGTAGAGCTGTCCGGTGTGGACGACGCTTCCGCGAACGTGCACCTTGACGTGGATGTGGACCGTCCGGCCCCGGTACCAGCCGGGGTACACCGTCCGGAACGTCGCGACGCCGTTCGCGTCGGTCCGCTGCACCCCCCGCATGAACGTCCGGCCGCCGCCGCCGACCCCGGAGTACGCGCCGAGCGCGTCGCAGTGCCAGACGTCCACGGCTGCGCCCTTGACCGGCTTGCAGGTCGAGGCGTCGACGACGCGCAGGCGCAGCACGAGCGGGGTGCCCGGCCGTCCCTCAGTGATGTTCCGGCGCAGCTTCTGGCCGTCGATGTAGTACGGCCCCTCGGTCTGCTCGGGCGTGAGGACGCACGACACCGCGCCCGACTCGACAGCCGCCGGGCCACCGCTGTCCGCGGCCTCGGCCTTCCAGCTTCCGAGCCCCAGGCTGCCGGCGGCGAGGCCCGCGAGCCTCAGGAGCGAAGAGCGGCTGAATCGCTGTTCGTCCACGGCGGGAAGGTAGCGCTCGCACCTGAGAATGCGATGAGAAGAGGCCGCTTTGGTCGTAGCGCCCTCTTGCCGATAACTCGCTCGTGAGCAGCAGCGGCATGTTTTTCATCGTCCTGACGACGGTGGCGCTCGTCGGAGCGACGATCGTCTTCGTCGGCCGGGCCCGACGCGCGGCGCGCGCAACCGGGGCCGAGGACCTCGCGTCCCGCGCGGACACTCAGCGCTACCTCGCGGAAAATTGGGGGCTCGTTGAGAAGAGCGCCCGCGAGAGCGGCATGAGCGAGGACGAGATCGCGCGCGTGCGCGCGAACGTGCTCGGCGGATCCTCGTAGCCGCGTTCGCGCCGGGCGCGATGTTTCGACTTCGTGCGCGGCGAGGAGAACCGCGTTGGTGCGGTTTCGGAAGGACGTCCGCCTCGACCCCTCGCAGGTCGAAGATGCGCGAGGCAGCGGCGGCCCCATTTCCTCGCTGCCGATTCCCGGCGTCGCGGCGGGCGGCGGCGGCCTCGGCCTGATCCTCCTGATCGGCTACCTGGTGCTCAGCTCGCTCAGCGGCGGCGGCGGACTCTCGGGCCCGCTGTCGAACCTGGACGATCGCACCGCAGGCGGTGGCCGCCCGCCCGGGGAGGTCGTCGACGAATGCCGCAGCGGCGCGGACGCGAACGAGCGTGAGGACTGCCGCATCGTCGCCGACGTGAACAGCATTCAGAGCTACTGGACGCAGTTCTTCGAGGCGAGCGGGCGACGGTACTCGCCCGCGAACACCGTCTTCTTCACGGGTGCGGTGCGGACCGGCTGCGGCGACGCGAGCTCGGAGGTCGGGCCGTTCTACTGCCCCGTCGACAAACGGGTGTACATCGACCTCGAGTTCTTCGACGAGCTGAAGTCACGTTTCGGCGCGCAGGGAGGGCCGCTCGCGGAGGCGTACGTGCTCGCGCACGAGTATGGCCATCACGTCCAGGACCTGGCGGGGATACTCGACAAGGTCAGCCACGGCGAGACCGGTGCGGGCAGTGACTCGGTCCGCTCGGAGCTCCAGGCCGACTGCTACGCGGGCGTCTGGACGAGCCACGCGGTCGAGACGGGCTACATCACCGATCTCACCCAGGCGGACGTGGCCGACGCTCTCGACGCGGCCGCCGCCGTGGGAGACGATCGCATTCAGGCCGAGACGCGGGGCCAGGTGAACCCCGAAACGTGGACGCACGGGTCGTCCGCAAAACGGCGCGAGTGGTTCACCACGGGCTACAACAGCGGCAAGCCCGGCGCCTGCGACACGTTCCAGGGGCAGCCCTAGTAGGAGGGTTTGACGAAATACAGCCTGTGCCGCCGGGCCGCGCTGCTCGCACCCTGGCGACGAGCGGTATTCCGCCAAACCCTCTAGCGGGCCGAGCGGAGTGCCATCGACTCGTGCTCGCCGGGCAGCGGCGCGATGTCGGCGCCGTGGAGACGATTCCGGATCAGCTTCTGCGCGTGGAGCCGCTCGTCGGCGGCGCGGAAGAGCGCGAGCGCGTCACGGCCGTCGCGAGGATGGACGGCCCAGCCGAAGCTCATCGCCAGCCCCTCGTGCGCGAGCGC
>DATMIX010000060.1:0-27685 GCA_035554095.1 Gaiellaceae bacterium | reverse complement strand
AGGCGCTCGGTGCGCGCATCCCCAAGGGTGTGCTGCTGTACGGCCCGCCCGGTACGGGGAAGACGCTGCTCGCCCGCGCCGTCGCCGGGGAGGCCGGCGTGCCGTTCTTCTCGATCTCCGGCTCCGACTTCGTCGAGATGTTCGTCGGCGTCGGTGCGAGCCGCGTCCGCGACCTGTTCGAGCAGGCGAAGCAGGCGGCGCCGTGCATCGTGTTCATGGACGAGATCGACGCGGTCGGCCGCCATCGCGGCGCCGGCCTCGGCGGTGGCCACGACGAGCGCGAGCAGACCCTGAACCAGCTCCTCGTCGAGATGGACGGGTTCGAGCTGAAGGACAACATCATCCTGATCGCGGCCACGAACCGGCCCGACATCCTCGACCCGGCGCTCCTGCGCCCCGGCCGCTTCGACAGGCAGATCGTCGTCGACCGGCCCGACCGTGTCGGCCGCCGCAAGATCCTCGAGGTCCACGCCAAGGGCAAGCCGATCGCACCGGAGATCGACCTCGACACGCTCGCCGCGGGAACGCCCGGATTCACGGGGGCCGACCTCGCGAATCTCGTCAACGAGGCGGCGCTGCTGGCTGCCCGCCGGGGCAAGAAGGTGATCCAGCAGGAGGAGCTCGAGGAGGGGATCATGCGCGTGATCGCCGGCCCCGAGAAGAAGACGCGCCTGCTCTCCGAGGAGGAGCGGAAGATCACCGCCTACCACGAGCTCGGGCACGCTCTGGTCGGCCACTACCTCGAGCACACCGACGACGTTCACAAGATCTCGGTGATCAGCCGCGGTCAGGCGCTCGGCTACACGATCTCCCTGCCGCGCGAGGACCGCTACCTGACCACGAAGACCGCTCTGATGGAGCAGCTGGCGATGACGCTCGGCGGCCGCGCCGCGGAGGAGCTCGTCTTCCACGAGGTGACGACCGGCGCCGCCAACGACCTGGAGAAGGTCACGTCCATCTCGAAGCAGATGATCATGCGCTACGGAATGAGCGACAAGCTCGGCCCGCGCGTGCTCGGTCGCAACCACGATATGCCGTTCCTCGGCCGCGAGATGGGCAACGAGCCGGACTACTCCGAGGAGATCGCCCGCGAGATCGACGACGAGATCAAGCGCGTGATCGAGGAGGCGCACGAGCTCGCGGTCACGGTGCTCAAGGAGCACATGAGCGAGCTGCACAGGATCTCCGCGATCCTGATCGAGCGGGAGACGATCGACAAGGACCAGTTCGAGCGTCTGCTCGCGGGCGCGCCGGAGGACGACGTCTTCGCCGAGGAGGAGCAGCCGCAGGCAGAGACGCCCGCCGACGAGCCGAAGCGCGAGCGCGCACCGAAGCCGAGGCCCTTCCCGCTCCCCGGCGCGACGATGCAGCCGCCTCCGCCCGAAGGCGCCAAGGGTTAGCGCGACGAAGTCCGACTCGCGCGCCGACGGCAACCGCGACATCTGGGCCGACTGGCTCGCGGAGCATCGCTTCGGCGGCGACCCGGAGGTTCGGCGCCGCCAGCTGGAGAAGCTCGGCGCCGTCCGCGACAAGGTTCTCGACCGCTCGAGCCTCGCTCCCGGCGAGACGCTGCTCGACGTCGGCTGTGGTGAAGGGTTGGTCGCCTTCGGCGCCCTCGAGCGTGGGGCCGGACACGTCATCTTCTGCGACATCTCGGAGCCCCTGCTCGAGCTCTGCTCGCAACTGGCCACGGATCTTGGTCTCGTGGAACGCTGCAGCTTCGTGAGGGCTTCGGCCGACCGGCTCGAAGGAATTGCCGACGGGAGCGTCGATGTGCTGACGACGCGGTCGGTTCTGATCTACAGCGCGGAGAAGGAACAGGCCTTCCGCGAGTTCTTCCGCGTGCTCAGGCCCGACGGCAGGGTCTCTCTCTACGAACCGATCAACCGGTTCGGGATGTGCACTCGGAGGCGCGGCTTCTGGGGGTACCCCAGCGACGGCCTGGGCGACCTGGCCGAGCGGATCGATGCCGTCTACGCGGCGATCCAGCCCGAATCGGATCCAATGCTCGACTTCGACGAGCGCGATCTGACCGGCTTCGCTGAGCGTGCCGGCTTCTTCCCGATCGAGCTCGAGCTCCGGATCGAGATCAGGCCGATGGAGCCGCAGTCGTGGTCTGGATTCCTCAACACCGCCGGCAATCCGAAGATCCCGACCTTCGCGGACGCGATGGATCGGGCCCTGACTGCGGCCGAACGGGAACGGGTCGCGAGCCACCTCCGGCCGCTGGTCGAGCAAGGTGCGGGTGTGTGGCGAATGGCGCACGCCTATCTCACCGCCCGCAAGCCATGACGCGTCCTCCGTTCGAGCAGCGCTTCCCGCGCCCCTCCGTGATGGGGGTCGTGAACGTCACGCCGGACTCTTTCTCCGACGGCGGCGTCAACTTCTCGCCGGCCGACGCCGTTGCCTCGGCGCGCCGGATGATCGACCAGGGCGCGGAGATCGTCGACGTCGGGGGCGAGTCGACGCGGCCCGGGTCCGAGGGGGTCTCGGGCCAGGAGGAGCTGCGGCGCGTCCTGCCGGTGCTCGAGGAGCTGCAGGGAGTCCCCGTCTCGATCGACACGGCCAAGGCCGAGGTGGCGCGCCGCGCGCTCGAGCTCGGCGCGGAGCTCGTCAACGACGTCACCGCGCTCCGAGGAGACCCGGAGCTCGCCGGTGTCGTCGCCGACGCCGGCGCCTACGTCTGCCTGATGCACATGCGAGGCGAGCCGCGCACCATGCAGGTCGACCCACGCTACGACGACGTCGTCGCCGACGTCGCGCGCTTCCTCGACGAGCGCCTCACGTTCGCGGTCTCGCAAGGGATCGCGGAGGACCGGATCTGCCTCGACCCGGGCATCGGCTTCGGCAAGACCACCGAGCACAACTTCGAGCTCGTCCGGAGGCTTGACGAGCTCGTCGCCATCGGCCGGCCGATCGTGGTCGGCATCTCCCGCAAGAGCTCACTCGGCAAGCTGCTCGGCAACCCGGACGCAAAGACCGGGACGATGGCCGCGAGCATCGGCGCGGCCATCGCAGCTTACGACCGTGGCGCGTCGATCCTGCGCGTCCATGACGTCCGCGAGCACGTCGAAGCCCTGACGGCGGCGCGGGCGGTGATCGGGTGAGCGTGATGGTGGAGCTGGCAGGGCTCGAGATCGAGGGTCGGCACGGTGTCGAGGACGACGAGCGGGCTAACCCGCAGCTGTTCCTCTACGACCTCCGGCTCGAGGTTCCGGACAGCGCGCTGTCGGATCGGATCGAGGACACGGTCGACTACCGGCAGGTCGTCAGCTGCATTCGCGAGGTCTCGGACGGGCGACAGTTCCAGCTGCTGGAGGCCATGGCGGCAGCCGTCGCGGACGCCTTGCTGGCCCGGTTCGAGCTCGACGGCGTCCGTGTCCGGGTGCGGAAGCCGCAGGTTCGGCTCGGGGTTCCGGTCGAGTGGACCGCCGCTACCGTCGAGCGACCGAGACCTTGAGCGAGTAGGACGCCTGGCCGACCCGCTTGCCGAGGAAGGTGTCGACGAAGAAGTACGCACCGTGCCCCGTGTTGTTGCGGGTCGAGACGACCTCGGAGCGACTGCCGCGGCGCTGGCTGTAGGCGAGCAGGTCGAGCTTCAGGGCCCTGCCGCGTTCGTACACGCTCCGGGTCTTCGGTCCCCAGAGTGCGAGATCGACGTTCGCCGTGCTGCGGCTGCGCGCTGCGATCCGTCCGCGCGCGGGCACCCAGACGCGGTACACGTCCTCGGGATCCTCGGTGACGTCCATTCGGGCCTGGACGTTTGCGGGAGTCGCGAGACGCCTGCCACCCGCGGTCACCGCGTGGGGGCGGACGAGATTGACGTCGTCGTTCGGCTCCTGCGGATCCTTGGGCCTTGCCTTCTGGGCGAGGGCGCGCGGGAGGGAGAGGATCCCGAAGCCCGTGTCGGCGTCCCAGCCTGCCGGCGGGACGTCGCGCGCGGAATCTCGCATGACGTCCTGGATCTGCGTCACGTCGAGCTGCGGACGCATCGTCCAGATCCAGGCCGTTGCCCCGGCCACGAGCGGTGCGGAGAAGCTCGTGCCGTCGAAGGTGTCGTAGCCCGTCTGGTTGAAGAAGGCCGGCACGGCGACCGGCATCGCGACCCCGGGTGCCGCGAGGTCGATCGCACCGGAGCGGTTCGAGAAGAACGCGACGCGGTCGGTCTGGTCGTTTGCGCCGATCGTCAGGACATGTGGGAGGCTGGCGGGGATGAACGCCGGGCTGCCGTTCTGGCGGAAGTTGCCCACGGCTGCGACGACCAGCACGCCCCGCCGAAGCGCCCGGTCGACCGCCTGCTCCAGCAGCTGGCTGTAGCCCTGGAAGCCGCCGCTGAAGTTGACCACGCCGCGCCCGCGCTTCGACGTCGCGTTCAGTGCCGCCAGGATGTCCGAAAGGGAGCCTTCGCCGAAATCCCACTCCTGCAGCACCGCCTGGGGGTAGACGCCGACGAGCCCGAGCCCGTTCGACGGCGCCCCGACGACCGAGCTGACGGCCGTCCCGTGCACGTCGTCGCTGGAGACGACGAACTGATTGTTGAGCGCGACCGTGTTCGGCCGGCCGTTGTACTCCGGGTGTGTGAGATCGAGGCCCGTGTCCACGACGGTGACGGGAACGCCCGGGCCGGGCGGCTCGGTCTGGTTGGCGCCGACGTCACCGATCCACCACTCGTTCAGAATCAGCGGGTCACCTGCGTTCAGATGGCTGAACGGGACGATCCGCCGGTCCGGCTCGGCGTGGCCGACGACGCCTTCCGCGCGAAGAGCCGGCAGCGCACGGGAAGCGGCGCCGGCGGGTAGCCGCCAGATCCCGAGATCGGGCGCGACGAGGCGGGCATGCGCGGCACGCAGGGCGGGCGAAAGCGCAGCACCCGGACTCGTCAGCTGGACGAGCGTTGCACGGCCCGGCTCTGTCGCCACCGTTCGAGACGAGGCATGGCTGAATCCCGCCGCGGCCAGGTGCGGCGTCACGGCAAGCGCGGTGACAATGACCCCGATGACTGAGAAGCGCACCCTCAAGCTCAGGAAGCAAAGCACAATTGCCTATATCGGCCTTGGGTCCAACCTGGGTGAGCGCGAGCATGCGATTCGCGAAGCGTTGCGCATGCTGGACGAGGGGGCGGGCACAGAGGTTCTGTCGATCGCTCGGGTGATCGAGACGGATCCCGTCGGGTACACGGACCAGCCGCGTTTTCTCAACACCGCGGCGATGATCGGGACGACGCTCCACCCGCGCGAGCTCCTGAGTCTCCTGCTGGAGATCGAGCGCGAGCTCGGTCGGGTTCGCGGAGAGGGCCCGCGCTTCGGGCCGCGGACGATCGACCTCGATCTCCTCCTTTACGGGGACGAGACACTCGACGAGCCCGATCTTCAGGTGCCGCACCCGAGAATGCACGAGCGGCGGTTCGTTCTCGAGCCGCTCGCCGACCTCGATCCGGACGCCCTCGTTCCCGGGCTCGGCCGGGTCTCGCAGTTGCTGGCGGAGCTAGAATGAGCGCGATGTCGCACATCGACGAGCTCGACGAGTACGAGGCCGAGCTCGAGCTCACGCTCAAGAGGGAATATTCGGCCGTCTTCGGGATGTTCCGCTACTGCGTGCTCACGCAGGATGCGACGTACCTCTGCAACAAGCTCGATCTCCAGTACGTGCCGCAGGCGAGCTACCCGTTCTTCCACCTGCGAATGGAGGACGTGTGGGTATGGGACAAGAACCGGCCGACCCGGATCATCCCGCGGGCAGAGGTTTACACGTCGAGCGACGTCACGGTCGAGGAGCTTCGAGGCGAGGGAGACGAGCCGAAGCTGACGGCCGAGGCGCTCGCCGAGAGGATCGGCGAGGCGCTGCCGTCCGACGACGACCTGCCTAGCTAGCCTCGCGGCGGTCGAGTCGCTCTTCGAAGCGGCGACGCAGGTCCTCGCCCGTCTGGAGGATTGCGAGGTACCGCGGTCGGCGAGGCGGCAGGCGCACGATCTTCACGTCGTTCCCGCGGTCGCCGTGGCAGCGGGCGTAGGCTTCCGCTTCTTCGAGCGGCCGAGATCGCCAGCGCCGGCGCCTGAGGAGAGCCACCGGCGTGTGACTCTAGTGGGATACCGTCGCTCCCGCCATGGCTGATTTGCTCGCGGTCGACGTCGGCAACACGCAGACCGTGCTCGGGCTGTTCGACGGGGGCGGGCTGGCGCAGCACTGGCGGGTCGCCACGGAGGCGCAACGAACCGGCGACGAGCTTCGATTGCTGCTCGGCGGGCTGGTGGATCTCGGCTCGGTTCCGGGGATCTGCCTCTCGTCGACCGTGCCCGCGCTGGTGCGGTCGTACGAGGAGCTGGCGGCTTCGGTGGGGGCGCGGCTGCTCGTCGTGGGGCCGGGGACGCGCACGGGGATTCCGCTGCGGCACGATGCGCCGCGGGAGGTCGGGCCGGACCGGATCGTCAACGCCGTCGCGGGGCGGGAACGCCACGGTGCGCCTTGCATCGTCGTCGACTTCGGCACGTCCACGAACTTCGACGTGGTTTCGGGGGCGGGGGAGTACGTCGGCGGCGTGCTCGCGCCGGGGATCGAGATCTCGATGGACGCGCTGTTCGAGCGCGCGGCGCGGCTCGTGAAGGTCGACTTCGTCGAGCCGCCCAGCCCGATCGGCAAAACGACGGCCACGGCGCTGCAGTCCGGCCTCGTCTACGGCTTCGCCGGCCAGGTGGACGGGATCGTCGAGCGCATCCGCGACGAGCTCGGCGAGCCCGCGGCGATCGTGGTCGCGACCGGCGGTCTGGCCGAGCTGATCGCTCCGCACGCGAAGACCATCGACCGCGTCGATCCCTTCCTCACGCTCGAAGGCCTCAAGCTCGTCTGGGAACGGAACGGCGCGGACTAGGTTTCGGCCGCGTCGCCGCTTCGAAACCGTGTCCGACACCGGGTCGAGGCGCCGAAAACCTCTGCGCTTGCAGCGGGTTCGGCTCGGTTGTGGAGCGCTCGTGACACTTCGGTAACGGTGTCCGACGTCGCGACAGGCCCGCCACGGCCGTGGCCGAACGGGCGTCGTCGGCGGCGGGTCAGCCGCCGCCGTAGATCGAGATCGGGAGGTCGAGCAGGACCTCGTCGGCGGCCGGCTGTTCCTCCTCCAGGCGCGCCAGCACGAAGCGGGCGCCGGGCGCGGCCTCGAACAGGGCCGCCTCGACCTCGCCGACGGTGGCCAGCCGGACGAGCTCCTGCTTGAACGGACGCGGGAAGCGGCCGCGGCCGAGGTACCAGCCGTAGAACTTCTTCAGGAAGCTCGTCGCCCGGCGCTCGCCGAGCTCGCGCACCGTCTCGCGCATGAAGAGGACGAGCTCCGCGACGACCTCCTCGCGGGTCGGCGGTTCGGTGTCGCCCTCCATGATCTCGCGCAGAGACCACGGGTTGCCCTGCGCGGCCCGGCCCACCATCACCGCGCTCGCTCCGGTCTCCGCCACCACCGCCTCGGCCTTGGCGCGCGACGTGATGTCGCCCGATGCGACAACCGGGACGTCGACGAGCGAAACGAGCTCCGCGGTCAGCGAGTGGTCGGCGCTGCCGGTGTACATCTGACGCGCGGAGCGCGGGTGGAGCGTCAGAGACGCCGCGCCCGCCTCGACGAGCCGAGGGCCCGTTTCCAGGCACGAGCGCGACCCGTTCTCGATCCCCCGCCGCATCTTCACGGTCACGGGCACGTCGACTGCGGAGGCCACCGCGTCCACGATTCGACAGGCGCGCTCAGGGTCGTCGAGCAGCGTCGCCCCGGCGCCGGTCTTCGTCACCTTCTTGACGGGACACCCGAAGTTGATGTCGACGATGTCGGCGCCGGCGCTCTCGACCATGCACGCCGCCTCCGTCATCACATCAGGGTCGGAGCCGAAGATCTGCACGGCGAGCGGCCGCTCGTCGGCGGCGATTCGCAGGTATCCCAGCGTGCGCTCGTTCCCGTGGTGCAGGCCCGCGCACGAGACCATCTCCGAGCAGACGAGTCCGGCACCGAATCGCCGCCCCTGCCGGCGAAACGCCTGGACGCTGACGCCGGCCATCGGCGCCAGAACGAGCCGGCTCGGGATCTCGACGTCCCCGATTCGCCACTTATCGCGCAGATTCACCTGCATACAGCGCGGATTTTAGCCTCGAAGGGTGTTGACGGAAGGCCGATCGCATCGCTACTATTCGCGCCCGCGACGGCGCGCAAGCGCCGCGCGTTTTCTTTCGGAAGGGGTTCGCTTTGAAGGAAGTCATCCTCACACCAGAGGGCTACAAGAAGCTTCAGCAGGAGATCGAGTACCTCTCGAACGATAAGCGACGCGAGGTCGCGGACCGGATTCGCATTGCGCGCGAGTTCGGCGACATCGCCGAGAACGCCGAGTACGACGACGCCAAGAACGAGCAGGCGCTGCTCGAGCACCGGATCGCGACGCTCGAGGAGCGGCTCCGCGACGCGAAGGTGATCAACAAGAAGGACGTCGCCAAGGACGTCGTCTCGGTTGGCTCGAAGGTGAAGCTTCGGGACGTCGGCGCCAAGCAGACGGTCGAGTACCACATCGTCGGTTCGGCCGAGGCGAACCCGGCGAAGAACAAGCTCTCGAACGAGTCACCGGTCGGAAAGGCGATTATCGGGCACAAGAAGGGTGAGACCGTCGAGGTCACGGCCCCACGTGGCTCGATGAAGTACAAGATCCTCGAGATCAAGGCTGCATGAAGTTTGGCCGCGCTTCGCGCGGCCACGACGGGAACGGAGTCGGGCAAAGCCCGACTCCGCGCCGACCTTTACGCTCCCTCGCCATGCTGCCGAAGCGTTTCCCAGATCGTGATGAAGTCGCGGCGGTCCGCGAGCTGGCGGAGCAGCTGGAACCGGGGGAAGAGGCACCGGAGGTACGCCGTCTAGCGGGCCGCGTGATGGCGCGGCGGGAGATGGGGAAGCTCGTCTTCCTCGACCTCGTCGACCGATCCGGCCGGATTCAGTTGCTCTGCGACACGGGCCGGACGGGGCCGATCGGCGTCGACCTCGGTGACATCGTCGGCGTCCGGGGCTCGCCCGCCCGGGCGAAGCGGGGTGAGCCCTCGCTGGCGGTCGACGAGCTCGAGCTGCTCGCGAAGATCAGACGGCCGCTGCCCGACACGTTCCACGGCGTCACGGACGTCGAGACGCGCTACCGCCAGCGCTACCTCGACCTGCTCATGAACGAGGAGACGCGCGCCGACTTCGAGCTTCGGACGCGCATCGTCACCTCGGTGCGTGGCTACCTCGACCGAGAGGGGTTCCTCGAGGTGGAGACCCCCGTGCTCCAGCCGCGATACGGCGGCGCGTTCGCGGAGCCGTTCGTGACCCACTACAACGCGCTCGACGCCGACTACTACCTCCGGATCGCGACCGAGCTCTATCTCAAGCGGCTGATCGTCGGCGGCCTCGAAAAGGTCTACGAGCTCGGCAAGGACTTTCGCAACGAGGGCTTCTCGTACAAGCACGTGCCCGAGTTCACGATGGTCGAGTGGTACGAGGCGTACAGCGACTACCAGGATCAGATGGTGCGGATCGAGCAGCTCGTGGAGATCGTCGCCCGGGAGACGACCGGCGGCACGAAAGTCGCGTTCCGCGGCCACGAGGCCGACCTGACGGCACCCTGGAGACGAATCAAGCTCCTGGACGCCCTCGAGGAGCGGGGGCTCTGGACGCGAGACCCCGACGAGCTGCGCTCGCGGCTGGACGAGCGCGGCGTCGACACCTCACAGGACAAGAGCTGGGCGCAGCTCGTCGACCATGCACTGAGCCACTTCGTCGAGCCGAGCCTGATCGAGCCGACGATCCTTTACGACTACCCGGTCGAGCTCTCGCCGTTCGCACGCGCCACCGACGACGATCCGAGCATCGTCGAGCGTTTCGAGTACTTCGTGGGTGGGACCGAGCTCGGGAACGCGTTCACCGAGCTGAACGACCCGGACGAGCAGGCCGCGCGGTTCGAGCAGCAGGCGGCAGAGGTCGGCGGCGAGCCAGGCGACCCGGACTACGTCGAGGCGCTCGCCCACGGTATGCCGCCCACCGGCGGCCTCGGTCTCGGCATCGACCGGCTCGCGCTCGTCCTCGCCGGGCGCGACAACATCCGCGACGTCGTGCTCTTCCCACCGCTGCGCGAGCGCGGCTGACTACGCCGTCTGCAGCGCCCGTTGGTGCTCGATCACGTCCGCGAGGATGCGCTCGAGCTTGTGCTCGGGCTTCCAGCCGATAGCGGCGCCGATCTTGTCGATCGACGGCTCGCGGTGGAGCATGTCCTCGATCCCGAGGCCGTACACCTGGTCGTAGGGGACGAAGACGACCTCGGACCCGGAGCCGGTCATCGTCTTCACCCTGTCGGCGAGCTCGAGGATCGTCACCCGCTCGGTCGAGCCGACGTTGAACACGTCTCCCGACAGCTCGGTCTGATCCATCAGGCCGCGCAGCGCCCGGATCGTGTCGGCCACGTGGCAGAACGACCGTGTCTGAGTGCCGTCGCCGTGGATCTCGATCGGCTCGCCGGCGAGCGCGCGGGTGACGAAGTTCGGGATCACCATCCCGTACTGGCCGCTCTGGCGCGGCCCGACCGTGTTGAACAGGCGGGCGACGACGCTGTCGAGGCTCCGCTCCTGGTGCCAGGCGAAGGCGAGGTGCTCGTCCATGGCTTTCGAGTCCGCGTAGAGCCAGCGCTTCTCCGTCGTCGGGCCGTAGACGCGTCGGTCGCCCTCCGCCAGCGGCCGCTCCTCGCGGTGGTCGCCGTAGATCTCGGAGGTCGAGGCGACGAGAACGCGCCGGCCGAACCGGGCGCAGTACTCGAGCACGGTCTCGGTTCCCTGGACGTTGGTGACCATCGTGTGGACCGGCTGCTCGACGATGAGACGGACGCCGACGGCGGCCGCGAGGTGGTAGACGACGTCGCACTTGTTGACCAGCTCACTGACGATCGAGTGCGAGAGGATCGAGTCCCGAACGAGATGGAACTCGCTGCGCTCCGCGAGGTGGTCGATGTTCCGCTCGCTGCCGGTCGAGAGGTCATCGAGTGCGAACACTTCGCAGCCGTCGTCGAGGAGCAGCTCCGCGAGGTGCGAGCCGATGAACCCGGCGCCGCCGGTGATCAGGGCCTTGGGCACGGGGCTCAGCCTACTGGCGGCACCGGAGCACGACCCGCGCTGCCAGGAGCCGCACCGGGCGTCTCAAAGGAGCTCTTCCAGCGACTCGGGCGGCCTTAGCCGGAGCTCGTCCACGTTGGTGCGCAGCCAGAGCTCGAGGGCTGCCGCGGTGAACAACTTCAGCTCCCGCTCGCTGCCATAGCCGTTCGAGCCCGAGACGAGCGCGCGCAGCTCGGCGCGATCGTAGAGACCGCGATCGAGCGTGCGATCGGAGAGCAGCAGGCGCTCGAGTGAGCGCTGCGGATCGTCGAGCAGCATCCGCGCGACGGGAACCGGGAACCCGCGCTTCGGCTGGCGAAGGATCTCCGGTGGGACGATGTCCTCCACCGCCTTGCGCAGGATCGCCTTTGCCTGGCGCAGGCCCGCCCGCGCGGAGCCCGGCAGGTTCGAGACCCTCTCGATCACGCGGTGGTCGAGCAACGGCATCCGGCCCTCGAGCGATGCGGCCATCAGAACCTTGTCGCCCCGCGCGAGCATGTTGTCGGGCAGGTAGGTGAGGAAGTCGCCGACGAGCATCTTGCGGGTGGGGTCGAGCGCGTTGTAGGGCGCGAGGAGCTCGCGAAGCGGCTCCGTCAAGCTCTCCGGGGTCGGCCGGAGTTCGGGCACGAGGAGGCGGTCGAGCTCCGGGGCGGAGAAGGATCGGAACCAGGACGCCCAGCGGAGCAGCGGATCGTCGATCGAGACCGTCTCCATCGCGCGCGCCAGCCGGCGGTGGGAGGGCCGCCGCGCGGCGATCGAGCCGGCGGCGCGGAACGCGAACACGGCCGCCTTGCCGCCCCGCCGCAGGATTTGCTCGGCGCGGTATTTCGGATACCCGCCGAAGACTTCGTCGCCCCCGTCGCCGCTCAGCACGACCTTGACATGGCTGCCCGCAAGCTCCGCGAGGAGGAGGAGCGGCACCTCCGACGGCTCGGCGATCGGCTCGTCGCGATACCAGGCGAGGCGGGGCAGGGCCTGCGCAAAGCCGGCCGGATCGACCTCGAGCTCGTGGTGGCGGGTACCGAGCCGCTCGGCAGTGAGCTTCGCCCAGGGCCGCTCGTCGTACAGCGGGTCCGCGAACCCGATCGTGAACGTGGCGAAGTCGCGCGCGCCTGCACGATGCATCAGGGCCGCGACCGCAGTCGAGTCGACCCCGCCGCTCAGCAGCACGCCGAGCGGCACGTCGCTCATCAACCGCCGCCGAACCGAGTCCTGGACGAGCTCCCGGAGCTCTTCAGGTTCGAGTGGCTCCGGTCTCGTCGGGTCGAGCTGCCAGTACGCCCGCTCGTGGATCCGCTCGCGGTCGTAGATGAGCAGGTGTCCCGGGCGAAGCTTCCTGATCCCCCGGAACAACGTCCGCGGCGCATCGACGTAGCGCTGGAAGAGGTACTCCGGCACACGCTCCTCGTCGAGCTCGGGCTCGAGTCCCGAGACCAGCAGCACCGATCGTGCATCCGAGCCGAACACGAGCCCGTTTGCGGTCTCGGCGAGATAGACCGGCTTCTTGCCGACCCGGTCCCGAGCCAGCAGGAGGCGCCGGGTCCGCGTGTCCCAGATCGCGAACCCGAACATTCCCGACAGGCGGGGCAGCAGCTCCTCGCCCCACTCCTCGTATCCGTGGACGAGCACCTCGGTGTCGCAGCGGCTGCGGAAGACGTGGCCCGCGCGCTCGAGCTCCGGCCGCAGCTCCTCGTGGTTCCAGATCTCGCCGTTGAAGAAGACGAGGACCGAGCCGTCCTCGTTCGGCATCGGCTGGTCGCCGCGCTCGAGGTCGATGATCGAAAGGCGCGTATGGCCGAAGGCCGCGGCCTCGTCGAACCAGAAACCCGGGCCGTCCGGCCCGCGGTGCGCGAGTGCCGAGGTCGCGCGCTCGATCCGGTCGCGGGAGGGCGCCGGTCCGCCGCGCGAGCTCACGATGCCCACAAGCCCGCACATCAGCCGAGCTCCGGAAGGCCGCCCTGCCAGCGCTCGACGAGGCGGATCGTCGGCAGCTCGACTGCCGTGGCGCCGTCGTGCCGCAGCTCGGGGGAGGGCGGTGCGGCCTCGAGCCCGATCACGGTCGCGAACACGACCTCCCGGCCGCGGGTGGACCACGTCGAGCGAGGAGCCTCCATACACCAGGTATAGCGCGGCGAGCACGGGCCGTCCCCGGCGGTGTGCTCGGCCTCGGGCTGCGTCGCGACGGCGAGCCGCGCGGGTGGACCATCGGGCCGGAGCTGCCAGACGAGCGTCGCCTCGAGCTCCTGCTCGCCGTCGATCCGGTCGAGGACGATCACCAGACCGGGCTTCAGGAACGTGACGCTGCGCGTGTGGCGAGCGGGCCGGTACCCGTCGTGCGAGGCCCGGACGTAGTCGATCTTCGCCCCGACGCTGTGCGCCTCCAGCGTCAGCTCGAAGCGTCTGCCCCAGAGGTGAGGCCCGCGGGCCCGTGCCTGGCTGCGGCCGTCGACGACGACGGTGTTGTGAGCGCTCGTGCGGCGGTACGGCTCGCGCTTCTCGGGCGGGGCATACGCGCAGGTGCCGCTGTCGCGTAGGAGCGTTCCCTCGGCGGTGTCCAGGAGGACTGAGAGCGCATCGGCGTGGCCGTGCGCGGCGAGGCTCCCGAACCCGAGCTCGCCCACGTCCACGACCACACGCGTGCCCGGGTCGCAGCGGAAGACGGCGAGCCCGCTCGCCGGGAGGACGACCGAGTCGCGAGCGGAGCCGACCGGCTTGGCGACCAGCGTCGTCTCCCCGTCCAGAAGAGCCCGTACCCGCCCGGCGATCTCATTCGCCCTTCGCGGCTCGAAATACTCGACGCGCAGGAATCGATCTTCCGCGTCGTCTCCGAGCGGTGGCGGCTCGCCCTTGTGGTCTGCGACCTTCTCGAGCCAGCCGAGCATGGTGCCGAGCCGTTCCTCGAGCGTGCCCAGCGTGTAGCCGGACCCGCGTGCGAGCACCGCGGCGACCCAGAGAACCTCGAGCACGTAGAGGAAGTAGCCGCCGGCCTGCTCACGGCCGCCGCCGTCGTCGTACGTCTGTGCGGCGACCCTGCGCTCGAGCTCCCCCCAGAGACGCTCACGGTCGAGGTCGACTCCCACGGCCGTGGCCGCGAGCAGGCCCACGAGCTCGGCGAGGCGATGGTTGTTCGCAGAGGAGTGAAGCGACGGCCGCGCCGCCGTGAACGCCGCCTGCTCCGCATACGACGCGGAGACCTGCTCGAGCTGGGCCGGCGACAGGAAGCCGCGAAGGAAGGGCGCAGTCCAGGCCCACCCGACGAGCCGGTGGGCGTTCTCGTAGCCGGAATCCCACGTATCCCGCGGCCGCCGGGCGGCCCAGTCGAGCATCTGCCCGGCGCACGCCTGCGCCCAATCGTCGCGGCCGGCGAGCGCGGCCCCGGCGGCGAGCGGGAAGAGGTGCTGCTGGCGGTTGAGCTCCCAGAGTGGCTTGCGATCGCCTGTCTCGCCGAACGGGTCCCGGGCCCAGTCGATCCGGGCAGGGTCGACCTCCACCCGCCTGCCCCAGAGCTCGAGCTCGCCCGCTGCGATCCGCTCCGCGTCTGCGACGAGGCTTCCGCGGCGCGTCTCGGCCAGCGCGCGCACGTGCTCGGGCCAGGCGCCGTCCCAGCTCGGCTCGGCAAGCCGCCGGCCGAGCGGCCTCAGCCTCAACGCGACGGCGGAACGGCCCCTCCAGGCGGCCTCGCGGGGCGTCATCGCCCGCAGGCGGGCGAGATACCAGGTCGGGCCACGCATCCGGCCTACAGCTTCTCAGCTTCCGCGTTCTCCGCCTCCCGTCCCTCGAACGAGCTAGACCCTTCAAGGGATCGGGCCGCCTCTGGGCGGGGTCGATGCACCCTGCGTGGGAGCCCGCCGCCTCGTGCTTTTCGCTGCGCTCGTCGCGCTGTTCGTGCCTGCGCGCGCGCAGGCGGGGTCCGAAAGCCGTGTCCTGACGCCGGTGGGGGCCTCGCAGGCGCCCGTCCTGCTCGTGAGCGCCGGCTCGGGCCTGCGCCGCCGCCTTAGCTTCCGGCTCGACGGTGTCGCCCGCGAGCGGGTCACGCGCGCGCGCCTCGACGTCTTCGTGCATCGCAGCGCGCCCATGCCGCTGCGCGTGCACCTCGAAGGTCGCGGGCGCTCGTTGCTCCTCGCCCGCTCCCGGCCGCTCGCCGGCCGCTGGCTCCACGTCGACGTCACCCGGGCCGTCCGGGGCAACCGTGCGCTCGTCCTGGCCCTGGCGACGGCGAGCAGGCGCGCGATCGTGCTGTGCGGCCGCGCCTCGCGGAAGTGCCGCCCGCAGCTCGTGGTCCAGTCGCGGACGTCGCGGCCGAGCCCGGTCAGCAAACCGAAGCCGCCACCCCCTCCGCCGTCGCCACCTGCGCCGCCTCCGCCCTCGCCGGCACCTGTGCCGAGCGCGCCGTTCAGGGGCGACTGGGAGACCGGAACCTGGACGCCTTGGACGAACCTGCAGACCGTGATCGGGGCCCCCGTCGAGAACCAGTTCGGTGTCGTCACGTCCCCCGCGCGGCAGGGCGTGTTCGCGGCACGCTTCACGGTCAACCCCGGCGACGTGTACAACGGGACGAGCGGCGAGCGCAGCGAGGTGATTTGGTCAACCGCCAAGGAAGTCGAGGGGAGCGACTATTGGTACGCGTGGTCGACGATGTTCGCGACGAACTGGGTGTCGCCGGAATGGGGCATCTTCCTGCAGTGGCACTCGGACCTGCCGTTCGTCCCGCCGCTCGCATTCACCGTCTTCGGCGAGCGGATCGTCCTGAGTACGAACACCGGCGTCATGGACGGCGTCGACCGGCGTCGGTACTACACGGTGCTCGGCTCGCTCGATCGTGGCTCGTGGCACGACTTCGTCATGCACGTGCACTGGTCCGCGACCAATGGGTCGATGTCCGTCTGGCACCGCCTCGGCGGCACGGGCGCGTTCACGAAGGTGCTCGACGTGGCCGCGCCGACACTCCAGATTCAGGACGGCTTCATTTCGCCGAACTACCAGAAGGAAGGCCTGTACCGGGCGCCCGCTGCCTTTGCGAACACGCTGTACCAGGATGGGTACGTCCGCAGCTCGACCGTCAACGACGTCGGCAGCGCCTTCGGGTACGACCCCGGCTTCGCGGCGCTTGCGGCCGGCCCGCACTGACGCCCTCGGAGTGGCCGTGAGGCTGCTGGCGACCGTCACGCTGAACGCGAACCAGCTGCGCGCCCACCTCCTGCCGCTCGTGGAGCTGGCCGAGGTCTCGGAGCTCGTGCTCGTGGCGGACGAGCCCGCGCCGCCGATGCCGAAGGTGCGAAGCGTCGTGCCCTCGCAACGGCAGAGACGGATGCTCGGGCGCGCGGGCAGCAAGCTCGTCACCTGCACGCGCCTGGCCCGGGAGCTCCGGCCCGAGTGGGTTCTGAGCTGGAACGTGATGCCGCACGGTGTCAACGGCTTCGTCGCCGGCCGGGCGGCGGGCGCGCGGACGGCGTACCACATGATCGGCGGCGAAGTGGAGTGGGCGGGGGGCGGCTGGCGCTCCGACAACAGCATCCTCGGCCGGCTGCCGAGGCCCCTCCCGCCGCTGGAGCGCGCCCTGCTCGCCGTAGTGCGGCGGACGGACGCGGTCTGCACGATGGGGACGCGGGGCCGGGCCGCGCTGATCGCGCGCGGGCTCGAGGAGGCGCGCGTCCACGTCACGCCCCCGGCCGTGGACGTCGAGCGCTTCTCGCCGGCGGCACCCGATGCTCCGCGGGCCTACGACCTCGTCGCGGTGGGCGAGCTGATTCCCACGAAGCGGGTCTCCGACTTCCTCGAGATCGTTGCGCGGCTGCGGGAGCGGCGTCCGGCCCTTCGGGCCGCCGTCGCCGGCGTCGGGCCGCTCCGGGCCGAGCTCGTCGCGGAGGCTGACCGCCGCGGGGTGGGCGACGCGATCGACTTCTTGGGCCTCCGCGCCGACATCCAGGAGCTCTACCGCTCGGCGCGTGTGTTCGTTCTGACGAGCCGGTACGAGGGGCTGTCGGTGGCGATGACGGAAGCGATGGCAAGCGGCCTGCCGCCGGTCGTCAGCGACGTCGGCGAGCTCCGCGACCTCGTCGAGGACGGGCGGAGCGGATTCGTGGTCGGCGTGGGGGACGTCGCCGCCTTCGTGGATCGGATCGGCGAGCTGCTCGACGACGAAAACAGGCACGCCGAGGTCTCGGCCGCGGCCCGCGACGCGGCGGTGGCGCACGCCTCCGTGCCGAAGGTCGCGGAGATCTACCGCAGAATCCTGATCGGATGAGGCTCAGCGTCTTCGGGCTCGGCTACGTCGGCTGCGTCTCCGCGGCCTGCTTCGCGCACGACGGCCACGAAGTCGTCGGCGTCGACGTCAACCCAGAGAAGGTGTCGATGGTCAACGCGGGCCGGACGCCCGTGCTCGAAGAGCGCGTGGACGAGCTGATCGAGGACACGGTTGCATCGGGCGCCCTCCGCGTGACCACCGACGCAGCGGAGGCCGTGGCGGCCACCGAGGTGGCACTCGTCTGTGTCGGCACTCCTTCCGGAGCGCATGGCCGGTTGTCGACCGAGGCGCTCGAACGAGCCTCGGCGGAGATCGGCGAGGCGCTGCGAGGACAGGACGGCCGCTTCACCGTCGTCTTCCGCAGCACGATGCTGCCCGGCACCTGCGAGGACCTGCTCCAGCCGGCCCTCGAGCGGGCCTCCGGCCGGAAGGTCGGCCCCGAACTCGGGGTGGCGGTCAATCCCGAGTTCCTGCGCGAGGGAACCGGCGTGGCCGACTTCTACGCGCCGCCGAAGATCGTCGTCGGCACGGCCGACGAGCAGTCGGGCCGGGACGTGCTCTCCCTCTACGACGGCTTCGACTGCCCGACCTTCAGCGTTCCGATCCGCGTCGCCGAGCTCGCCAAGTACGTCGACAACGCGTTCCACGGGCTCAAGGTCGGGTTCGCGAACGAGATCGGGGCGCTTGCGAAGGAGATCGGAGTCGACTCTCACCGCGTGATGGAGATCTTCCGGGCCGACACGAAGCTCAACATCAGCCCGGCGTACCTCTCTCCGGGCTTCTCCTTCGGGGGGTCGTGCCTGCCCAAAGACCTGCGTGCGCTCGCCGGTCACGCCCGTGCTCTCGGCCTCTCGCTCCCGATTCTCGAGCACGTGCTGCCGTCGAACGAGGAGCACATGCGGCGAGCGCTCGAGCTCGTGGTCGAATCGGGGCGCCGCAAGGTCTGCCTGTTCGGGCTCGCGTTCAAGCAGGGCACGGACGACCTGCGCGAGAGCCCGCTCGTGGAACTGGCCGAGCGCCTTCTCGGAAAGGGGTACGAGCTCAAGATCTTCGACCCGCACGTCCTCCTCTCCCGGCTCACAGGCGCCAACAGGACGTTCATCGAGACACACCTGCCGCACATCGCCGACCTGCTCGTGCCCACGCCGGAGGAGGCGCTTCTCGACGCCGAGGTGTGCGTGGTCGGGTCGAAGGACGCGGCCGTCGTGGACGCCCTCGGCCGAACCGACGGCAAGCTCGTGATCGATCTCGTGCGGCTGCCCGACGCGGAGGAGCTCCGCAGCCGGGCCGACTACGTCGGCGTTGCCTGGTAAGCGCGTCCTGATCCTGGTCGAGAACCTCTCGGTCCCGTTGGACCGGCGGGTCTGGCAGGAGAGCCTGGCGTTGCGGGGGGCGGGGTACGAGGTCGTGGTGATCTGCCCGCGCGGCGACACGCATGACACCGAGCCCTACGCCGAGCTCGAGGGCATTGAGATTCATCGCTACCCCTTGCGCACTGCGGTCCGCGGCGTCGACTACGTCCGCGAATACGGCACGGCGATCTGGCGCTCGCTGCGCCTTGCACGTCGCCTCGGCAACTTCGACGTCGTCCAGGCGTGCAACCCGCCGGATCTCTTCTTCCTCGTGGCCAAACGGCTGAAGCGCCGCGGGGCGCGGTTCGTCTTCGACCAGCACGACCTCGTCCCCGAGCTCTACCTCTCGCGCTTCGGACGCGGCAAGGACGTCGCCTACCGTGGCCTCGTGGCGCTCGAGCGTCGCACCTACCGGCTCGCGGACGTCGTCATCGCGACGAACGAGAGCTACAAGCGGACCGCGGTGGAGCGGGGCGGGAAGCGGCCGGAGCAGGTCTTCGTCGTGCGCAGCGCCCCCTCGCTCGACCGCTTCCGGCCCACCGACCCGGATCCGTCTCTGAAGCGCGGCAGGCCGCACCTGCTCTGCTACCTCGGGGTGATGGGGCCGCAGGACGGGGTCGACTACGCGCTCCGTGCGCTCGCCCGCCTCCGTGAACGGCGCGACGACTGGCACGCGGTCTTCATCGGTGCCGGTGACGAGTTCGAGCCCATGGTGGCTCTGGCGGCCGAGCTGGGCCTTGACGACCTGGTGACGTTCACCGGTCGGTTGCCCGACGACGAAGTCCGGCGCTACCTCTCCACCGCGGACGTGTGCCTGGCGCCGGATCCGCTCAACCCGCTGAACGACGTCTCGACGATGAACAAGATCGTCGAGTACATGGCGATGAGCCGGCCGATCGTCTCCTTCGACCTCGCGGAGGCGCGCGTCTCTGCGGCAGAGGCGGCGGTCTACGCCACGCCGAACGACGAGGCGGCCTTCGCCGACTTGATCGCGCGGCTCCTGGACGATCCCGCCGAGCGTGAGCGCCGCGGCCGGCTCGGTCGAGAGCGCGTCGAGAGCTCGCTCTCGTGGGACCACTCGGAGCGGGAGCTGCTCGCGGCCTACGAGGCCGCGCTCAGAGGCCCCTGAGCACGCCCGCGACCTCGGGCGGCGGGGTGCGGCGCCAGAGGTACGGCGCCATCACACGCCTCGTGTGGCCGCGGAGGCGCCGCCGGATTCGCGGCAGGCGCCCGGTCAGCTCGGCGTTCACCGCCGCGCGGCGCCTTGTCGCGGCCGCACGCAGGTCGTCGTCGAGCTCGTACTCCGAGAGCACGACGTCCAAACAGTCCCGGACACCCCCGAGCAGACGAAGCTCGTTCGAGCTCTTCGAGCCGGCACGGTTGCGGTAGATCGCGAGCGGGCCTTCCGAACGGACGAAGCGGCAGCCGTGCGCGGCAAACCGCAGCCAGAGCTCGTAGTCCTCGCACTCGTTGCAGCGCCGGTCGAACAGGCCCACCTCCTCCACCACGGTGCGCCGTAACGTGGCCGAGGCGAACACGAAGTTGCCGCGGAGAAGCAACTCGAGGAGCTCGCGCGGGTCGTCCGGAGGCCGCTGGGGAGGGTTCACAGAGGAAGCCGCATGTCTCCTCGAGATCCGGCCCGAGGAGTCGTCGAGCACCCACGCATCCGTGTACCCGAGCGCCGCGCCGGAGTTGCCGTCGAGGAGGCGGCCCATGGTCTCGAGGTAGCGGGGTAGCCAGAGGTCGTCGCTGTCCAGGATCGCGACGAGCGGCGCCCTCGTGCCGGCGATACCGGCGTTGCGGGCGGCCGCGGTGCCGCCGTTTTCCTGCCGGAAGACCTTCACGCGCGGGTCGTCGAAGCTCTCCGCGAGCTCGAGCGTGCCGTCCGTGGAGCCGTCGTCGACGATCGCCAGCTCGAACTCGGCGCGCGTCTGGGCGAGCACGGATTCGACCGTCGCCGCCAGGGTACGCTCGGCGTTGTAGGCGGCCACGACAACCGCGAACGACGGTTCGTTCACCGAGCTCGCTCCAGGGCGTAGGCGGTAACGGCGAGCCTGAGCGCGACGAAGCTCGAGGAGGAGACGACCGCGATCCCCGTCACGCCCCAACGGGGAGCGACGAGCAGGTCGCCGACGAAGTTGACCGCGAGCGCCACGCCGAAGAGCATCGCGAGCGCAGCGTTCCGATCCTGCGCCATGAGGACGTTGGAGCCCGGCTCGGACACGTAGGCCGCGACCGCCGAGACGAGAAGGATTTGGAGAGCGATGATCGAGCCCGGGTACCGTCCGCCATCGATCAGCGGTATCACGAACGGGACGAGCGCGATCGAGATCCCGAGCACGGCGGCGCCCGGCAGGACCGTGACGCGAAGCCAGTGAAGGATCAGGGCGCGCTGGTTCTCGCCCGAGTCGACGACATCGGTCTGCGACACGCGAACACGGAGGACGGCTCCGATCGCCGGGATGGCGGCGAGGGCGACGGACAGGTATCGGAGCGTCGCGCCGAGAGTCGCGATCCCGCGCTCGTCGAGGAAGATGCTCGCGACGATGACGTCGATGTACGCGAAGCCTGCCGCGGCCAGCAGGTACGCGGTCAGCCAGCCCTCCTCGGACGAGAACAGCCAGCGCTCGCGAAGTGTCCCGTCCGCACTCGGATCCCGCCGGCCGAGGACCCAAACCACGGCGATCGTGCCGGCGAGGAGCATTCCCCCCACGAACCACAGCGCGAGCGGGGGCGGCCCGCTTGCGTCGATCATGACGACGAGGACCGAGACGCCGAGGATCGCGGCTGCCCGCAGGACGCCGATCCCGCCCGCGAGCCGGAAGCGCTTGCGCGACTGGTAGTGCGCGATCGCGAGCTCGATCGCCCCCCAGCCGATCCCGAAGCCCATGCTGTAGACGACGAGCCCCCAGGCAGTCCCGGCCGCGGGGACGTCGACGAACGCGGCGACGAAGGGCAGGAACGCCAGTGCGATCACAGCCACGAGCACGGAGCTGCTCACGAGAGCGGCGCCGAACGAGACCGAGTCGCGGCTCTCGCCGCGCGAGATGCGCTCTGCCTCGCGCCGGAGGTACCGCAGCCGAACGCCACCGCCTGCAGCCGAGGCCAGGAACTGCGCGAAGATCAGGAACAGCGTGACGAACGCATACGCCGAGACATCCAGGCCGCGGATGAGGACGACGATCGAGGCGGCGCTCAGCGCCCGCGCGACCACGTCGAGGACGAACGTCTCGGCGAAGCCGCGTCGAAACACCCGGTCGAGCTGAGCCCGCGGGCCCGGGGCCGCGCGCTCCGCGTCGAGCGCGGTCACTGCTCCGGGCGGGTGCGTAACCGGTTCGCGGCCCCGATCCCGAGGCACAGCGTCAACCCCACGACGATTGGACCGGAGTATTCGAGCGACCCGTTGAGCGCCCCGAACGCGCCCAGGGTGAGAAGCGGCAGCCGTTCGGCCGCCGTGAGCACGATCGAAATCCAGATCAGGAGCAGGCCGAGTAGTCCGATCACGCCGAGCTCCACGCCGACCTGGACGACGTCGCTGTGGCCCACGAGCGCCTGGCCGAGCCGCTTGATCTCGAACTTCGGAATGCTTCTCAGACCGGTGCCGAAGAACCATCCGTCGGGCCCCGAAGCCCGCCAGTCCGCGACCGCCGTCGACCAGATCTGGCCGCGGTTGCTGCCGACGGTCTCGAAGCGGTTGAACTCGCCGATCGACTGGGACGTCTGGTAGCGGGACTCCGCCACCTTCTGGACGCCCGTCCAGAACACCGCGCCGACGGCGACGATCAACAGCACGAGGGCCGTCTTGCGCGCGCGCGACCAGATCACGGTCGCGAGCACGAGTATGAGCAGCCCGGCGAGCGCCGAGCGGACGCCGGTCGCGATCGTCACGACCGCGGCCGTGGCGAAGATCGCGACCCGCCAATTGATGCTGAAAGGCGCACGGATGCTCCCTGCGGCCACGCAGCTCGCGAGCAACGCCAGGTGGTGTGGGTTCGCGTAGACGAGCAGCTCGCCGCTGCCGTAGTACGTGCCGATCGAGCCGACGCCGACGAGGCCGAGCATGAGGTGCACGACCAGGGCAGCCGCCGCGCTGAGCAGGGTCCCGATCACGACCGTTCGCGTCCCCGGAGTCGGTCGGGCCCGCGCCAGCACGATCGCCATCGCCGGGAACAGCACGTACTTGCCGACCTCGACGAGCTGCTCACCCGACCCTTCGCCCGCGAGCGACAGCGCGATCGGCACGAAGAGCAGGATCAGACCCAGCTGGAGCGCCACGGGGTAGGTCACCCTCTCACCGGTTGACGTGAGCACGAGCAAGGCCCCGACCGCAGCCGCCGCAACCAAAGTGGCAGTGAGGCGTGGCACGAGGGCGTCGAACACCGTCAGCCATGGGAGGGCGCCGACAGTGATCAGCGCGACGCCGACGACGCCCGTGCGGACGACCACGCACGAAGCGACGGCCAGCAGCACGAGCCCGAAAGCGAGCAAGGGCCGGTAGACCGCCAGGGCGCCGACGCCGAGCGTGAGGCTACCGAGGACGAGCGCGGTCGGCGCTTCCGCGATGTGGGGCGTCGTCAATCGGCCCGCTGCCGACCCGGGCATCGTCATACCTAGTAGACGCTGCGGGTCCGGAACAAGATCGGGATCGTCCTCAGCATCAGCTGCAGGTCCCGGAACAACGACCAGTTCGTCACGTAGAGGTAGTCCAGCTTCACCATCTCCGCGAAGGGGATGTCGTTGCGGCCGAGCACCTGCCAGGGTCCCGTCATCCCGGGCTTGAGGTCGAGACGCTGGCGTCCCCACGGCTCCACGTGGCGGTCCTCCTCGAGGATCAGCGGCCGCGGGCCGACGAGGCTCATCTCGCCCTTGAGGACGTTGATCAGCTGCGGCAGCTCGTCGAGCGAGTAGCGCCGGAGCAAGCGTCCGAGCCTGGTCACGCGTGGGTCGTTCTCGATCTTGAACATGCGCGTGTCCCCGCCGGCCCGGGCGTACTTGTTCAGGTGTGCGAACTCGAGCTTCCGCTCGTCCGCGTCGGCGTTCATCGTCCGGAACTTGTAGATCCGGAAGGTCTCTCCCCGGCCCATGCGGACCTGTCGAAAGAAGACCGGACCGCGAGAATCGCGCTTGATGAGCAGCGCCAGGACCGCGAAGAGCGGCGCGAGCACGAGCAGCGCGAGGCCCGAGATGGTCACGTCCATCACTCGTTTCATCGCGCGCGACGAACTCGAGAGCTCGAGCGGCGGGAGGCCGATCAGCGGCAGGCCCTCGACGGTGTGGATCGCGACGCTCGGCCCGACCAGCTCGAAGAGCCGCGGGACGATGTCGATCTGGATCTCGAGATTCTTGAGGGAGCGGATCAGCTCCAGGCTGCTCTCGTGCGAGTCGTTCGAGAACGCGACGATCACGCGCTCGATGTCGAAGAGCCGCACGATTCCGGGTAGCCGCTCAGGCGAGCCGAGCAGGGTCAGCCCCTCGAGGTCCTCACGGCGCTCCTTGGGCTGCGCGTCGACGAACCCGACGAGGTTGATCCCGTACTCGGGGTGGTTCAGGAGCTTCTTCGCGACGAGCTGGCCCACCTCGCCGGCGCCGACGATCACCGCATTCTGGACGTAGGTGACCTGTCGCCGCGCGACCGTGCGGGCTGCGCCTCGGGCCATGGTCACGAACACGATCGCCAGCACCCAGAAGAGCGCGATCTTGGGGAGCGCGGGATGGGCGAGCTCGGTCAAGTACGCGCCTGCGAAGAACAGCCAGGTGCCCACCGTCACCATGTGGAAGACGCCGACGAGGTCGTCGACCGTGGTGTGGTCGGTCCGCTCCTCGTCGTGGTCGTAGAGGCCGTAGAGCTTCACGACGATGAGCCAGCCCGGCAGCGTCGCGGCGAAGAGCAGCACCTCGGTCCAGAGATTGAAGTGGTTGAGCCCCGTCCCGTGCCTGAAGATCCCCTCTGAGAGCGCGAATGCAGACGCGAGCCCGACGATGTCTGCGACCAGCAGCATCCGGCGCACCAGCCACCCCCTCCGCCGGATGACCGCAGTCTTGCGGCGCTGTTCCAGGATCTCGAGCGTGCGCTCGTTGACGGTCGCGGAGAGCTCGTCGTAGAGCTCGACGCCCTGGGAGAGTGCCAGGCGTTCGGTCGCGTTCACGCCGGCTGCCTCCCGAAGATCCCCGCCACGAGCACGTTGCGGATCGCCTCGGGCGAGGCGTCTTCGTGCTGGAGCACCTCCCAGTCACCGCTCCGCAGGACGCGGAGCTTCTGCTCGCGCAAGAGCACGTGTACGAGCGGCGTGTGGGTGTCGCGGGCGAACGGCTCGGCCGCGGTCGCCTGTGGGCGGGTGTCGACGACGACCGCATCCGGCTGGAGTGACCGCAGGAGACCATCGGTGTCCTCGAGATCGCCCGGGAACGAGCGGATATCGCCGATGCCCTCGAAGGACGACGCTAGTGCCTCGCAAAGCAGCGGAACTCTGCAGACGACCGCCACGAGGGCCTCGCCCCTCCCGTGCGAGACGCTCATGCCATCTGCCCCGCCGCGACGGCGTCCTCGGGGCCGAAGGCCGCCCAGTGGAACGCGGCCGCGGCACGGCGCGACGGCAGCTCGAGCTTCTGGAGGATGTTCTGCACGTGCCGCTTGACGGTGAACTCGGAGATGAAGAGCGCCGTAGCGATCTCCTTGTTGCGGGCCCCGCGCGCGACCAGGTCGAGCACCTCGCGCTCGCGGGCCGAGAGAACGGCGGCGCGCTCGCGGGCGTTCGCCTGCTTCTCGAGGGCATGCAGCGCCGCGATCATCATGCTCGCGAGGTCGCGCGACAGCGGCGCCTCGCCGTCGACCGCGCCGCGGAGCGAGCGGATCAGGCCCTGCGGCGCGATTTCCTTGTGGAGGTAGCCGTCCGCGCCGGCGCGGACGGCGGCGAGCACGGTCTCCCGCTCGGGCTCGAAGCTCCAGACGATCATGTGGGTGGAGCACTCCTTCGCGAGCCTCCGCACCGTGGTGATGCCGCCGTTCGGCGGCAAGTCGAGGTCGATCAGCGCGACGTCGGGCTCCCCGGCGGCGATCACGCGCTCGACGTCGTCGAGATCGGCAGCATCGACGACCTCGAAGTCCGCCTCGCGCGAGAGCAGGTTGCGTACTCCCGCACGGAAGATCGGGACCGAGTCGGCAACCAGGATCCGCGTTCGCCTCATTGCACGCGCTCCCTCGGCCGCCGGGTGTGGGCGCGATACCCGTACGAGCCCTCGTAGCCGTAGTAGCCGCCGCCCGCCGTCGCGCCCGTGACCACGTAGCCGAGCTTCAGGGCCGGGCTCGCCTCGAGGAGGCGATGGAGCTCGCGGAGCATGGGGCGGCGCACGACGTTCGCGCGGGCGACCACAAGGAGCGCGTCGACCGAGCCGGTGAGCGCCATCGCGTCGCCGACGACGAGCAGCGGCGTCGAGTCGATGATCACGACGTCGGAGCGCCTGCGCAGCTCGGCGAGGATCTCCGCGACCGCCTTCGTGCCCACGAACTCGTCCACGTTGGGCGGGATCGGCCCCGAGCCGAGCACCTCGAGGAGGCCTTCGACGCGTCCGTTGGCGTGTCCGTTGCCGTTCGCGTCGCCGAGCGGGTCGTTGAGGGGATCGGTCAGCTTGCCGGGCCGCATCAACGGGATCGGCGTCAGCGCATCCTCGAGCTTCGCATGGCCCAGGGCGACCTGCGTCAGCCCTGGCTGCCCGCCGATATCGAAGAACCTGTGGAGGAAAGGCCGGCGAAGGTCGAGGTCGACGAGCGTGACTCGCTGCCCCACGCGCGCCAGCGCCGCCGCCAAATTCGCGGCGGTCGTGGACTTGCCCTCCGCCTCCACCGCGCTCGTGACCATGATCGTCTTGGCGTCGTTGTCGAGCCGGACGAAGTCGAGGTTCGTGCGGAGCATCCGGAAGGCTTCCGACTCCGGTGAGGTCGGGTCGGCGAGCATCACGAGCCGGTTCTCGCGCCGGAAGCGGCGCGGCGGCTCGGGCAACCGTGCGAGCAGCGGGAGCCCCAGCCGGTCGCCGATCTCCTCCGCCGAGCGGACGCGCGTGTCGAGCGCGTCGCGCAGGAACGCGAGCGCAAGCCCGAGCACCAGGCCGAGCGCGAGCCCGAGGATCCCGTTCCGCAGCGGCTTCGGCTCCACCTGGCGGGCGAAATCGGCGGAGCGCACGACCGAGGCGTTCGAGCTCTGCAGCGCCTTCATCTGCTCGAGCTGGTCGAGCCGGTCGGCCAGATTGGTGAAGAGCCGCGAACCTTCCTGGCCGTTCTTCCTCAGTTGCGTCAGCCGGTCGCGGACTCCACTCTCGGCCTTCTTGATGGACGCCGTGTCGAGCTGCTGCTTGTAGTCGACGTAACCGTTCGCGTACGCGTTGACCAGCCGAACCGCGGTGGCGGGGTTGCGGTCCCTGGCCGAGAAGTAGAGGAGGTTCGAGGTCGGGTCGGCCGAGACCTTGGACGCGGCCAGCAGCCCGTAGCCGTTCCGATCGCGGATCCCCGCCTTCTCGAGCGCGCGGTCCGCGACCTCGGGCGTGCGGGCGATGTTCGCCTGCGTCTGCGAGATGCGCGTCGGGTCCTGGTTGACGTCCGAGGTGCCGAAGCCGGTCAGGGCTTGGCCCAGGTCCTGCATCGTCAGGAGCACCTGCGCCTTGGCTTGGTAGACCTTGTGCTGACGGACCGACAGCACCAGAGCCAGCACCGGGATGAGGATCACCGCTTGCAGGATGATCCACTTGCGCCGCCGCACCACCGCCAAGTAGTCGCGCAGGGTCGAGGAGTGCCGCAAATCCCCGTCTGTTGTCAAGTCCCCCTCCTCGATTAACCGCGATCGCCGCGGTGGCCGCTAGTACAAATCCCCTTGAGAACCATCAATAGCCGTGATCCGCCTGCTGTCAAGGGTTGGTGAGTCGGAACGCCGCAATTAGGTAGGACCTTCCGCTATCGAAAGGGTCGTAAACC
>DATMIX010000059.1:0-15881 GCA_035554095.1 Gaiellaceae bacterium | reverse complement strand
TTGACCGGTTCTCCGCCGCTGCTTTCGATCGGCCGTGATCGGTGAGGAGCAATAACGGCCCATTTGCAGGTAGTTCTCGGGCGACCTTCCGTGCGCAAAGCGGGGCCGGGCAGCAAACGATGCATTTCAGAACCGCAGTTCGTGCCTGGACAGGCAACGCAATACAGTGTTTTGCAGAGGTTTTAGGAGACGGGAGCGACGGGACTCGAACCCGCGACCTCCGGCGTGACAGGCCGGCGTTCTAACCAACTGAACTACGCCCCCGGGAGCCGGGGAAGTGTAGCTAGATCGAGGTCAGCCCGAGTTGCCGCAAAAGGCTGATCGAGTCCGAATAGACGTCTTTCCGGGCGACGAGGCCGTCCTCGATCGGGATCACGTCCATCCCTTTGTACGCGACCCGCTTGCCGGTCGGCGGCACCTCGATTCCGGCGCGCGTCATGGTGCCCTCATGGGTTCCGCGTGCCGTCCATTCCTGGACGACGAGGTTCTCGCGGATGTACGTGCGCCTGCCTTCGAAGTTCAGGTCGGGAAAGACCGAGAAGATGCCGCGGATCGCGGTGGCGATCTGCTCGCGGCCGACGTTGACGTCGCCCGTGACGTGGTTCTCGAACACCGAATCGTCGGTGTGCATTGCGACGATCGCATCGACGTCGTGCGCGTTCCAGGCGTCGTTGTAACGGCCGATGAAGGCCTGCAGCTCGGATCCATCCACGCGGACCAGCCTAATCGTGATCCCGTGTCGGCTTTCCTATGGCGAGCGGGATTCGTAACATCGTGCACGAGTGTTGATGGCCGCATCGGGCGCCGACCCGGTCGGCAGAGCTGAAGAGCTCGCCGCGATCGCCGACTTTCTCGAGGCGGGAGCGCCCGCCTGCGCTGTCCTGGTCGAGGGGGAACCGGGCATCGGCAAGTCGACCGTCTGGCGCGCGGTCGTCACCGACGCCGCCGAGCGGGGGTTCCGCACCCTGCGCGCCCGGCCGGCGGAGAGCGAGGCGCAGTTCGCCTTCTCGACCCTTACGGACCTGCTCGGCGATGCGCTCGGCGATGCGCTCGAGGATTTACCGTCGCCGCAGCGCCGCGCGCTCGAGGTCGCTCTCCTGATCGAGGACCGCGGCGGTGCTCCCCCGGATCGCCGTGCCCTCTCGGCCGGCGTCCTCAGCCTGTTTCGCGCGCTCGCCGCCGAGCAGCCGGTGCTGGTCGCCATCGACGATGTGCAATGGATGGACCCGTCGTCGGCGGCGGTCCTTTCGTTCGCCGTCCGGCGGCTGCGAGAGACGCCGCTCGCGCTGGTGCTCGCCCGCCGCTCGGGTGGCGGGAACGACCGCCGCGCGCTCGAGCAGGCAGTTCCGGAGCAGCGGCTTCGGCGCGTTTCGCTGGGCCCCATGGGCTTCCTCGAGTTGAACGCTCTCCTTCGGGAGCGGCTCGGGACCGCCCTGCCGCGGCCGGTGTTGAGGCGGATCCACGAGCTGTCGGGTGGAAATCCGTTCTTCGCGCTCGAGCTCGCCCAGGCGCCGGAGCTGATCGAGCCCGGGCACGGCTTGCCCCCGACGCTCGACCTGCTCGTGCGCGAGCGGATCGGCGCGCTGCCGGAGCACGCCCGGCAGGCGCTGCTCGTGGCCGCAGTTGCGTTCCAGCCCAGCGTCGAGCTGGTGGATCACGTCGTCGGGGAACGGGACGCGCTTGCGCCGGCGGAGACGGCACGGGTTGTCGAGATCGACCACGGAAGCGTTCGGTTCGAGCACCCCCTGCTGGCGTCCGCTGCGTACGAGCTGGTCGATCCGGCCCTCCGACGCGATCTGCACCGCAGGCTCGCCGAGCTGGTCAGCGATCCCGAGGAGCGCGCAGTGCATCTCGCGGCCGCTGCGGCCGGGCCGGACGAAGCGGTCGCCGCGGCGCTCGAGCAGGGGGCGGCACGGGCGCGCGCCCGAGGCGCTTCGGCGGCAGCCGCGGAGCTGAGCGACCAGGCGGCGCAGCTGACCCCGACGGATCGCGCGACCGACCGCCGGCGGCGTGCTGCCGACGCCGGCTACTACCACTTCGAATCCGGCGACAGCAGGCGCGCCCTCGAAGTTCTCGAGGCCGTCGTCGGCGAGCTGCCCGCCGGGGGCGAGCGCGCAGATGCTCTGTGCCGGCTCGCCAGGGTGCACTCGTACTCCGACGACCTCCAACTGGCGACTGATCTGTTCCTCCAAGCGGCCGAGGAAGCCGGCAGCGACCGTCTCACGAAGGCGCGCGCCCTGGAGGGTGCGGCGACGCAGCTGTTCCGCCTTCGTCGCCGCTTGGAGGAGGCGGTCGAGCACGCGAAGACGGCTGCAGGCCTGGCCCGTGAGCTCGGCCAAGAGGCCCTGTTCGCGGAGGTGCTCGGGTCACGGCTGCTGGCGGAGGCAACCCTCGGACGAGAGGAGGCAAAGGCGACGCTCGACGAAGCGCTGGCTCATCAGCCCGCGGCGTCGGCCGAGCGTGTGCTTGCGCAACCGAAGTGGACGGCCTCGATCGCGCGGATGTGGTGGGACGAGCCGCTCGCGGTCAGGCAGACGTACGAGGAGCTGCTCGAGCGGGGTCGCGAGCTCGGCGACGAGGGCTCGCTCGCCTACGTCTACGTCATGCTCGCGCAGGCCGACTGTCTCCTTGGGGACTTCGATCGCGGGCTTCGCGACGCCGAAGCGGCTCGGGAGATCGCAGAGCAGGCGGGCCAGGCGATGCTCGTCGCCTACGGGCTTGCCATGCGGGCGTTTTCGGCTGCTCATCGCGGTCGGGCCGAGGACTGTCGCGAGACGGCTGAGGCCGCTCTCGAGCTGGCGCGCAGGACCCAGGGCACACCCGCGCTCCATTTCGCGACGGCGGCGCTCGGGCTGCTCGAGCTCTCCCTGGGTCGGCCCGAAGAGGCGGTGGCGCGGCTCGATCCGCTGGTTGCTTTCGCCCGAGAGGAGCGCATCTGCGAGCCGGGGCTGACGCGCTACGTCGTCGACGACGTCGAAGCGCTGATCGAGCTCGGCAGGCTTGAGGAGGCCGGCGAGCTCCTCGACTGGTACGGGGGGAACGCCGCCAGGCTCGCGCGCGGGAGCGCGCTGGCCGCGGTCTCGCGGTGCCGGGCGCTTCTCGCCGCTGCCGAGGGCGGCATCGAGGAGTCCCTCGTGCTCTTCGAGCGCGCGCTCGAAGAGCACAATGCGGCGCCGTTTCCCTTCGATCGGGCGCGGACGATGCTGGCCTTCGGGGCCGCTCTGCGGCGGGCCAAGCAGAAGGCGGACGCACGGAAGATGCTCGAGCAGGCTGTGGCCGAGTTCGAGCGGCTCGGAGCGGCGGCGTTCAGCGAGCGTGCGCAGGCGGAGCTGGGGCGGATCGGGGGTCGGCGTCCGTCGGCCGGCGGGCTAACGGCCACAGAGCAGCAGATCGCAGAACTCGTGGCCGAGGGGCACTCGAACAAGGAGGTCGCTGCCGCCCTCTTCGTGACGGTGAAGACCGTCGAGGCGAATCTTTCCAAGATCTACGGAAAGCTCGGAATCCGGTCACGAGCCGCCCTCGCACGGCGCCTTGAGCGCCGAGAAACGCCGGCCAAACCATAGGGGTTTCTCCAATTTCTTTCCTCCCGCGGCTGCCGTACGTTCGAGGCATGCCAGAAACGTTCGGAGAGGAAAGGAAGGCCACCATGTACCAGCGAGTCCTCATGTCGCTGACACTCACCATCGCATTCAGCCTCGCGATCTTCGTCCAGTCGACCTCGGCGAAGCCGGTGAGTTCCAAGGTCGCCCAACAGGCAATCCTGAGCGAGAAGCTTGGCGGCCTCAACGTCACCCCGGCCGAGTACCGGGCGCTGTTGATCCGCAGCAATTCGCTCAACCAGAAGTACGGCATCGGCCAGTCGTCGAAGCCGATCGTGAGCGAGAAGATCGACGGGCTGCAGGTTCCCGTGACCACCGCCGCGGAGAATCGGGCGCTGGCGATCCGGAGCGATGCTCTCGACCGCAAGTACGGCCTCGGCCCGTACCAGACGATCTCGCCGGTCGTGAGCGAGAAGACCGACGGCCTGGGACTGCCGCCGCAGCCGGAGCCCAATGTTGTCTCCGCTTCGACCACCGGGTTCGACTGGAGCGACGCCGGCATCGGCGCGGGTGCGATGACCATGGCGTTCCTGGCGATGCTTGGCGCGACTCTGGTCGTCCGGCATCGGCACGAGCACGGAACGTTCGCCCACTAGGGGCTAGGGGCAGACGGGACGAAGAGGCCGCTTCGGCGGCCTCTTCGTTTACCCGAGGAGCTCCAGCGCGGCCTCGGGTTGCTTGAAGGGCGGTATCACGTACACGCCGGCCGCCTTGTCGCGCGCCTCCGCGTACAGCTCGCGCGCCAGCAGCAGACCCTCCGCCGCCGCGCCGGGGCCCGCATCGCGGAGCCGCTCCTGCACCGCCTCCGGCACGACGATGCCGGGGACCTCGTTGTGCAGCCGCACCGCGAGCTGGTGCGAGCGCACCATGAAGATCCCCACGAGGATCGGGATCGGCCAGCCGCCGAGCCGCTCCTCGAACCGGTCGAGGTAGGAAAGGTCGAAGAGCGCCTGCGTCATTGCGAACTGCGCACCGGCGGCGACCTTGCGCTGGAAGCGTTCGAGCTCGGTGTCGATGTCGTCGGCCGAGGGGTTGACCGCGACGCCGAGGAAGAACGACGTCGGTCCGTCGATCGCCTTGCCGTTGTAGTCCTCGCCCGCGTTCAGGCGTGAGACGATCTGGGAGAGGCCGATCGAGTCAACCTCGTAGACGCCGCGAGAGCCTGGGTAGTCGCCCACGTGGGGTGGGTCGCCGGTGACCGCGAGGATGTTGCGAACGCCCTCGGCGTGCGCCGCCAGCAGTTGCGATTGCAGGCCCATGATCGACGTGTCGCGCGGGGTGACGTGCGGGATCGTCTCGACGCCGCAAGTGCGCTCGATCGCGATGGCGGCCATCAGCGCGTTCGCGCGCGCACGGGCCATTGGGTTGTCGTTGATATCGACGAACCCGACCTCGGCTTCCTTGAGCGTGTTCGTGACCGCGAGCATCGAGTCGTAGGTGCCTCCCTTCGGCGGGTCGAGCTCGACCGAGGTCACCCACTCGCCCTCCCGCAGCATCCGAGCGAGCTCGGTCTCCGCCGGCCGCTCGTGTGCGGCGACGACGAGCTCTCGCTCGGCGCTCGCGAACGGCACCGTCGGCGCCCGCTCCTCCTCGACGGCGCGGGCGATCGCCTCGATCTCGATCGGGGTCGTCCCGCAGCAGCCTCCGATCACGCGCGCCCCGAGCGCCCGCGCCTGGGCGGCGAACTCCGCGAAGTACTCCGGCGTCGCGTGCGGATAGATGACGCGGCCTCCGGACAGCGACGCGAGGCCGACGTTCGGCAGCGCCGCAAGTGGCCGGCCGTTGCCCATCGCCTCGAGCGCGGCGAGCGCGGCGTGGAGCCCGGCGCCGTGGTTCGCGCCGATCGCCGCGAGGTCGTATTCAGCGAGGCGGTCGATCGCGTCCCGTGCGGAGACGCCGCCGTACGTCTCGGCGTCCTCGTCGAAGGTCAGCAGCGCCACCGTCGGGAGCTGCGCGACGCTCTGCACAGCCTCGATCGCCGTCGTCAGCTCGTCGAGGTCGAAGAAGGTCTCGACCATGAACAGGTCGACCCCCCGCCCGGCCAGGAGCTCCGCCTGCTCCGCGAAAATCGCGCCGCGCTCGGCGGGATCGAGGTCGCCGAGCTCACCCAGCGGCCCGATCGAGCCGGCGACGTAGACGTCCCGCCCCGAGACCTCTCGCGCCTCGCGGGCGAGCTTGACGCCGGCCTCGTTGATCGCCGCGAGCTCGTCCTCGAGGTACTGCGAGCGAAGCTTGTGGCGGTTTGCGCCGAACGTGTTCGTCTCGATCAGCTCCGCGCCGGCGCTGATGAAGCTCGTGTGGAGCGAGATCACACTCTCGGGTGAGCGGATGTTGGCCTCTTCCGGGCAGCGCAACCGAGGGACGGCGCTCGACACGAGCACCCCCATGCCGCCGTCGGTGACCACCGGAGGCCCCTGTTCAAGCCGTTTTTCGAACCGATCGGGCATCGGAGAAGTGAAGCACGCCAGTCAACCGAGGAAGGGGGATAGATCAAGTAGCGGCCGGGCGCGATACTCAACCCACAGTCCGAGCGGCGCCCCGATGCGGCGGGGGCGCTCCGGAGAAATAGTCACCGGAGGGCCCCGATGCGGCGAGGGCCACCGGAGATATCTACTGCGGCTCTCTCACGGGAGACTCAGGCGGGGCCGGGCGGCGGCCCCGCCTGATGTTTGGTCCCGTTCAAGCGGCGTCGCGGCCAGGCCGATACTGCGAACGACCTCCTCCAGTCGGGGACTGACGGCAATCATCCGGCGGCTGCGTTGGAGCTCAGCGAGCGGCGGTCTGCGTGCGTGCGTCGGGCCGCCGTTCCGTTTGTCCGGCTCCTCGAATGGGTTCGGCCGCCGTCACACTTCGGTAACCACGTCGGACACCAGCCGAAGGTGGCGGTAAGCAGCGTGTTTCGACCCGCCGTCACACTTCGGTAACCCACGTCGGACACCGGGACTGGTCTCGGCGGCGCATGGCCGAAGGGGGCGTCTTCGGGCGCGGTTGCTACTTCTTGATGTGCAGGTCGATTCCGAGCAGGATCAGCGGCCACAGGAGCACGGCGAGCACCGCGGAGAAGAACTGGCGGGCCGTGTCGACGTCGTCGAAGTAATCGTGGGAGTTCGCGATGACGATCCCGACGATGATGTAGATCACCGTCAGGAGGCTGATCCGTGGGCCGCGGCGGAACATGCGAAGGCCGGTACCCCGGCGGCCCGTTTACGAATCCGGGACGTGCAGGAGCCGGCCTTCCATGCCGCCCGCAACGGTCACGATCTGGCCGGTCACATGCCCCGACACGTCGTCCGAGGCGAGGACGACGACCTGGCGGGCGACGTCCTCGGGCTGAGCGATCTTGCGCAGCGGCATCGTCGCGGTGACGCGTCCGAGCACGTCCTCGTCGACGGCGCCGCGGGTCATCGGCGAGTACGTCCACCCCGGGCAGACGGCGTTCACGCGGGCGCGCGGCGCAACCCGCACGATCTCGTTCTTCAGGCTCAGCATGAGGCCGTGGACGACGGCCGACTTCGCGGCTGCGTAATCGGCGTGGCCGGCCTCGCCGAAGATGCCCGCGGTCGAGCCGACGAGGACGAGCGAGCCGTGCCCGCGCTCGGCAACCCCGCGCAGGTAGCCGCGCGCCGTCAGGAACGTCGCCGTCAGGTTCGCGTCGACCGTGGCACGCCACCGCTCGAGCTCGAGCTTCCAGGCGGGAACGTCGCCCCGCGGCCACACCCCGGCGACAGCGGCGCAGACGTCGAGATCCCCCGCCGCAGCGAACACCGCGTCGGCGGCGGCTTCGTCCGTCAGGTCCCCGCCCACGATCGACGCACCGCCGAGCTCCTCGGCCAGCGCCTCGGCCCGATCCCTGCCGCGGTGGTAGTGGACGACCACCTCGCATCCTTCGGCCGCGAAAGCCCGCGCGCAAGCCCCGCCGATCCCGCCGGACGCGCCCGTGACGAGGACGCGCTTGCCCCGCAGCCCGGTCTCCATCCTTGAGAGGCTACAAGCGTGCGCGTCCACATCATCAGCGACATGGAGGGCATCGCCGGGATCGTCCACCCCGACCAGACGGCGGCGGGCAAGCCCCAGTACGAGGAGGGCCGGAAGCTCTACACCGAGGAGATCAACGCCGCCGTGCGCGGGGCGAAGGCCGGAGGCGCGACCGAGATCGTCGTCATGGATTGCCACGGCGCGGGGAAGGGCTACATGTTCAACTCGCTCGTCCCGGAGGAGCTCGACCCGGCCTGCGAGTTCGTCGTGCAACGCGAGTGGACCGGCTACACGGGGCTCCTCGAAGCCGGCTGCGACGCGGCCCTGTTCGTCGGCATGCACGCGATGGCAGGTGTGGCCGACGGCGTGATGGCGCACACGGTCTCCGGCGTGGACTGGCAGAACCTCTGGTTCAACGACACGCGGGTGGGGGAGACCGGGATCAACGCGGCCCTCTGCGGCACCTGGGGCTGCCCCGTCCTGATGGTCACCGGCGACCAGGCCGTCGCGCGCGAGAGCCGCGAGCTCCTCGGCGAGGGCCTGACGACCGTCGAGGTGAAGCAGGGTCTTGGTGCGCGGACGGCTCGGATGCTTGCGCCGAAGCGCGCGCGGGAGCTCGTCGAGGACGGCGCGAAGCGCGCGCTGAAGGATCTGAAGGCGGTCGCGCCCTACGACCCGGGCAAGCCCTGCGAGGTGAAGGTCGAGTTCAAGGGCACGGAGGTGCCGCAGCACCTGAGGTTCCAGCAGGGAGTTGAGGTTGTCGACGACCGGATGATCGTCTCGCGCGCCGACGACTGGTGGTCGGCCTGGAGGCAGTTCTTCTTCGTCTCGGACTGATGACCGGCTCGTACCTCGATCTTCGCGTCGGCGATCTCCTCGACTCCGTCTCCCGGCGTGGCGGCCCCGGTGCAGGCGCGATCGCCGCGCTGAACGCGGCCGCGGCAGCAGCGCTCGTCGAGCTCGCGGCGCGTGCGTCGAGCCTGACCGAATGGCCGGAGGCGGCCGGCGCCGCCGCGCAGGCCCGCCGCCTGCGAGACCGGCTCGTCCCGCTCGCCCGCGAGGACACGGAGGCCTACCAGCAGGCGATGGCAAAGCTGCAGGAGCGCGGCGACGACTTCGCGCTCGGCGAGGCACTCGCGAAGGCGGCCGACATCCCGCTCGAGATCGCCGATCACGCGGAGAACGTTGCCGGGCTGGCAGCCGAGGCCGCCGGCCGCGCGACCCCGGACCTGCGGGCCGACGCGGCGGCGGCCGCCGCGCTCGCGCTCGGGGCGGCCTGGGCCGCCGCGAAGCTGGTCGAGGTGAACCTCGCGATGCACAGCGATGACCCGCGCCTCGCGCGGGCACGTGCGATCGCCGCCGGAGCGACGAGCACGGCGCGTGAGGCGCTGACCGTCGACGAATAGACTCCCGTCAGGTGTGCCGGGAAGTCTGGTCGGCGAGCAGCGATGCGCGCCCTCAGCACACCCGTTGATCCGACCGCTCCCGAAACTAGGGTCGCCGCGTGACGGAGCTCACGGATTTCGGCCTGATCATCGCCGTCGGGTCGGCGGTCTTCGCGCTCGCCGTCCTCTCCAACAAGCTCAGCGAGCGTCTGGCCGTTCCCGCGCCCGCGATCTTTCTGCTTGCCGCGGCGCTGGCCGCGCGGCTGGTGCCGAGCCTCGGCGACGAGCTCTCGATCCAGGATGTCGAGCGGATCGCTGTCCTTGCTCTCGTCCTCATCCTCTTCGACGGCGGGATGCGTGTGGGCTGGCGGCGATTCCGCGCCGCGGTCGTCCCGATCACGACGCTCGGCGTCGCGGGCACGTTCGCGACGGCGGGCGCAATGACGCTCGCCGCCCGCTACCTCTTCGGCTTCGACTGGACGACCGCGGGGATCCTGGGCGCGGCCCTCGCGCCCACCGACCCTGCCGTGATGTTCTCGGTACTCGGCCGCCGAGAGGTCGCCGGGCGGACGGGGACGATCCTGGAGGGCGAGTCGGGCGTCAACGACCCCGTCGGGATCGCCCTGATGATCGGGATGATCGAGCTCGCCACACACGACGACGCGACGTTCTGGGTGGTGGTGCGCGAGTTCGCGGTGGAGATGGCGGTCGGCTTCGCGATCGGCATCGCGGGCGCGTACGTCCTGGTACAAGCCACGCGGCGGATCGAGTTGCCGAATCCGGCCCTCTACCCGCTGCGCACGCTCGCGGGCGCAGGAGTGATCTACGGGCTGGCCGCGGTCGCCCACGGCTCGGGATTCCTCGCCGTCTTCGTCGCCGGGATCCTGATCGGCAACCTCGACGTGCCTCAGAAGCGGGCGGTCGAACGGTTTCACACGTCGCTCGCGAGCCTGGCCGAGATCGTCGTCTTCGTCGCGCTCGGACTGACGGTCGAGACCGTCGACTTCAGCGATGTGTGGCTCGACGCGCTCCTCCTCTCCGGCCTGCTCGCTTTCGTGGCGCGGCCGCTCGTCGTCGGGCCCCTGCTCTGGCCGACGCGACTGCATCGTGGCGAGCGCCTATTCGTGATGTGGAGCGGCCTCAAAGGGGCGGTGCCGATTCTGCTCGCCGCGTTCGCCTTGCTCGAGAACGTCGACGGCGCAGAGCGGATCTACGGGATCGTCTTCGTCCTCGTCACCTTCTCGGTCCTCGTCCAGGGTGCGACGATTCCGTTCGTGGCGGCGCGGCTCGGCATCCCGATGACCCGGACGGAGGAACCTGCGTGATCTTCGCGCACCTCGACCTCGACGCCTTCTTCGCGGCGGTCGAGGAGCTGGAGCAGCCGGAGCTTCGCGCCCAGCCGCTCGTCGTCGGCGGCGATCCCCACGGCCGCGGCGTCGTGGCGACCGCGAACTACGCTGCACGGAAGTTCGGGATCCACTCGGCCATGTCGGCGGCCGAGGCTCTGCGGCGGTGCCCGCACGCCGTCTTCGTGCGACCGCGCCACCGGCTCTATCGCGACTACTCCCGCGCGGTATGGACGGCGGTGCGCGAAGTCGTGCCCACGGTGGAGCGCACCGGCCTGGACGAGGGCTACCTCGACGTAGGCGAGGTCGCTGCTGACTACGTGCGTGCACGGGTCGTCGCCGAGGCCGTGCAGGCGGCGGTGCGCGGCGCGACCAGCCTGTCCTGCTCGCTCGGCGTTGCGAGCTCGAAGGTGGTCGCGAAGATCGCGAGCGACCGGCGCAAGCCCGGGGGCCTGACCGTGGTGCCCGGAGGGCGTGAGGCCGCATTCCTCGCCCCGTTCGACGTCCGCCGCCTTCCCGGCGTCGGCCCGCGGGCCGAGGAGCGGCTGCGCCAGGGCGGGGTCGAGACGATCGGTGCGCTCGCCGCCCTCGGGGACGACGAGCTAAAGCGCCTCCTGCCCGGCAAGCTCGGGGCGCTTCTCCGCGACCGAGCCCGCGGAATCGATCCCCGGCCGCTCGAGACCTCGTCGGAGACGGTTTCGATCAGCACCGAGGAGACGTTCGACCGCGACATCGCCGACCCCGAGCTGCTCAAGGCCGAGGTGCGCCGGATGGCGGGGCAGGTCGCGGAGCGGCTGGAGAACAGCAGCCAGACGGCGCGGACGGTGACGACGAAAGTGCGTTACCCCGACTTCGCGATCCGCAGCCGCTCGACGACCCTGCCCGTCGCGACCGACGACGCCGGCCGGATCGCGGAGCTCGCGTGCGGGCTGCTCGACCGCGCGCTCGCCGACCGCCCCGGCGCGCTGAGGCTCGTCGGCGTCGGCGTCTCCGGCCTTGAGGATCACCGCCAGCTGGCGCTGATCGGCTAGCCCTCCCTAGTCGTCCTCTTCGGTGCTCCACCGCGCCACGTCGCGGATCGAGACGATCCCGATCGCGCGTTCGCCCTCGACCACCGGGATGTGGCGAAAGCCCCGGTCGAGCATGATCTCGGCCGCCTGCTTCGGCGACGCCGACGGCGGCAGGGTGACGGGGTCGGCAGTCATCCACTCGCGCACGCGGGCCTCGCTCGAATGCGTCCTGCCGGCGACGGCCCGCGTCAGGTCGCGCTCGGTCAGGATCCCGATCAGGCGCCCGTAATCGGAGACCGCCAGGGAGCTGACTTCGCGGTCGACCATCTTTTGAGCGGCCTCGCCGATCGTGTCCTCCGGCGCCACGGAGAGGACCTCGCTCGTCATCAGATCCGACAGCGTGCTCACGGGAGCGTGGAGCATAGAAGATGCCGGCTACACGTCCAACCGCGCGTCCTCGAGGTCGAGATCGCGCGTGACGCGGTGCATCACGTCGTCGTTGATCCGCCCCTGGCGGCGCAGCTCGAGCACGGCTGCACGCTCGGCATTGAGCAGCTCGCGCCGCAGGCGCTGGTACGCGACCGACTGCTCCTCGATCGCACCGTCGCTGTCCGAATCGAAGCGCGCGGCGAATCGGCTGCGCCGAAAGCCCATCGCGCCGCGCAGGCGCTCGGCCGTCTCCTGCCGCACCCAGTCTTCGTCGATCAACTCCTCCAGCCGCGCGAGCGCGGCGTCCGCTGCGTGGATGCGCGCCTTTGCCTCCTCCTTCGCGTCGAGCCCGTCGTCTTCGACGCCCAGCGCGCGGATCACGAACGGCAGGCTCAACCCCTGGAAGACGAGCGTGGCCAGGATGACAGCAAAAGCGAGGTAGATGATCAGCGGGCGGTTTGGGAAGGGCGCGCCTGCGTCGGTCGTGAGGGGCAGGGCTAGCGCAGCCGCGAGGGAGACGGCGCCGCGGAGCCCCATCCAGGCGACGACCGCCGGGCGCTGCCAGGGCGGCGCGGGGTCGTGCTCACCGACGCGGCCCCAGAAGAGCCAGGGCACGTACATGAACGGAAACGTCCATACGATCCTGACGGCGATGACGGTCCCCGCCACGACGGCCGCGTCCCAGATGAGCTCACCGGCGCTGCGGCCGGAGAGTGAGTCGAGGATGTGGTTCAGCTGCAGCCCGACGAGCGCGAAGACGAGCGCATTGACGACGAACGTCAGGATCGCCCACATCGCCGCCCCGTCCAGGCGCGTCTGGACGCTCGTCAGCTCGGGCGTCCGCCAGCCCATGTAGACGCCGGTCGTGACGACGGCGAGCACGCCGGAGACGTCGAGTGCATTTGCCGGTAGGTAGGCGAAGTAGCCGCTGAGCAGAGCGATCGTCACCTCGACGGGCGGGTTGTCGAGCCGTCGGCGGACCGCGGCGACGATGAAGCCGACCGCCAGGCCGACCCCAATGCCGCCCGCGGCCGTCCAGACGAAGCGGAGTCCGGACTCCCACAGGGAGAACGTCCCCGAGACGACGGCAACGACCGCGACTCGATAGAGCACGAGGGCCGTGCCGTCGTTGACGAGACTCTCACCCTCGATGATCGCGACGATCCTCCTCGGCACTCCTAGCCGCCGCGCGATCGCGACCGCGGCGAGCGGGTCGGTGGGCGAGACGATCGCGCCGAGCACGAACGCCGGGCCCCAGCCCAGGTCGGTCAGCTCGTGGGCGACGACGGCGACCGCGACCGTCGTCGCGATCACGAGCCCGACCGCAAGCAGCGAGATCTGCCGCACGTTCTGCCGGAGATCGCGCAGCGACGTGTAGAAGGCGGCCGAGTAGAGAAGCGGTGGCAGGATCGCAACGAGGACGAGGTCCGGCGGCAGCGTGATCGTCGGGATTCCCGGAACGAACCCGAGCGCGAGCCCGCCGATCACGAGCAGGATCGGGTAGGGCGTCCGCAGGATCGGCGCGAGGACGAGCAGCGCCGCAAGCGCGACGAGCAGCGCGAGGAGGACGAGGTCTTCGTGTGCGCCAAAGGTCACGGTGCGACGATATTCACCGCGCAGAGGCCTGCGGAGAGGCGTTTCGGGCGGAGGAAGGTGAAGGTTCCGTTATCGAGCGAGTCGGCCGCGCCCGGAGCCGGCTTCTGTGCCCGCGCACTCGGGGCAATAGAGGGCAATCTCGTCCGGTTTGTCGTCCGTGAGGTAGGCGCGGTAGCTCAGCGCATCGGCATGAGAAGCGGGCCGCCGACCGCACTCCACGCACGTCAGGCGAATCCAGTCGAAGATCCGTTCCAGCCGAGCCTCGGTGGCTCGGCTCGGCACCTTGGCCCGGCGCGGATCGTCCATCCCGGAAATCGTGGCACCAGCCGGGCGAGCGGTCAATTCTCGAGCGTTTGGGGGCCTCGAGCGAGCGAGTAGGTGTTGTCCGAGGCAGGGGATTAGCGGCCGGGAGTCCGGGTAGGCCACGGGAGTCACCCGACGCTCAGGAGGTCCAAGGATGGGTATTGACGACATGCTCAAGCAGCAGATCCGTGACCGCGCGCCGGAGCTGAAACAGAAGCTCGTTGATGAGTTCAGCGAAGTGACACAGAAGGACATGGACGAGGCAAGCGACGACCCCGACGACATCGTCGATCGCGTCCAGAAGAAGACGGGCCAGCCTCGCGAGCAGGTCGAGCAGCGCGTCACGCAGGTGATGCAACGAAGCTGACGGAGCCGCCAAGATCGGTGACCCAAGGGCCTGACGTTTCGCATTCGTGGCACCGGAGACGGTCACTGCATGGCTAATCCAGCCCCAATCGGGAGCGATGTCTCCGCTGGCACCTACCGCTGCACGAACTGCGGCAACGAGATCCAGGTGCAGTCGGTTCAGTCGTTGCCGCCCTGCCCAAGCTGCGGCGGGCCGAACGACTGGAATCCGGTGAGCGGCGGCGACAGCCCGCAGGACCCGTACCCGAAAAACTGAGCCCTTGGCCGGGAGGCTCGGCGAACGCCGGCCTCCCGGCCGGGAGCCGTAGTCCACGGCCTCTCAGTGGGGTGCCGGGCTCGAACCAGCGGATAGTGCCGGGCGGCTACCGAACGCCGAAGGCTTCCGGCGGTTCCCGGACGCCTTCAAGCCTTCAACCCTCAGCTTGATTCGACCGTGCGCTCAATGGCCTTCGAAGCGCGGGTCCCTTCCGCTATCAACCGCTATGGCCTGCGGCGTCGCGCCAAGGAGATTCATTGCAAAGCGGGAACGGTTGCACGAGTCGGCAGGCCCCCGGCCGCAGCCGGTTCTCCCGCCTGCCGACTCCTGTACATCATCAGATGGCGTTTGCAGCTCGGTTCTTGCGGTGCGCGCAATCCCACCGCAGACCAACCGCGGCTTAGGAAGCCGGCACCCCGTGCGGCGCTGCTTTCCCGACGTCTCGGTCTGCGGTCACTCGACGAGCTGCACCCGACCGTGCCCCTCCTCCGATCTACGCGCCGCTTGATCACGCAGCCGCTGGAGCGGCGATCTTGTAAGCCGCGCTGCGGCCGAGTGGGCCGCGCGGAGTCCCAGACCCGGCGGCGCCACGCGTTTCGGCTGGCCTTTGAGTCCCGGGCGTGATTCAGTCGCTTCAACTCGATCGAGGAGGCAACGATGAGCGTTTCCGGCAATACCAGACCTGCAGGGCAGCCGCGCGGGATCGGCTTCGGGATTCTCCTGTTCATCGTCACGCTTGGCTTCTACGGCTGGTACTGGGTCTACAAGACCGAGGAGGAGATGAAGCAGCACACCGGCGACGGACTCGGCGGAGTGCTCGGCCTCGTCATCTGGATCCTCCTCAGCCCTGTGATGGCGTTCGTGATCCCGTCGGAGGTCGGAAAGATGTACGAGAAGGACGGGCAGCAGCCGCCGGTCACGGGCTGGACGGGCCTCTGGCTCTTCCCGTTCGGCATCTTCATCATCCCGGCAATCGTCTGGTTCGTGAAGGTGCAGGAAGCCCTCAACCGGTACTGGGAAAGGAAAGGGAAAGCGCCGGAGGCGGTTGCTACGGCTCCCGCCTGAGCGCGAACCGCATCATCGGCCGTGGACTAGCCCTCCCTAGCAAAGGGCGGGCGACACCGGACTCTGGAGCGTTTACCCCGCGATGTCGGCAGACAGGCGCGCAGAACCGGTGCGGCGCGCCCCGCTCGGTTCGACTCCGGCGCCGCTTGGTGCGTGAACTCCTAAATGACGAGAGTTCTGCCGCGGCCGAGACCCCAGGTTTCTCATTAGGCGCCAGCGGAAATTGTTGTCTCGGCGGCTATCTGCGGCTGCGCTGCTGCTGACACCCCCCAACCCGTGTTTGCTGCGGCTGGAATCGACAAGGGTAGGAGGAGAGCACTATGGTCAAGGGTCTGAACAGGCGCCGATGGGTATTCGTGGCGCTCGTGGCGATGATCGCCGGTTCGGTCGCGGCGCTGACGCTCTCGGGAGCGCAGGCAGGCACCAGGACGGCGCACCCGAAAAAGACGCCGCGCGTCATCAGCCGCTCGGCGCTCGCATTCCACGACAGCATGCGCAAGCTCTGGGAGGATCACATCACCTGGACGCGCAACGTCATCATCAGCTTCGAG
>DATMIX010000058.1:0-2713 GCA_035554095.1 Gaiellaceae bacterium | reverse complement strand
CACGAGAAGACGTCGAGGCGGACATCGATGTCGGCGTCATGATCGAGGTGCCTGCGGCCGCCCTCGCTGCCGAGGCGTTCGCGGCCGAGGTCGACTTCTTCTCGATCGGGACGAACGATCTCGTGCAGTACACGATGGCCGCAGAACGGGGAAATGACGCGGTTGCCGGCCTCGCCGACCCGCTGCACCCGGCAGTCCTGCGGCTGATCCGCTCCGTGACTGAAGCGGCCGAGGCGCACGGGAAGTGGGTCGGCGTCTGCGGCGAGCTGGCGGCCGACCGGCTGGCGGTTCCGATCCTGGTCGGGCTCGGCGTGTCCGAGCTGAGCGTGAACCCACCGGCAATCCCCGCGACGAAAGAGGCGGTGCGGCAGCTTGACGCCGGAGCGGCCGCCGATCTCGCCGGCGAGGCGCTGCGGCTGGTGTCGGCCGAGGACGTGCGCGCGCTAGTGAGCGCTGAGATCACGAGAACGCAGGTCGGGTCGTGACCGAGGGAGGCCTGCCCGGCTCGCTCCTCCTTGGCCTGACCTACCTCCGCATCCTGTTGATCCCCGTGGTGATGGGCCTGATCCTGGAGGGGCCCGACCGGGACGGCGCCTACGCCGCAGCCGCCGTTGCCTTCGCGATCGCGGCGACGACGGACTTCGTCGACGGTCACCTGGCGCGGCGGTGGGCGCTGACAACGACGCTCGGCTCGTTTCTCGACACGACCGCCGATAAGTTGCTCGTGTCTGGCGCGCTGATTGCGCTGGTCGAGGTCGATCGCGCCTCCGCATGGGTCGCGATCATCATCATCGGTCGCGAGCTGGTGATCCTCGGGCTGCGGGGCGTCGTCGCGGCGGAAGGAACCGCCTTCCCGCCGTCGATCTGGGGGAAGCTGAAGACGAACGTCCAGTTCCTCGCGATCCTGCTCGCCATCCTCCGCTACGACGAGCCCCTGGGGCCGCTGTTGCTGGACGAGTGGGCGATGCTGGCGGCGGCGGTGATCACGGTGCTCTCCGCCGTCGAGTACCTGGTCCGCTTCTCCTCGGCGCTCTCCGAAGGCTCGGGCTGAGCACCTTCGTGACCGGGGGCACAGGGTTCCTCGGTGGGAGCATCGTCGAGCGCCTCCTCGCCGACGGGCGGAGCGTCAAGACGCTCGCGCGCTCCGACGAGGCGGCGAGCAAGCTCCGCGGGCGAGGCGCCGAGCCGGTCCGCGGCGACGTCCTCGACGCCGCGCTGCTTCCGGCCGCGATGCGCGGCTGCGACGTCGTGTACCACGCCGCCGGCGTCAACGCGCTCTGCGTCCGAGATCCACGGCCGTTGTTCGAGGTGAACGTGCAAGGGTCGCGCAACGTCGTCGAGGCCGCGGCGGCGGCCGGTGTACGGCGCGTCGTCTACACGTCGTCCGCTGCCGTCCTCGGAGAGGCTCGCGGGAAGGTCGGGACCGAGACCTCGCCGCACCGCGGCTGGTTCCTCTCGAGCTACGAGCGTTCGAAGTACGAGGCCGAGCAGGCGGTGCTGGCTGCGGCGCGCGAGACCGAGCTCGAGGTCGTGTGCGTCAATCCGGCGTCTGTCCAGGGTCCCGGGCGCGCGACGGGCTCGACGAAGCTCCTGCTCGACTACCTGAACGGCCGGCTCAGGGTGATTGTCGACTCGACGCTCAGCCTCGTCGACATCGCCGACTGCACCGACGGCCACCTGCTCGCCGAGGTGCGGGGGGAGGCGGGCGAGCGATACGTCCTCAGCGGCGCGACCCTGACGGTGCGGGAGGCGGTGGAGCTTCTCAACCGCCTAACGGGCATGGAACGGTCGCCGAGGGCCATGCCTCCTGCCGTCGCGAAGGCGGCGGCGCTCGCCGTCGAGACGGCCGCCCTGCTGCGCCGGACGAGGCCACGCGTCTGCCGCGACCTCGTGCGGACAGCGCTTCACGGCCACGCTTACGACGGGTCGAAGGCGACGCGCGAGCTCGGTCTCAGCTACACACCGTTGGAGGAGACTGTTCGGCGAACGCTCGAGTGGTTCGAGGAGCAGGGCCTCGTCAGAGCGCGCTCAGAGCCGCGCGCGCCCGGGCGCTGAATGCCGCTCTCGTCTCGCCGTCCTCGAGCCGCATGGGCGTACCGAAGATCAGGTCGCTCTCCTGTGGGCGTGGCAAGTGCCGCCCCTTCGGGAGCACCTTGTGGGCGCCGCTGATCCGCACGGGGACGAGGTCGACGTCCGGGCGCTCGCGAGAGAGGTAGTAGAGACCGCTCCGGAACTGCCCGATCGACTCGCCCGAGCCCCTCGTCCCTTCGGGGAAGAGGATCAGCGAGTACTCGGAGCCGAGCCCTTCGACCATCTGCTCGACCGCCTCGCGCGCGCCGCCGTTGCGCTCGGCGAGCTGCGCGCGATCGATGAGGACGGCATCGAAGACCCGCTGGACGTAGTAGCGGCGGAAGCGGCTGCGCTCCCAGTAGTCCCGCCCGGCGACGGGTCGCGTCCGCTCGCGCACGTGCCGAGGCAGCGAGGACCAGATGAGGATGAAGTCGAGATGGCTCGAGTGGTTGGCGAAGTAGATGCGCTGGCGGGCTTCGTCGATCCGCTCGAGGAAGCGAACGGACTTCTTCGTGATCGCCCGGGCAACGAGCACGATCAACCAGGCGGCGAGCCGACGCCGAAGCTTCCAGTCCGGCGCCGCCCGTCCTCGGGGTCTATTCATACTGGCGGCAGGTTAGTTCCATGGCAGGCCGGACCGGGT
>DATMIX010000057.1:0-16051 GCA_035554095.1 Gaiellaceae bacterium | reverse complement strand
CTCGACAAGGCTCGCGAGACGAAGCAGGAAGCGACCGAGATGATGCAGACGTATCTCGGATCCGACGCCGACGATCTGGATGGGTTCGAGTTCCTGACGATGGCCGAGGCGGCCGAGGTCGGCCATTGGCGGATCGTCGGGAAGATGAACGAGCGGGCGAACCTGCCGGGCCTGCAGGAGCTCGTCGACTGGGCCACGCCGATCCAGCAGAAGCACTTCGCGAATGCGCTCGAAGGCTCGCTGAAGCTCGCCGGCGAGGAAGACCCGAACGAGCCCGAGGGCTAGCCCGAAGAGGCTTGTCCCGGGGTCAGACCCGGGGACACGCCCCGGCCGGACGAACGCCTGCAAACGCCGCGATTTTTGTCCACGCCGGGGACGTGTCCCCGCGCCAATCCGGGGTCAGACCCCAGGACACGCCCCCCGGAGACGTGGAGGGTCAGCTAGGCCGCGTCTGAGACGGCGTCGAGCTCGCGGTTGACCGCCAGGCGCTCGAGGGCTGCTGCTTCGATCTGGCGGACGCGCTCGCGGGTCAGGCCGAGCTCCTGCCCGATGGCCTCGAGCGACTTCGGGTCACGGTCGCCGTTCAGGCCGTAGCGCAGCTTCACCACCTCGCGCTCACGGTCTGGGAGCTCCGCGACCGCGTTTCGCAGCGCCTGCTCCCGGAGGCTGTAGGTGACCTCCTCCTCCGGGGTGGCCTGCTGGCCGGGGACGAGCTCGCCGAGGGTGCTCTCGTTCTCGGCGCCGACCGGCTTGTCGAGGCTCGTCACGGCACGGGCGGCCTGCCTGACCTCGCGCACCTGCTTCACCGGCAGCTTCGCGCGCTTCGCGATCTCCTCGTCAGAGGGCTGCCGCTCGTTCTCTGCGATCAACTGCCGCTCCGCGCGGCGAATCTTCTGCTCGCGCTCGACGATGTGCACGGGAATCCGAATCGTGCGCGACTTGTTCGCGACGCCGCGCTGCACGGCCTGGCGGATCCACCACGTCGCGTAGGTCGAGAACTTGAAGCCGCGGCGCCAGTCGAACTTCTCGACCGCGCGGATCAACCCGATGATCCCCTCCTGGATCAGGTCGAGCAGGTGAAGATCGTGACCCTGGTAACGCTTCGCGATCGAGACGACGAGGCGGAGATTCGAGTTGATCATCCGCTCCTTCGCACGTTCGTCGCCACGCTCGATCGCCTTCGCGAGCTCGACCTCCTCCTCCGCCGTCAGCAACGGCCATCGTGCGGCTTCGTTGAGGAAGAGCTGCAGCGCGTCGGTCGTCGCCACTGCGAGGTCGCCGTTCACGTACGTGGACTCGGCTTCCTTCCGGGCGCAATCGTCGCTGAGGTCGATGTGCCGTGCCTCGAGCTCCTCGTAGAGCGCCGACAGCTGCTCGTCGTCCAGCTCGTGCTCCTGGACGAACTCGCTGAACTGGGAGAGGTTGAGGCACCCGTCCTCCTCGCCCTGTTCGAGCAGCGCGTTGATCCGCTCCTCGGGCATCCGCCCATTTTTCCCGAAATTGCCTCAGATCAATCCGCACGTCCGCGCCGCGTTCGGCCAGGCGTAGAACCCACGCCCGCTGCGGTAGGCGCGTTCCGCGACCCACATCTGCTCGAGCGGCGACCAGCGGTCGGCCCAACCACGGCGCAGTAGGTGATGCGGCGCGTAGCCGCTCATGAAGCTGCGATCCATCTGCAGGCCTCCCCAGTACGGATCACCCGAATCGCGCCACGAGCCTTCGAAGCGGTGAATGCAGAGCCAGGCGCTCTTGTGCGGCGGGTGCACGTACGCGATGTAGGCCCTCCGGGCGGTCCGGCGCCACGTCCGCATCGTGTGCGCCGTGTTCGGCCAGACGGCGTGGCGCGCGCGGGGCTTGCCCATCAGGGCCTGCCAGCGCCACGCGTTGTTGCGGTAGCGGCGGATGAGACGCGGACTCACGCGCCGCAGCTTCTGGGTCGCTGCGTGAGTGGTCTCCGCGGAAGGGGCGAGCCCCTTGGATGCGCCGAGCGACGCGGCTCCTCTCGCTGCCCCGACGCTGAGCGCAAGCGCACCCATTAACAGCAACAGCCAGCGTTTGTTTGCAAGCACGGGCAATACCCCCTGGGTTCGTGAGACGAAAGGCGGCGAGGGCTGTGGCCTGCGCTGCGGCACAAGGGCCAGCCGCGGTCTGTTGACCTATCCGAGAAGACTTAGACGAAACCTCACCAGCCGGGTTAGCGGCTAGTGGCGTCCGTTACTTACACGGGGATTACTCGGTTACCAGCTCGACGCGTTCGATCACGGCGTCGGAAAGCGGTTTGTCCTGGGCGTTCGTCTCGGTCTTCTCGATCGAGTCGACCGCGTCCATGCCGCTCGTGACCCGCCCGAAGACGGTGTGCTTGCCGTCGAGCCACGGAGCCGCAGGGGTCGTGACGATGAAGAATTGGCTCCCGTTCGTGTTTGGGCCGGCGTTCGCCATCGCGAGCGCCCCGCGCTCGACCTTGTGGTCGTTGAACTCGTCCTCGAACGTGTAGCCGGGACCGCCCGTGCCGGTGCCGGTCGGGTCGCCGCCCTGGATCATGAAGTCCGGGATCACCCGGTGGAAGACCACGCCCTCGTAGAACCCCTCCCCCGCGAGCTTGCGGAAGTTCTCCACCGTCTTGGGCGCGTCCTCGTCGAACAACTCGACCTCGATCGGCCCGTGGTTCGTGTGGATCATGGCGACGCTCATCGCGCGGCACCGTAGCGAATGACCGCGCTGGTAGCGTCAATCGAATGCGTCGGCTGCTCCTGCTCGTCTGCGCAATCGTCGCCGTCGACACGACGTTCTTCACGGCCCTGACGCCGTTGCTCCCTCATTTCGCCGACAAGTACGACCTCTCGAAGGCCGCCGCGGGACTGTTCATCGCGACCTACGCCGCCGGCGCACTCCTCGGCGCGATCCCCGGCGGCGTCGCCACCTCGCGCTGGGGACCGAAGGCCGCGGTGCTTACGGGCCTGACCCTGATGTCCGCGTCCAGCCTCGGCTTCGCGCTTGCCGACGATGTCTGGACGCTCTCGCTGGCCCGTTTCCTCCAGGGGTTCGGCAGCGTCTTCTCGTGGGCGGGCGGCCTCGCCTGGTTGATCGGCGTGGCGCCGCGCGAGCGCCGCGGAGAGCTGCTCGGGACGGCGATGGGCTCCGCCGTGTTCGGCGCGCTCATGGGCCCGGTGCTCGGAGCCGTCGCCGGGCTCGTCGGGGTCCGCCCCGCCTTCCTGATCGTCTCGGCGGTCGGCGCCGCACTGATCGCCTGGGCGGGTTCGACCCCTGCCGCTGCACCCGAGCCGCAGCGGCTGGCCGAGGGCCTGCGGGCCCTCCGCGGGCCCCAGATCTACGCGGGCGCCTGGCTGATCGTGCTGCCGGCGCTCCTCTTCGGCGTGCTGATCGTGCTCGTGCCCCTCCGCCTCGACGAGTTCGGCTGGGGCACGATCGCGATCGGCGCCGTCTTCCTCGCCACGACGGCACTCGAGGTCGTGCTCAACCCCTTGCTGGGCAGGCTCACCGACCGTCGCGGGCGCATGCAGCCCGTGCGCGCGGCCCTGCTGGCGTCGATCGCCGTGTCACTGCTCCTTGCCTGGGCGGGCAGACCGGCGGCGATCGTTCCACTCGTGCTCGCGGCCGGAATCGCGTACGGCTCGTTCTACACACCGGGCCTCGCACTGATCTCGGACGGGGCCGAGGAGCAGGGAGTCGCGAAGGGCCTCGCCTTCGGCCTGATGAACGCAGGCTGGGCGGTGGGAGCCATCGTCGGTCCCGCAGTGGGGGGAACGCTGGCTTCGATCGCCGGCGACGCGGTTCCGTATCTCCTGATGGCCGCGCTGTGCGCGGCGACCTACGCAGTATCGCGCCTGCGCCTCGCGGCGCCCGCGATCACTTGAACTGGAAGTCGGCGTACCGTGAGGTGCCGTCCGCGAACTCGACCGTGAGTCGGCGGCAGCCCGTCCACGTACTCAGGGTCTGCCAGTTGAAGATGAACTGCTTGCCGGCTGTGTCGTAGGTCAGCCCGGAGAGCCCAGGCGCGACGGTCGTCTCGATCGCGTCCGTCGGGGCGGCGGGGCAGGGAATTGTCTGGACCGCGATCGCCGTGACGGCACTCAGCTGCGAGACCGGTTTCCCGGCCGAATCCTGCAACGTCCATTTGACCGGGATCGTGCTGCCGGCCTTGGCGACGTTCAGGACGGGCGGGTTGTCGACCGGCTGCTTGAAGCCGACGAACCCGTAGCGGACGCTGTACGCGACGGTGCGCGTCACGGTGTTGCCCGCGAGATCGGTCGCCGTGACGGTGAACACATGGTCGCCCACCGTGCTCGTGTCGAGGTTGCCGTTCACGAGGATGGCGCCCGAGCACGATGCGACACCGCCGTCGTCCGAGCAGGTGAAGTTCGGCTTCACGACCTGATTGAGCGTGTAGACGTTGGTCGGCAGCGGGTTCTCGACCACGATGTCCGGGCCCCCGGTGTCGGTGATGGCCTGGAAGTTGAAGGCCTTGTCCCAGCTCTGGCCGACGTTGCCGGCAACGTCCATCACCTCGGCACCGAGCTCGACATGGCCAGTGACGCCCGTGAGCGTGCCGACGTAGAGCCCGTTTTGAAGGACGAACTGGTCGAAGTAGCCCCACTGGTTGCGGCCGTCGTTCCAGAGGACCGCGACCTTCCGGATCGGCGACGCGTCGCTGGCCTTGATGAAGACCTTCGCCGTCGTGGCGCCGGGGTCCTGAATCGCGCCGACCTGTGAGATCAGCGGCCGTGTCGTGTCCGCGAGCGTGGAGTAGGTGACGTCGAAGCCGACCGAGTCGACGAGCCGCTCGGTGTTCGTTCCCGGGCGGAACTGCCCGGCGTTGATCGCAACCGTGTCACGCTCGCCTGCGCCGAAGCGCGGCGCGCGGAGAACCGTCGCGAAGCTTGCAGGCCAGTAGCTGTTCCTGAAGTTCGCGCTCGGCTCGTTGCTCGAGTCGTTGGCGACCGGGTACGCCTTCGTCGGGTTCGAGTTGGCGACGTCGTGCGTGGTCAGCGACGTAAGGAAGACGTCGCGGGCCTGCTTGCCGGGGACGGTCACGTCCTTGGTCGCAAGCGGCTGGATGGGGCGGTACGGCACGGCGAGCGTTCCGGCCGGGCCCTCCCAGTGCTTCGTCCCGTTGACGCCGGTCTTCGCCGTGAGCATCGTGCCGAGGGTCGGCAGCGAGGCCGAGCCGATGTCGATCCCGTTGCTCGACGAGGTGGTCATCCCGGAGCCGCCTACGGCGACGGGCGCGCTGCCGAAGCGCCAGAACGGGAGACCGTAGTACGTCGCCTCGAGCATCACCTTCTCGTCGTACGCGCTGTAGACGCTCGCGCTCACAAAATAGTCCGTGAGCGCGTTCAGCCAGTTGTCACCGAGCACCGACGAGCCCTTGTTCATGTTCTCCGCGAACAGCTTGAAGAGCTTCTCGGAGGCGGCGATCGTGTCGGTGTCGCCGTAGCCGAAGCCGGTGTTGCCGACGAAGGCCGCGATCTTGTCCTGCTGCAGCGTCTGCGCCCAGTCCTGGTACTGCGCCGCGATGTCCGCCGCGGCGCCGGCACGGCCGAGCTCGTCCCCTGCGTTGAGGCCGCCGTGGCAACCCACGCTGAAGATCACATGTCGCCCGTAATTCTTGCCCACGGCCGCGGCGTTGGTCGTCACGACCTGCGTCGCGACGTCGGTCACGTTCTCGGGCCCGGCGGGCTTGAAGGCGAAGTGGTTGTAGTGGCCGTACAGGGCGCCTAGTTCGGGGACGGAGGCGTTGTTGAAGAACTTCGTGTCCACGTCGGTCTTCGTCCAGAGCGTCGCGGGCAGCGCGCCGATCTGAGAGATGAGGCTGTCGGTCGTGATGCCCGGGAAGCGCGTCGTGTCGCCGAGGGCCGCGTTCGTGGCGGCCGCGCCGTCGGCGAGGAAGTCGTAGCCGGTCGTGAGCGCATGCTGCGGCGAGAGCGTGCCGGGCTGCAGCGTCCCGTTCACCGAGAGGTACTCGGCGAGCTGGCCGTTGATGTCTCCCGGGGTCTCGACAAGGCGGGAGATGCTGATCTGAGGCAGCGGGAGCTCGTGGTCGAGCCACGGGATCCGCGTGAACGCGCCGTAGGCACCGTCGGTCAGCACCATGTTCTGCGCCGAGGCGGCATAGAGCGAGTTGCCCCGCGTGAGGTTCGCGGTCGTGAATGCGAGGTCGGCCGCTTCGTCGAGCTCGGGCGACAGGATCGTCGGGTCCGGTTGCCGGTACATCGGCACCGCCGTGTCCGTGCCGAGCAGGACGATGTATTTCAGGTTCGGCAGGGCCGCCCGATAGGTCGCGACCAGGCTGTTGATCGAGCGGACAACGCCGTTGGCCGCGTCGGGCGAACACGTGTTGGCATCCCAGGTCGCGTAGGCGGTGCGTACGGCCGCGTTGCCGTCGACCGAGAGGACCGCGCCCTGGACCTCCGGCCGCGCAGCGAGCGCCGCGAGGTTCGCACCCACGGCTCCACCTGCACTCGCCGGCGCGACGATCGTGCTGGCCGTCGCGCTCGTGTAGAGGCGCGCCAAGCGCTGACGGTCGACGAGGAAGAGGGTCTTCGTGGCAGCGGGCAGGGACGAAGGCGCCGGCAGCGGCCCGATCTGCGTTGCGTCGCCGTAGCCGGTGCGCGCCGGGCATGGAGGCAGCGGCGGCGGCGGCAGGACCTCGAGCCTGAGGACGTAGGGCTGGTCGCTGTGCGAGCCCTGGTAGCCGGTGACCCCCAGAGTCGCCATGCCACTCGATGACTGGTGGATCACGATCGCGGCCTGCTCCGAGGCGCTCTCGCGGTTCTGTGAGACGCTGCCGCTTGCGGTGCTGCCGAAGGGCGTCGACCCGAACGGCGTGGAGCCGAACGGGATGTCCGAAAGCGTGTTCGCTTGCGGCGTCGTGTCCGAGTTGTCCGTCGAGATCGGCTGATCCGGCACCGGGACCCCACCGAGGTTCGTGCTTCCAAACGGCGTCGACTGCACCGGGGCCAGCGAGGGCCCGTTGATGGTCAGGTCGAGATCGGCGCCGCCAGGGACCTTGAGGAAGGCAACGAGGCGCGAGTTGACGGGGACGCCGCTCAGCGGGAAGCGGAAGTACTCCTTGTCACCGGCGCTCGCCACGTGGCCGACGATCAGCTGGTTGTCCGAGATCGTCGGCGCGGTCGCCGGATCGTCGTTCGCCTCGTGGTTCTGGGTCACGAGGACCGGCGCCTGCTCGGACGCGGTGTGCGTGACCCCGGCCGCAGTCACGAGTGCGCGCGAAGCCTGGTCGCCCAGAGTGAGGCCCGTGAACGCGGCGAAATCGAGGCGGATGGCCCTCGCTCCGCCGGCGGCGCCGGTGCACACGCCGTTGGGTGACGTCCAGACCGCGCGGGTCTCGGGCTTCTCTCCCTCGCCGCCGAAGCTCGTGGTGAGCGACGCGTCCGGAATCGCAACGCTCTGGCCGCCGAAGATGAGCTTCGAGGAGCCGTGAACCGGAATGAACCCGAGCGGCAGCCGGACCTCGACGCGGAAGCTTGACGTGCTGCCACAGGCGAGCGTGAAGTCCACGTGGTAGTGGGCGTTCTTGCCCGTACCCGCAACGTCCTGAAGGCCCTGAACCGGGAGCTCCTCCCACGGATAGGCCGTGAAGGGGAGCACGGAGCCAACGATCTCGTCGAGCGTCATCTGCCGCGCCGGATTGGCGGCCGGCAGGTCGTCGAAGAGCTTCGCAAGGGTGGCGCTCTGCTTGATCGCACGCGCCGCCGCCGCGTCGCCGAGCGTCTTGCCCGCGCACGCAAACGCCGTGCAGTCGACGATGTCGGACAGCGGCGTGATCGCCGAGAGCTGGACGGCCGCGAGCCGCGTGCCCGCGATGTTCATCGAGTTCAGCGTGATCTGTCCACCCGGCGTCGAGCCGTAGGGCGTCGATCCGAACGGGATCGCGCCGATGTGCGCGTCCCCGAGCGCGCCGGCGATGGCGATCCCGAAGAACGTGTTCGAGCTGCTGACGCAGGTCGCGCAACCGCCCGCGGCGTTGATCACGCCCTGCCAGGTGGTCTGTCCCGTCTCGTTCCGCACCGACTGCGGGACGGGAATCTGACCGACGGTCGACTGACCGAGGAGGATCGCGCCCACGGGCACGCCTTGCCAGAGCGTCGACGCGAAGCTGATGTCCTTCATCGGCAGCGCGTAGAGCCGGTCGCGCGTCGTCGAATTGCCGAGGACGTCGGCAAGGGACGTCGCGCTCAGCGGCAGCCCCGCGAACGGCGTGCCGGCCAGCACAAGCGGCCAGGATGCCCCGCTGGCCGGGTTGAGCAGCGGCAGCTGCGAGAGCAGCACGTGGTCGAAGGGAGTCGAGCCGAACGGTGTCGACCCGAACGGCGTCTGACCCAGCACTCCCGTCGAGCCGAACGGCGTCGAGCCGAAGGGCGTCGAGCCCCACGGGGTCGATCCGAACGGGGTCGAGCCGTATGGCGTCGAGCCGTACGGCGTGGAGCCGAAGGGCGTCGAGCCCCACGGCGTCGATCCGAACGGCGTCGATCCGAAAGGCGTCGAGCCGAAGGGCGTCGACCCGTACGGGGTCGACCCGTAGGGGGTCGAGCTCGTGGTCGCGCCGGTGAAGAACGGAATCCGCGACGCCGGGATGCTCGAGAACGGCGCCACGGCGACTCCGGCGGGCAGGGCACTCTCGTCGACCGAGAGGTGGACGTCGGAGACCGCGTCGCCGACGACGCGGACCGTCACCGTCTGCGTCGCCCGCAGTGCACCGTCGGCGTTCGCGTGCACGGCGAAGACGTACGTCCCAAGGGCCTGCCCGTCGGGAACATCGATGTGCTCGGTGAATTGGATGTCGACCGGCGCCGTCGCCGGGCCGAGCGTCGACGGCTCGAAGGTGAACCAGTTGCTCTCGCCGATCGACGGCCCGCTGACCTTCTCGACGTCGAACGTGACCTGGTCGACACGCGCCGCGGCCGCGTTGATCAGGCCGATGATCTGGTTGCCGAGCGCGGGGCTGTCCGGGCCGTGCACGACCTCGCTGCCGCCCGTGAACTGGGCCAGCGCGGTCTGACAAGCGACCTTGTTGGGCGGACCAAACTCCGTGGGGTTGTACGTCACGAAGGAGACGTTCGTGTGGTACGTGGACTTCAGCGTCGTCAGGGTCGGCAGCGTCCCGAGGTCGTCGCTCGTGCCGAGCGTGGCATCGGGGCCCGGATCGATCTGCGGCGTGCTGGGGCAGTTCGGATCGCCTCCGCCTCCGGGCCCGAAGTCGATGCCCTGATTCGGGTCGTGGCCGTAGGAGTCCCCGAGCACCACCATGAACCGCGGCGTGGCGGCCGCCCAGGAGAGCGCACCGTCGTGGTACGCCTCGTAGAACGCGCGGTTGTAGGCCTCCGGGAGATCCGACCCGCAGGACGTGCACGCGCCGATGTTGTCCAGCGCGCTCGCGATCTCCGAGAGCGTTCCGGTGAAGTCCTGGTCGACCCGCCAGGGGTAGTCGTCGTTGGGCGGCTCGAAGACGCCCCCGAAAGGCGCGAAGGGGTAGTCGCGGAAATCGGCGATCGCGAACCGCACGCCTGGGATCGAAGCTTTGATGCTGTTGACGATCTGGGCAGCATCCGTGCGCGCGTCCACGATCCCCTGCGACATGCTCGACGTCGTGTCGAACGCCAGCAGGATGTCGGCCTTCGGCGGCGCCGCGTCGAGGTGCAGCGTCTGCGGGTCGAGAGTCGTGAAGCCGCCGGGCGCGAGCTCGACGGTCGGGGGTTGGGTGATCGTGTCGCCGCCTGCTCCCGAGACGGCCTCAGGACCGGCGAACAGCACGATTCCGGCAGCGAGGACGCTCGCCACCGCCATGACCCCACGCATCCGCCTCGTCTTCCTTAGCCGCACGACGCCACCCTCTCGCCTGAACCCCCTGACGCGACAAATCTACGACGGTTTCAGGTTTTGTCAACTTTCCAGCAATATGGAGGGAGTTTGAGCGAGGTTCGGGGGCACGCTGGAGTGGACGTGTTCGCCGCGGACGCGACGACGGGCACGCGTCCCGACTTCGTCCCGTATGTGCCCCGGATCGTCGTCGACTGGCTGAAGACGGATGCGCAGGCGACGTGGCGTGCGCTCGAGGGAACGCTCGCGTTCGTCGACATCTCGGGCTTCACGGCGATGTCCGAGCGGCTCGCGCGTCAGGGCAAGGTCGGCGCCGAGGAGGTCTCGGACGTGATGAGCGCGACCTTCACCCGGCTGCTCGACGTCGCCTATGCCGAAGGCGGCGGCCTCGTCAAGTTCGGCGGGGACGCCCTGCTCCTGTTCTTCGCCGGCGAGGCGCATGCGGCGCGCGCGACCCGGGCCGCGTTCGGGATGCGGCGGGCGCTGCGCGAGATCGGCCACCCCCGTACGTCGGCGGGCCAGGTGAGCCTGCGGATGCACGTCGGGGTGCACAGCGACACCTTCCATTTCTTCCTGGTCGGCGACACTCACCGGGAGCTGCTCGTCACAGGTCCCGGCGCGACGACGACGGTCGGCCTCGAGGACGTCTCCGAGGCAGGAGAGATCCTCCTCAGCGCCGCGGCCGCCGACGGCGTCCCCGCGAGCGTCCTCGGCGAGGCGAAAGCGGGGGGTTGGCTCCTCAGGAGCAACGTCCCGGGCGAGCCTGCGGGCCTCGAGCCGCTGCCGGAGGTCGCCGGGCTCGATCTCAGCCTCTGCGTGCCCGAGCCGATCCGCGAGCATCTCGCGGCGGGCCCGGCCGAGCCCGAGCACCGCCGAGCGACGGTCGCATTCGTTCATTTCGACGGCACCGACGCGATGATCGAACGCGAGGGCCCCGCGGCGACTGCGGAAGCCCTCGCCGAGCTCGTCACGACGACCCAGAAGGCGGCAGCCGAGCACGGTGTCTGCGTCTTCGAGAGCGACATCGACGCCGACGGAGGCAAGCTGGTGCTGGTCGCCGGCGTGCCGCAGACCGCTGGGGACGACGAGGAGCGGATGCTGCGGACGCTCTGCGCGGTGTCGGAAGCGGGCCTGCGCCTGCCGCTGCGGATTGGCGTCAACCAGGGGCGCGTGTTCGCCGGCGAAGTGGGAGCGCCGTTCCGGCGCACCTACACGATCCTCGGCGAGACGGCGGCGCTCGCGGCGCGTCTGATGAGCAAGGCGGAGCCGGGCCAGGTGCTCGCGTCCGACGACGTCCTCGAGCGAACGACGACGGCCTTCGAGACGACGGAGCTGGCGCCGTTCCCGGTGAAGGGCAAGACCGAGCCGGTCGTCGCGCACGACGTTCACAGGCCCGCCGGGGCGAAGGAGGCGCCCGAGGGGCGCATGCTGCCGTTCGTCGGCCGCGAGCGCGAGGTCGCGATCCTGACCGCGTCGCTCGCCCCCGTCCGGCTCGGCTTCGGCAGCCTCGTCGAGCTCACCGGGGAGCCCGGCATCGGCAAGTCGAGGCTCGTCACCGAGCTGCAAGCCCAGTGCACTGACATGACGATCGTGACGACCGGCTGCGAGCAGTACGAGCTCTCGACGCCGTACTTCGCCTTCCGTGGGCTCCTGCGCTCGCTCCTGGGCATGGGGTCGAACGGCAGTGCGCCCGCGGCTCTGCGCACCAAAGTCGAAGCGCTCTGCCCCGAGCTCATCGCGTGGCTGCCGCTGGTCGCCCTCGCGATCGACGTCGAGGTCGAGCCCACGCCCGAGGTCGAGGAGCTCCAGCCTGCGTTCCGCCGGGCGCGCCTTCACGGCGTCATCGAGGAACTCCTCGCGAAGCTCCTCCCCACGCCGACGCTCGTCATCATCGAGGACGTCCACTGGATGGACGAGCCCTCGTCCGACCTGCTCCGGCACCTCGGCGGCCAGGTGAGCGGCAAGCCGTGGCTGCTCTGCGCGACTCGCCGCCCGACGCCTGGCGGTTTCGTCGCGGCGGAGGGAGTGCCGCCCGTCCCGGCTCTGACTATCCAGCTCGAGCCGCTCACCGAGGAGGCGGCGGGGACGCTGATCGCCGCCGCTGCGGCCGAGGGCCTGCTCCAGCACGAGGTTGCCGCGATCGCCGAGCGCGGCGCCGGGAACCCACTCTTCCTGCAGGAGCTCGTCGCGACCGAGCACGCGGCGGAGGAGCTGCCCGAGACGGTCGAGACGGTCGTCGCGACCAGGATCGACAAGCTCGCGCCCGGCGACCGGGCGCTCCTGCGCTACGCCGCGGTGATGGGTACAAGCTTCAGCGGCGAGCTGATCGCCGACGTGCTCGCGGGAGACGACGCGGCCTCCGCCGACTCGGAGGCCTGGGATCGCGTCGCCGAGTTCGTGGAGCGCGATCCCTATACGGCCGGAGCCTTTCGCTTTCGGCACGCCCTGTTCCGCGACGCCGCCTACGAGGGGCTCTCGTTCAAGCGCAGGCGGGAGCTGCACGCACGCGTCGGCGAGGTCTACGAGACGCGGTACGGCGATTCCGCCGTCGAACAGGCGGAGCTCCTCTCATTGCACTTCTTCCACGCGCAGCAGCACGAGAAGGCCTACCGCTACTCGCTGGTTGCCGGGAACCGGGCGCAGGAGAAGTACGCGAATGTCGAGGCCGCCGTCTTCTACCGGCGGGCGCTCGAGGCGGCCCGGAGGCTCCCCGATCTCGACTCGGCCGAGGTCGCCGGCGTCTGGGAGTCGCTGGGCGACGTCTCCGAGCTCGCCGGCCTGTACACGGACGCGGCCAACGCATACAAGAGTGCCCGGCGTGTCGCCGAGAGGGCGGAGCTCAATCTGCCGATGCTGCTCCTCAAGGAAGGGGTCATCCGGGACCGGTTGAGCCGCTACTCGGACGCCCTGCGCTGGTACCGGCGCGCGCTCGAGGCTGCGGAGGCGGTCGAGGACGAGCTCGAGCGGGCCAACCTGAAGCTCGAGATCAACCTGGCGTACGCGGGCACTCGTTACCGCCAGGGAGAGTTCAAGGACTGCATCCAGTGGTGCGACCGGGTCGTCGAGCAGGCGGCGCCCGAACAGGATCTGCGCGCACTCGCGCACGCTTACTACCTCCTTCACCTCGCCTACACATCGATCGGCAGCCCGGACCGCGCGGCGTACCGCGGGCTCGCGCTGCCGATCTACGAGGAGATCGGCGACCTGCTCGGTCAGGCCAACGTGCTCAACAACCTCGGGATCGACGCCTACTACGAGGGGCGCTGGAACGAGGCCCTCAAGCTCTACGAGCGCAGCCGCGAGGCGAACGAGCGGGTCGGCAACGTCGTCGGCGCCGCGACCCTCAACAACAACATCGGTGAGATCCGCTCGGACCAGGGCCATCTCGACGAAGCCGCGGCGCAGTTCCACGAGCTCAAGGATCTCTTCGACGCAGCGGGTCACCGCACGCTCGCCGCCTTGACCGTCAGCAACCTCGGCCGGCTTGCGGCCCGATCGGGACGGCTCGACGAGGCGCTCGACCTGCTCCGCCGGGCGCTGGTCGCCTTCCACGAGATCAGGGCGGGCAGCTTCGAGCTCGAGACGAAGGCGCGGCTTGCGGAGCGAGCGGTGCTCGCCGGCGAGCCGACCGAGGCGCTCCGGCACGCTGACGAGGCGTTGCGGACGCTCGCCGACGGCGAGGCCCCGCCGGCCCTCCTTGCGCTCCTCCACCGCGTCCGGGGCTACGCGCTCCTGCAGCTCGGCGACCCCGACGGGGCCGAACAGTGCCTCGACGAGAGCATCCGCGTGGCGAGAGAGGGTGACAGCTCCTACGAGCTCGCACTCTCGCTGGGCGCGGCAGCGCGGCTCCGCGAGCGGACGAGCGGAAACGGCGAGGGGGAGTCGTCGGAGGCCGCCCGACTGCTCGAAAGCCTGGGCGTCGTCTCCGTCCCCGAGGTGCCGCTGCCGCCGGTCGGGCGGTAAACGCTGGACTTCGGTCTAGACGTAACCCTTTTGGGGGGTATAGCGTTTTCCCCTGGAGGAGGGGATTCGCGTGGGACGCCTGACAGTCGCAGCGGCGGCGTGTCTCGCCGTCGCGTCTTTGATCGTCGCACCCTCATGGGTGCTCGCTTCGCCGAACAAGGCGCAGCCGGGGACGTCCTGCGCGCGCGGCTACAGCTACGGCGGCTACGCGAGCCGCGAGGGTGTGCACGGCGTCGCCGCCACGGTGGCGGCTCTGAGCGTTCCCCGCGTCTCGTCCGGCCATGCCGCGGCCTGGGTGGGTGTGGGCGGCTTGCATCAGGCCCAGGGCGGCCGCAACGCGTGGTTGCAGACCGGCATCGCCGCGTTCTCGCACACCGGGCTCCGGCTCTACGTCGAAGAGGTCTCGCTCGGCCAGGCGCGTCGGTTCACCGACCTCGGCCCTGCCCGGCCGCGTCATCGTTACCGATTCGAGGTCCGCGAGACGCGACCGGACGTCTGGGTCGCTTCCCTCGACGGGCTCGCGGTCGGCACGCCCGCGTACCTGCCGACCGGCGGCGGCTCCTGGCGGGGCGTCGTCACGTCCGAGACCTGGGCGGGCGGCCGCGAGGCGTGCAACCGGTTCGCCTACCGATTCGAGGACGTCGACGTTCTCGCGGGACCGAGCTGGCGCGCGCTCGAGGATGCGCGGCTCGTCGGGAGCCCTGTTACCCGGGTGGCCTCGGGGTTCGCGGCCGCCAAACCCTCCTAGTTGTCGCGAGGATCGAGCTCGCGCGCGAGCTCGGCCGGCCCGCCGGGCCGCTTCCGGACGACGTCGTAGTTCTCGGTCTGCTCGACGACGTCCTCGATGTCGGGCTCCTCGTGACCGCGGTGGACGAAGAACAGCTCGGGATCCCGCCGAATGCGCTCGTAGTCGGGCAAGGGGACGACGATGCGTTCGACGCACGTCTCGCTTGCGCACTCGCAGAGGATGTCGATCGTCTCGGTCGTCATCTGCAGCGTTTCGCTGATGCGCTCGATCCGCTCGTTGACCTCGCGAAAGAGGGCCTCGTTCTTCCCGAGCCTCGCCTTTCTCGGGTCCATGCCGCCGATCTTAGCCGGACTCCGACCTCTGTCTCGGATCGCGTTCCGCGGCCATCTCGTCGGACCGGCCGGTCTTCTCGGCAACGAGATAGACGTCCCCGCGCCTGACGATTCGGCCCGAGTCGCGAACGACGGCTTCGTGCTCCGGTGCGATCAGGAAATGCGTCGGCTCCGACCGCACGGCCTCGTACTCGGCGAGCGGGAGCCTGAGGAGCGCGCGGCACTGAGCATCGCCACACTCACACAGGAACGGGACGGGGTGCTGGAACTCGAGCTCGCGCGCGCGGCCTTCGATTCGCTCGTTGGCGTCGCGAAAGATCGCCTCGTTTTCCGCCATCCGCTCCTCTGGTGCCTGTTGGCTCATTTGCCGATGTTTCGCCGGTGACCGGCGACGGCAAACCGAATACACGGCGAATCACGAGAGGGGGACGGCACGGCTTTGAGTGATTCCAGGGGTCTGCAGCTCCTCCGGGGGGCCCGGGACCTCGTCGCCACGAGTTGGTGCCGGGACGCTGACGCGCGTGACAGCCGCGGCGTCGAGGTCGACCCCTGGGAAGGCGCCGCGGCCAGCTGGTCCCTCCTGGGCGCGCTCGTCGCCGTCATGGAACGCCAGGCGGACGCCGACGGCGAGATGCCACTCGAGGACGTCGCGGCCGCGCTCTACGCGCTCGCCGAACTGATCGACACCGACTCGCTCGTTGTGTGGAACGACGATCCCGCACGGACACAGGCGGATGTGCTCTGGACACTAGACCGAGCGGCGCACTCCTATGAAGAGCCGGGCGGCCGGATCAGGGTGAGTTAGGCCGTCAGCTCGCCGGCGAGCTCACGGAACACCTCGACGTAGCGGTCGACGGCAGCGTCGTCGTGGGCGACCGACAGCGTCCACTCCTCCTCGCGCCCGGGCGTCATGAACACGCCGCGGTTCGCGTTGAAGAGCCACGCGAGCTCGGACAGCTCCTCGTCCTGGTTGTCCTTGAAGACCTCGTAGTCGGTCACCTTCACGGGTGAGAACGTGACGCAGCCCTTCGAGCCGATGCCCACCGGGTAGGCGTCGAGCGAGTGGGTGTCGACCACGGCCTGGCAGCCGCGCAGGATCCGCTCGTTGAGCGCGTCGAGGTGCGCGTAGGCGTCGGCGGTCATCACCTCC
>DATMIX010000056.1:0-6592 GCA_035554095.1 Gaiellaceae bacterium | reverse complement strand
AGGGCTCAGTCCCTGCAGCCCTCGATCAGGTCGTCAGCCCACTCGACGCCGGCATGGCGGACCTGCATTGCCGCGATCACGTTGATCAACATCCCGCGGGCGAAGAACTGTGAGACGGCCTGCCGCGACTCGCCGCTGATCGCCTGGACGAGCCGGACGAGCTCGCCGTAGCCCTCGCGGGCGACCTCGCGGATCTCGGGCTCGTCCCCGGCCGCATACATGTGCATCTGGAGCGTCAGGCGCCGCGGATCCGCGTCCAGGAACGCGATGTACGCCTGCCCCATCGCCGAAAGCGCCTCCGCCCCGGTCTTGCCGGCTGACGCGGCCGTCATCGCCTCCCGCACCTCCCGCATGCAGCGGCGGCACGCCTCCGCGAAGAGCCGCTTCTTGGTGCCGAAGAGGCGAAAGACGTACGGCTGCGAGATCCCGGCCCGCCTGGCGACGTCCTCGGTGGACGTGCCATGGAGGCCCTTGGCGGCGAACTCGACAAGCGCCGCGTCCAGAATGCTCTCGCGGCGCTCCTCGGCCGACCTGCGCGTTGCTGTCTTCGTCACCACGCTTGTAAGTTACTACTCACTTACAAGTCCTGTCAAGACCCCTGCGACTCGATCCTGGTCTTCCCCCGTCAGGCGGTTGTGGAACGGCAGGGCGAGCGCCTCCTCGTACGCCCGGTCGGCGCCGGGGAACGGGCCCTGGTCGGCGTAGGCGGCGAGCCGGTGGAGCGCGTACGTCCCGATCTGCGCCTGGATTCCCGCGTCGTGCAGCGCGTGGAGCGCCTCGTCCCGCTGTTCGCTGCGAACGACGTAGGCCTGCCAGCCATGGCGGTCGCCGTCGGCCGCGTCCGGCAGCCCGACGACGCCGTCGAGGCGCTCGGCGTACCCCGCCGCGAGCCTCTCGCGCTCCTCGAGCAGCTCGTCGAGCCGCCGGAGCTGGGCGATGCCGAGCGCACAGAGGACGTCCGAGAGGCGGTAGTTGAGACCTGGTGCGCGGATCTCGAACTCTCCGCGCGGCTCGATTCCGTGGTGCCGGAAGCGGCGGACCGCGTCTGCCACCTCCGCGTCGCTCGTCGTCACCGCTCCGCCCTCGCCGGTCGCGACGATCTTGCGCGGGTGGAATGAGAGACAGCCGAGGCGTCCGAGCCCGCCGCAGGCGCGTCCGGCGCTGCGGGCGCCGAGCGCGCCGGCCGCGTCCTCCAGCAGCTCAACCCGTTCGGGAACCACCGCCGTGAGCTCGTCCCACGGCGCGGGCCGCCCGAAGAGGTGCACGACGAGCACAGCGCGCGTGCGGTCGGTGAGCGCGTCTGCAACCGCCTCGGCCCGCAGGTTCATCGTCTCGGGGTCGACGTCGACCAGTACCGGAGCAGCGCCTGCGAGCGCGACGACGTTCGCGGTTGCCGGAAAGGTGTAGGCGGGGACGATCACCTCGTCGCCGGGCCCGATCCCGAGCGCGAGCACCGACAGGTGGAGCGCCGCCGTCCCCGAGGAGACGACGACTGCCTGATCGACGTCGCAGGCTTGCGCGAGGCCCGCCTCGAACTCGGCCACCTTCGGCCCCATCGTCAGCTGGCCGCTCTCGAGGACCTCGGCGATCGCGGCGAGCTCGGCCTCGCCGAGGTCGGGCCAGGCGAGCCGGATCACGTCGGTGCCGGCTGCCGTTCCCGGTACCAGGCGATCGTGCGGCTGAGCCCCTCCTCGAGGTCGACCTTGGGCTCCCAGCCGAGCAGCTTTCGGGCCTTGTCGATGTTCGGGATCCGCATCTCGACGTCGGTGTAGTGGAGCGGGCGAAACGTGATCTCGACGCCCCCGCCCATCAAGGCCCGAATCTGCTCCGCGAGGTCGAGGATCGTGAGCACGGAGCGCTCGTTCCCGACGTTGAAGACCTCGCCGACCGCCTCGGGCCTCTCGAGCACGAGCAGCAGCGCGTCGACCAGGTCGTCCACGTAGCACCAGGCGCGTACCTGCGAGCCGTCGCCGTGGATCACGAGGTCGTCGCCGGCAAGCGCCGTCTCGATAAATGCTCGGATGGCGCCGCCGCCGATCTGCCCGGGGCCGTAGACGTTGAAGGGCCGAACGGAGACCGTCGGCAGGCCGAACTCGTCGTGGTAGCTGTGCGCCAGGTGCTCGCCCGCGAGCTTCGAGACGGCGTACGTCCAGCGCGCCTCCCCGACCGAGCCCTGGGCAGTCTCGTGGATCTCCTCGACCTTGTAGGCGCGGCGCCCGAAGACCTCGCTCGTCGAGAAGTCGACGAGCCGCTCGACGGTGTCGATCGTGGCGTGAGCGGCCTCGAGGACGTTGTAGGTCCCGATCAGGTTCACGCGCATCGTTCGGACCGGGCTCTCGAGCACGGTGTCAACGCCGGCAATCGCGGCCAGGTGGACGACGTGCGTGGCGCCCTTCAGCGTCTCTCGCACGGCGTCGGCGTCGAGCACGTCGCCCTGCACGAAGGTCAGGTTCGGGTGGCCGGCGAGCTCCGTCGCCCCCATCGCGTCGCGATGGAGGTTGTCGTAGACGACGATCTGGTTGTCGTCGATCAGGCCCCGGGTGAGCGTTGTGCCGATGAAGCCCGCGCCTCCCGTGAGCACAATGCGCTTACCGTGAAGTGGCACGCGGCGAGTCTAGTTGTGGGAATCCTGCTCCTGGCCGGCTGCGGCGGCTACGAGGGCGGCGAGACGCCGGGGACGCAGACCGTCCTCAGCATCACCGCGTGGCCGAACGGCAAGGACGCGGGCGGCCAACAGCAGTGGAAGCTCTACTGCGACCGCTCGGGGGGCACGCTGCCGAAGCCGGAGGCTGCTTGCCAGCACCTTGCGACCTTCGACGAGCCGTTCGCGCCGACGCCGGCCGACAGGATGTGCACCGAGCAGTACGGCGGGCCGGCCGTCGCCGAGGTCGAGGGCCTCTATCTCGGCGAGACCGTGAACGCGCACTTCTCGCGCAAGGACGGCTGCGAGATCGCTCGCTGGGACAAGTACGACTTCCTCTTCCCCGTGAAGCCGGGGTCGCCCTAGGAGGGTTTGCGAACCCTCCTAACTAGCTCAGGCGGATGCGCGGGTCGATAAAGGCGTAGAGCAGGTCGACGATCAGGTTGATCACGATGATCGCGAAGGTGGCGAAGACGGTGATGCCCATCACGGCGGGCAGGTCGAACCCCTCCAGCCGCTCGAGCGCGGTCTTGCCCAGCCCCGGCAGGCCGAAGACGGTCTCGGTGAAGATCGCACCGCCGAGCAGCACGCCGATGTCGAGCCCGAGCATCGTGATGATCGGGAGCATCGCGTTTCGGAGAATGTGCGAGCGCATCACGAGCCACTCCGGCGCACCCTTCGCCCGAGCCGTCCGCACGTAGTCCTCGTTCATCGCCTCGAGCACGTTCGCGCGGATCATCCGCGTGTAGAGCGCGGCGTAGAGGAGGGCAAAGGTGATCCAGGGGAGGATCAGCGCGTGCGCCCAGTCCATGGGCCCGCCGCAGTCGGTTCCGGGGTTGATCATGTCGCAGTACCCACCGAGCGGCGCCAGCCCCGCCTTGTACCCGACGAAGTAGATGAGGAGCAGCCCGATCCAGACCGGATGCGCGGAGATTCCGACGAGCACGAAGATCATCCCCGTGCGGTCTAAGAGCGACCGCGGGCGGAGCGCGGAGAGGATGCCGAGCGGGATCGCGACGAGCATCCAGAGGACCACGCCGCCGACCACGATGCTCGCCGTCACGGGAGCGGCTTCCTTGATCATGTCGGTGACGGCCTGCCGGGTTGCATACGACCGCCCGAGGGATTGGTGGAGGACGAGGTTCTTGAGGAAGTCGCCGTACTGGACGATCACCGGCCGGTCGAGGCCCATCTCCCGCCGGACCTTCGCCACCTGGTCGGGCGGGCACTGCGGCCCGCACATCAGCCGCGCCGGCTCCGCCGGGATCATGAAGAAGATGATGTACGAGACGACCGTGACGGCCAGGAACAGGACGCAAGCCCACAGTAGGCGTCTGATCAGATACCGGCCCATCGCTCTCCTTCGACTTCCATGTAAAGGCGCGGTTAGGCCGCAATAAGCTGATTTGATCACCGGGCAAGCAGTGCTGTTCGTAGGCGCGGGACGCCATCAGCGCCGTGCGCTCCAGCGGGTGAAGGAGCTCGGGGCGAGGGTGGTCGCCGTCGACCGGAACGCGGAGGCTCCCGGGTTCGAGGCGGCCGACGTCGCCGAGACCGTCGATTTCACCGACGTCGCCTCGGTTGCAGACGTCGGGCGGCGCCATGGCGTCGAGGGCGTGATGACGTTCGCGGCCGACCGGGCGGTGCCGGTGGTGGCCGCCGTGGCGGAGGAGCTCGGCCTCCCGGGAATCGGCCGAGAGACGGCCCATCTGATGACGAACAAGATCGCGATGCGCCGGCAGCTGGCCGACGCAGGCGTCTTGCAGCCGCGGTTCGCGGCGCTGCGGCATGTTCGGGAGGTTCGAGCAGCGACGGACGCGGTCGGATTCCCCGCCGTCCTGAAGCCGGCCGACTCCGCAGGTCAGCGGGGGCTCTTCCTCGTCACGTCCGTGGACGACGTCGAGCGGCACCTGCACGCCTCGCTCGCGCAGTCGGTCGAGGAGGAGGCGATCCTCGAGAGCTACCACGCGGGTCTCGAGGTCAACGGGCTGCTCGTGGCGCGCGACGGCGAGGTCTCGGTGCTGACGCTCTCGGACCGGCGCCGGCCGCCTGGCATCGGCTTCGGCGTCGCGCTGGCGCACGTCTATCCGTCGACGCTCTACGGCGACGCGCTCGAGGCTGTCGAGCAGGTCGGCCGCTCGACGGTGCACGCGCTGGGTCTCCGGAACGGCATCGCGTATCCACAGGTGATCTGGGGCGACGACGGCGTCGCCCGCCTGATCGAGGTCGCGGCGCGGATCCCCGCCGGGCAGATGGACTCGGTCGCGCGCTACGGCGTCGGCGTCGACCTGATCGAGATCGCCCTCCTCCAGGCGCTCGGACAGCCGGTGCCGGACGACCTCGTCGCGCCGCGCGTCCAGCAGCCCCTCGCGATCTCGTTCCTGACCGCCGAGCCGGGGCCGCTTCCGACCGGCACGCTCGTGCGGGTGAGCGGGCTGGAGCGGGTGAAGGCCTTTCCCGGAGTGGTCGAGGCCGACCTCTACTTCCGCGAGGGCGAGACGATCCGGCCGGTGCAGGTGGACGGCGACAGGCGCGGATTCGTGATCGCGTTGGGCTCGACGAACCTCCAGGCCGTCGAGCGAGCCGAGGCGGCAGCGAAACTGCTGGACGTGGAGGTGCGCCCGTGAGCTGCGGCTTCTCGCTCGAGCACTACGGCGAGCTGCTCGAGGCGGCGAAGGCGGGCGGCTACCGCTTCGCCTCGTTCGACCAGGTGCCGGCCTCGGGAGACATCTTCCTCCGCCATGACGTCGACCTCTCGCTTGACGCGGCGCTGCGCATGGCCGAGCTGGAGGCCCAGGCCGAGGCGCGGGCGACGTACTTCCTGATGACCCAGAGCGTGTTCTACAACCTCGCCTCGCCGGAGGGCACCCGGGCGATCAACCGGCTACGTGAGCTGGGCCACTCGGTGGGGCTGCACGCCGTCTGGCCGGGCGCCGAGACAGACGACCGGTTCGATCCCGTCGTTGCCTGGCACAACCCGGATCCCGACTACATGTCGCAGCCGGTCGACGGCCTCGTGAACGTGATGCAGGGGCCGTGGTTCGACCCCGACCACTACCGATCGGACTCGAACCAGCACTGGCGCCACGGCTGCCCGCACGAGCAGCTCGCGCGCGCCGAGTTCACCTGGCTCCAGCTGCTGACGCACCCGGAGATCTGGGCCTACCCGGGCGACTCCATGCGCGAGACGATGCTCGCGATGCTCGACGCGGAGCGCAACCGGCGCCTCGAGCTCCTCGCCGACGACCGAATCGACCTCTCGTGACCCGGAGACGGCGATGCTAGGGCGAAGGCTCGGGGAGCTCGCCCGCCACTCGGCGATCTACGGGCTCGGCTCGCTCGTCTCCCGGTTCATCGCCGTCCTGCTGCTGCCCGTCTACACGCGGTACCTGACGCCGGCGGACTACGGCCTGATCGAGACGCTGATCGCGTTGTCGGCGATCCTCACCGTGCTGCTCGCCGCCGGCGTGAAGAGCGCCTTCTTCCGCTTCTACTTCGACATGAAGGACAGCGCCGGCCAGCTGCGGGTGATCCGAACCTCGTTCTGGTTCACGATGGCCATGGCGACTGCCGGGCTCGTCGCGGGGCTGGCCCTGGCGAACCCCATCTCGCAGCTCCTCTTCGGGACGACCTCGCACGGCAACCTCGTCCGCGCTGCCTTCGTCGGCCTCTGGGCAAACGTGAACTACGAGCAGTTGACGTCGCTCTTCCGCGTCGAGCAGCGGTCGGTCGCGTACCTGATCGCGACGCTGATCAACCTCGGGCTGACCATCGGCGCGACGCTGCTCCTCGTCGTCGTGTGGGACGTCGGGCCGGTCGGCGTGATCGTCGGCAACTTCACCGGAACGCTGCTCGTCTACCTCGGGCTCCTGGCCTACCGGCGGGAGCAGCTCGGGCTCGAGTGGGATCGCGAGGTGCTGCGCGAGATGAACCGGTTCGGAATGCCGCTCG